>NZ_CP026029.1:6300000-6600000 GCF_023520895.1 Paenibacillus sp. PK3_47
GCAGACATAAATATTGCACATTTTGGCCAGAGCGAGCTGACAGAGGCCCGTATGAAATGGAGTATTACGGATGAGGAAGGGAACCTTCTCGATCATGGTTTTGCAGAAGCAGAAAAGATCCCCTTTGGTTCCGGCATTGCGCTTGGACAATTCACGACAGAAGCGCTGAGACAAATCCGCATCAGCAGCCGGCTGACTGTTTCATTGGAATTGCTGGGTACGGAAATCCGTAACGAATGGCCAATCTGGGTATACACACCTGCAGAGGAGCGGACGGATCTTGAGCCGGGCATTACAATTACAAGCACGCTGGATGATGATCTGCTGCATAAGCTGGCAGGCGGGGAGCGGGTTCTGTTCCTGCTCAAAGAGGAGGAGTTAGAACATACGGCCAGAGGAAAGTTCCACCCGGTCTTCTGGAGTCCGGTACACTTTGCAACAGAGAACCCATGCGGGATTATCGTGAATCCTGTTCATCCGGCACTTAAAGGATTTCCGACAAGGGAGTATGCAGAACATCAATGGAAGGATTTGCTCGATCATTCCGTCTCACTTATAATTAATCATGATCTGCCCTTCGAACCGGTCGTCCAGGTTATTCCTAACTTCTATCATAACCGGAAGCTGACTAATCTGGCAGAGTACAAAATCGGCAGGGGGAAGCTGCTCCTCTGCGGCATTAACATTGAGGACGCATTGGAGAATAGGCCTGCAGCAGCACAGCTCCGCGCAAGCCTGATTGAATATATGTCCACTGATGCATTTGAACCCACTTTATCCCTGGAGACTGGCGAACTCCGCGAGCTGCTGAAGAAGAAAGAAACTAACTTGTCTTCAGAAACAGCTCTGCCTCCTCAAGGACAAGAGCTGGCTTTGGGGAAACCATCGACCTGTGATAGTGCAAAAGATAACAGTCACGAAGCTTAAAAAGGCAACGACGGTATAGGCCATACATATTGGCTGGCCGGGGATGATCTCGCGGGACATTGGTGGCAGGTCGATCTGGGAAGGGAACAGTCTCTTACAGGCATCCGGGTGAAGTTTTATCAGGAAGGGAATTTCCTCTATGTCATTCAAACCTCTGTTAACGGGATGGACTGGAATGTAGCCTCGAATCAGACGGGTCAAACTTTGACTGATCAGATCCGGACCGACCGGTTCAATGCCGGCGCAAGGTATGTAAGAATAGTCTACAACGGATTACCCAAGGGCTTGAGTGCGGGGCATTATTCATTTGAAGTCTACGGAAATTAATCCGGTATTACTCAAGCCCGATCCGGGCTTTTTTTTATTGCAGTAAAATATCTCATATGCTCTCCAGTACAGCAATCCTGCAATAGTACAGTAACAATTCCGCCTGCAGCATGCTATTCTTGGGCCTGCGGGACCTTATAAACAGATAGGAAAGGAGGAAAGGCTGAGTAGTTTTGAATACGTTTACAAAAAAGTGGATATCTAAGGAGGCGGAACGAATGAAGGGAATAAACAAATGGAAGCTCAGTTTGGTAATGCTGGCACTGATGACACTGCTGCCGGCAGGAACGGGGAGCGCTGCCGCCGTGCTGGAAGAGGTACCCTTTCCGATGGATGCCAGCAACCAGGCCGGATGGTGGTCTCCTCTTGATACTTACGGGCAGGGCTTCGAATATGCTTATATGGCCTATAATGCACCGGGCATTACATCCACCAATAAACATACAATCGCTATAGCAAGACGGGACAACGACGGCAACTGGAGCAAGCTTCCGCTTATGAACGGCACCACTCCTGCAGAATATATTAACGATCTCGGCCATAATCAGCCCTCCATGGCCAGAGACGGCAGCGGACGGTTCCATGTGTTCGCCTCCATGCACAGTAATGAATGGCGGTATTTCCGCTCGGATACAGTCGGCGGGATTCCCCAGAATCACTCGGATGAACTGCCTCAAGGGATGACTGTAACCTATCCGGTGGTGACTACCGCACCGAACGGTGATTTATACCTTATGGTCCGTGCAGACAAAGATCCGGCAGGCAAAAGGGAAGCCGTACTGTTCCGCTGGAATAATGCCGATTCTGTATGGAGTCAGGTCAAAGTCATTGCCGCCCACCTTAACCGTTCGGTTTACCCTGACGAGCTGGTTTTCGATGGTAACGGTGATCTGCATATCTTGTTCGAATGGGCACATTTTGCCGCCAGCCCCCTCAGGCACCAGTTATCCTATCTGAAATACAGCCCTTCCACACAGGTATTTACCAAAGCGGACGGAACGCCTGTATCCCCGCCTGTGTCACTGACTACTGCAGATATTGTACAGCCTTTGGCTCCTGGAGAAACTTATGTGCAAAGCGGCAGTGATCCGGGCGGACCAGGTGTGCAAAGCGCCAAGATGACGGTGGATTCCGCGAACAGCCCGGTTATCGCTTACCGCTACCGCGAAGAGGGCAGTAACATTTTCTCGGTGAAGCAGGCTACTTATGGAACAGGCGGCTGGTCATTGCAGACTGTCTATAATACCGCTCCGACCAATGCAGCTATCGATGTGACCTGGACAGGCGAGTCTTCGAGAATTTATTATGTCAAAAGCAGCGGAACCGACCGGGCATTTATGGCAGTAAACAGCGGCGGCGGCTGGACAGAAACTTCACTTGCCCCTGGCATTCCGGTCGAGCGGCTTGCAGTGGACCGCAGTCCCAAGAACATTGATATTTTGTATTTGGTGGATGTAATGAATAAGAAGCTTTACTATGGGCGGAACTGAGCGGAACTGAGCAGAATATGGGAATTTAAGTGGTGAGATTCATAAAAAGCACTCCTGACTGATAGTGATGGTGTGCTTTTTTTATGTTTTTACAGACCAACAATGCCTATTCAAAGAATATTCCATACAGGTAAACAAACAAGCATACATAATACGTTATTAATATAATACATAGAAATAGCCAGTAATCTTTTTTATAACCGGCATTAAATTTATTGAAAATTATAGTAAAGGAGGGTTGGATGAATGGCATTGTTATCCACTGGGCCTGTTGCTAACGATCCGGTTAACGGGATAAGACAAATTCAACAAGTTACTGTTAAAATCGTTAACCGTGATTCTGCAAATGCTACTGCAATTTTGATTCAAGGGTATATTTTAGACGGCGTAAGAACCCTTTATGTACTGGAAGAATTAGTTGTAGCCCCCAATGCTGTGATTACAAGAAATTATGGAGCAAACTTCAATGCATATGAATTCGTGTTTACAACAAGCGGTTCAGCAGAAGCCAGTACTGATGTTTCAGTCTGGGGTAGAAGCGGAAGCGGAGAAATCATTGATGTTCAGCGTATTGTTGCAGAAGAACAGCTGGAATTTTAAAATCAGCAGGCGTGCAGAGGACATGACCACAATCATATCAACAGTTGATAAATAGAATATTGGGAGCAGAGTTCAATTCAAAGAATTTTCTGTTCACTTTAAAAAATCAGATTTACATTAATGCTGAAAGGAGGGATGCTTAGTGCCATTATTATCAACAGGACCCATTGCAAACGAACCAGTTAGCGGAGTCAGACCTACTCAAACCGTTCTGATTAAAATGGATAACCGTAGTGCTGCGAATTCTTCTTTCGTTTTGATCCAGGGTTACACTTTGGATGGTACCAGAACACTTTATGTCCAAGAATTAGTCTCCTTGGAACCTAACGAAGTTTTAACCAGGAGCTATTTTGCCAGTTTCAATGGATTCGAATTTAACTTTACCACAAGCGGTGCAGCTGAAAGTGAGACTCAAATATCTGTTTGGGGCAGAGATGCAGCCGGGGCATTGGTGCCTGCCCACCGGTTAGTGTCTGATGAACTTTTAGGAACTGAGACAGCAGGGCCTCAAGGCGATCCCGGACCTCAAGGGGATCAAGGGCCTCAAGGCACACAAGGACCTCAAGGCCAGGGCACACAAGGACCTCAAGGCTTCCAGGGTGTACAAGGACCTCAAGGCTTCCAGGGTGCACAAGGACCTCAAGGCTTCCAGGGTGCACAAGGACCTCAAGGCGTTCAGGGTGTCCAAGGGCCTCAAGGATTCCAGGGTGCACAAGGACCTCAAGGCATTCAGGGTGTCCAAGGGCCTCAAGGATTCCAGGGTGCACAAGGACCTCAAGGCTTCCAAGGTGACCAAGGACCTCAAGGCGTTCAGGGCGAGCAAGGACCTCAAGGATTCCAAGGTGAGCAAGGACCTCAAGGCGTTCAGGGCGAGCAAGGACCTCAGGGCGTTCAAGGCGAACAAGGGCCTCAAGGATTCCAAGGTGCGCAAGGATCTCAGGGTGTTCAAGGCGAACAAGGACCTCAAGGATTCCAAGGTGCACAAGGACCTCAAGGCGTTCAGGGCGAGCAAGGACCTCAAGGATTCCAAGGTGCGCAAGGATCTCAGGGCGTTCAGGGTGAGCAAGGACCTCAAGGTTTCCAAGGTGCACAAGGACCTCAGGGCGTTCAGGGTGAGCAAGGACCTCAAGGATTCCAAGGCGAGCAAGGACCTCAGGGCGTTCAGGGTGAGCAAGGAACCCAGGGCTTCCAAGGTGACCAAGGACCTCAAGGATTCCAAGGTAACCAAGGACCTCAGGGCGTTCAAGGCGAACAAGGGCCTCAAGGATTCCAAGGTGAGCAAGGACCTCAAGGCGTTCAGGGTGAGCAAGGACCTCAGGGCTTCCAAGGTGAGCAAGGACCTCAAGGATTCCAAGGTGCACAAGGACCTCAGGGCGTTCAGGGCGAGCAAGGACCTCAAGGATTCCAAGGTGCACAAGGACCTCAGGGTGTTCAAGGCGAACAAGGGCCTCAAGGATTCCAAGGTGAGCAAGGACCTCAGGGCGTTCAGGGCGAGCAAGGACCTCAAGGATTCCAAGGTGCACAAGGACCTCAAGGCGTTCAAGGTGAGCAAGGACCTCAGGGCTTCCAAGGCGAGCAAGGACCTCAGGGCGTTCAGGGCGAGCAAGGACCAGCTTAAGAAATACTTCGATGACTCAAAGGTTATATATAACTTTTGGGTCATTTTTTCAGAGCTGAAAAAACCTTTGCCGAAACCCGTAAAATAACCAGGAACTTCAGCAAAAGCTCTTGATTCAAGGCAGCACAACCACTTTTTCCTTACAGGAGGCAATATATTTGGCATATTGGATACAGGTTTCGATCGAATCCTCCTGCTCCATCGGCCACCAGCGGATGGCACCTGTAGGAGCTTTGGAGGCATAGGCCTCAAGGTACTGCGGGATTCTCCCGACAACCACAACCTCAATCTCCTTAAAATTGTTTTCAAGTCCCTTTTGAAGCGTTTTTAGTAATTGAGTGTTCTCTTGTTCAGGGGAGTCATAGGAGACAGGGAAGAGGAATGAAGAACGGGAAGCATCTTCCTGTATCACATGAGCAGTTTTTCTGGCAGGATCATCCGGAGAAGTCATCCATATACGGTTATACGGTAATTGCTCCGGCAGACCAAGCTCCTTGAGCCTCACAGAAATTCTTTGCAGATACGATCTGTACAACTCCCTGACCAGAACCTGAATCTGTTTATTTCTAAGGAACGTAGTGTTATTTCCATTTTCATTTCGATATTGGATATACAGTAAATCAGGGATATTAACAAATTTGGTACAAAGAAACGTCCGTACCAGCAAATCGTAATCATCTGCGACCAATAATTCAGTCCGATGTCCTCCGATCAGGTGATAGCAGTCACTTGTCCACGCCCGGGGGTGATTAGGCAACCCGACAAGGTGTGAAATGGTTTTCGCGTTGAGGGTTGTATGTTTATGTGCATTTTGCCACCTGTTCATATCATGCAGCCAGACCCGGTAATGTACACTGTACCCGAAACCGCAATCCCAGCCGTACCAATGTGCATGATTGCTCTCTGCATACACCTCTGTACAATCGCCATATACAAATCCGCATTCCGGATTCTGCTGAAATGCACGTACAATCTTCTCCAGACAATCAGGTCTTAGCTCATCATCATGATCGACTTCAACCAAAATTTCTCCCCGGCAGAGCCCTGCCGCATATCTTTTGATGGCACCGATATAACCATTACGGGAATCCTGACGGTACCTGCGGACCCTGTGGTCCTTCAGCGGAAGCAAATATTTCGTATAGGTCTCATCTTCGTCGCCGGAGTCATCCACTATTACCCATTCCCAATTCGCGTAGGTCTGTTTTAATAAGGACTGATAAGGACGTTCTATTTTTTCTTTGGACCTGTAGGTTGCAGTAAAGACGGATATCAAGGGAGTGTCTGAAGAAAAACGGGAAGATGGAATCAGCCGATTCTCCGGGAGAGGGTTCGTGGCATGGAGCCAGCAGAAAAACAAATGGGAAGGTTGGATTTCATTTGCTGCAAGGAAATGCAGCCAGCGTATTTTTTCGTGATGTGGCAGACTGGTTAATGCTGAAAATTCCCGCCACTCCTCACCGATTGAAACGTATACACGCGGCTGACCAAAGCTGTTCTCCTGCAAGGAATGCTCTGTTTCGTACAGGTTAACCGTGATATGGCCTTTTTCCAGGCGTTCTATCAATTCTTCCACATCTTCTTTTAACACAGTCTTGGATACAAACAGATGCGTTGTCAGCAGTGGCGTGAAATTGAGTGACATGATCATTCCCCTTTACTGGTTGTGAGCATATTTTTATCAACATTTCTACGAATAAATAATATATATGTATGTACGTGTTCAATTGTATGTGCAGTACCCAGACCAGAAAGGTGGAGTCGTGTGGAATGCCCATTAGTGAGTGTAGTAATACCAGCCTATAACCGGCCAGGTACCCTCCAAACCGCCATCGACAGTGTCCTGAAGCAGACTTACCCGAATATCGAAATTATCATCTGCGATGACAGCAGCAATACCGGCGTACAGGAGATGATGGACCCTCTTTTACGCACCTTTCCGCAAATCCGGTATTATAAAAATGACCGAAATCTCTTTCTTGAAAACTGGCATAAATGTTTCGACCTGGCAACCGGGGAATATATCAATTATTTAATGGATGACGACCTGTTTCATAGAGAAAAAATAGCGAAAATGCTTTATTTTTATCAAAACTTTGAGGATGTTACGCTGGTTACCTCTTATAGACAGACCATTAATGAAAACGGGGAGATAATTCCGCCGCTGTATGCAACAAAAAAATTATATGAAGAGACACGGGTTATGGATGGAAAGATGCTCGGAAATATTGTATTAAGCCGGTGCTTAAACATGATCGGAGAACCCACTACCGTGTTATTTAAAAAAGCAGATCTTACCGAGAAATTTGGAGTCTATCAGGGAAAACAGTACTCTCTGCTCAATGATTTGGCGTCCTGGCTGAACTTATTGTCCAAAGGGAAAGCCGTTTACATTGCTGAAGCGTTAAGCTTTTTCCGCATCCACCCTAACCAGAATAATCAAACCCTTGGGCTGACAGCATTCAGTGAATGGTTAGATATCGTAATTGCCTCAAGAGAAAATGGATTTCTAGCATCTGACGGTGTATATAAATCTGCACTGCTGTCCTATTACGAGCGTGTAAAAGGCAAACCGGCATTCACTGCAGATATTCAACGCATAGAACGGATATTACAAACGTTGGACGGGTAAATTTGGCTCTGTACATTATAAGTCTGAAGGGGGATGAACATGTTTGAGATTCCTTTCTTGCGTCCAAAATTGGTGAAAAAGGACCGGTTCCTTCCTTATTATGACCAAATCGAAGCTGCCCGGATCTACTCCAATTACGGCCCCTTAAACAGCCTGTTTGAAGAACGCGTCATTACACGTATGTTCGGCGGTGCCGGTTCTTCCGTGACCGTTCATAACGCTACCATCGGACTCATGCTCGCCATTTCTCAATCCAAACGATCTAAGGGTAAATATGCGATTATGCCAAGCTTCACTTTTGCAGCCACACCGCTGGCGGCCAAGTGGTGCGGACTCGAACCCTACTTCCTGGATATTGAGCCGGGCAATTGGCAGATGAACAGGGAACAGCTGGAATGGATTGTTAAAAAACTGGGGGATGAGATTGCCGTTATCATTCCATACGCTACATTCGGTTCTTCAATGGATTTATCCGTATATAACCAGCTTCTTCAGCAGGGGATTCCTGTAGTCATTGATGCCGCTTCCAGCTTTGGTACATTAACTTCGGAGGGGGCAGAAGCCACTCACTTTGGCAGAGGTTTTGAAGGAGCCGTGGTCTTCAGCTTTCATGCTACTAAGTCATTCGGAGTGGGCGAAGGCGGGCTGGTTTACAGTATGGACGACGGGCTGATCAAGCGTATCCGCCAGAGTGGAAACTTTGGTTTTTCGAGCAGCAGAGAGTCGGTTCTTCAAGGGCTCAACAGCAAAATGTCCGAATATACTGCGGCTATTGCATTGGCGACGCTGGACCAATTTGACAGGGTACAGAAGAATCGGAAAATAATCTATGAATGTTATCTGCGGGAGCTTCAGCAAGCCGGTTTATTACAGCGCGGATGGCTGATGCAGCAGTTACAAGGATCTGTTGTTCATCAATTTATATCCATCAGCAGCCCGGATTCCATCAGCAACCTCGAAGTGCTTGATGCTTTAGCAACCTGTTCGATTGAAGCCAAAACTTATTTTTCCCCCGCCTGCCATCAGCAGCAGCAATTTTCAGGCTGCCATTACTCGCCACTTGGGGTTACAGAATATTTTGCCCAACATATTGTCAGCTTGCCTTTGTGGGAGGAGCTGGACGAGACCCATATCCGTAGGATTGTAAAAGTGCTAAACAGCCTGGGAGGAGAAACAAGCGGATGAGGAAAATTGTTATTTGGGGTTCGGGAGGGCATGCCCGAGAGGTTCATTGGCTATGTGAAGAATTAGAAATTCATGTCGAAGGATTTTTAGACGAGCGGCCGGAGATGAAAGGCCAAATGGTCGATGGCGTTCCTGTTCTGGGGACACTCGATGATATTAAGCTGTTAAAAAATGAGGTGGAGCTGGTATGCAGCGGAGTGGGTGATCCGGCTTTAAAAAAGCGGTTCGTTATCACAACTTTAAAATCAGGTTTCCGTATTTCATCTCCGCTGGTACACCCCCTTGTACAAATATCCCGCAGAAACAGTATCGGAGAAGGCAGCATCATTTTTGAGGGAGCACTCCTGTCCGGCAATATAAAGATTGGACAGCACGTCAATATCAACCGGGGAGCCAGCCTAAGCCATGATGTGGTAATTGGTAATTATGTCAGCATAGCCCCTGGCGTCCGTTTGGCCGGAAATGTAACTGTAGATGAAGGAGCTTTTATTGGAATTGCAGCTTCTGTAAGGGAGAAACGCCATATCGGCTGCTGGTCTACTATTGGCGGGGGAGCCTTTGTCAAAGAAGACATACCAGCGTTTACCCTTGCAGCTGGTGTACCCGCAGTTATTAAAAAAATTTACCGTGTTCACTGAGCTGCGTTTTGATTCTTTTTTCGCATTTACCGAGAGTTATTTATAAACATATAATAGTATGCAGTAAAGGTGAGGAGGAATTGGACCTGGCATACTTCATAGCATTTTTATTGACTGCCTTTCTTAGTGTAGGTATCCAGAGGTACTTGAAGAAGGAATATGGAACGTCTGCAGCAATACTATTGCTGCGAAAAATGCGAAAACTGCCTAAAGATACGGCTGCCAGAAAGAAGCTGATCAGGGATATTGTCTTTTCGAATGCAATCGGTTTGGCTGGTTTGATTCTGCTGTTGTTTTCTCTCGCAGCTTTTTGGGATGCGCTTAAAACGATTGGCCCCTAATTCAGGTTTGTAAAAGAAGATGCCTGATTGGTGCCGCAGCACTGTTTCATACTTTTGATAACGAAAAATTGAAGTAATCGGATAAACAGGAATGAAAAGCCGCAATATCATTTGCGGTCAAGGTGATAAGAAACCCAGCTCTTTTAATGATCTTGGGTTTCTTTGCTGTGTTTCCATGTCTGCGTACGCTGCAACCGCTATATTCCTCGTCCTCTTTCAGACGCTAACGGACACTGCGTCCGTTATTTGCCGAGAATCGCCCTCATCTTTTCGCTAACGGACCGTAGTTCCTTTATTCTGCTAAATGGTGGGTACATTAAGCCCTTTCGAATGAAATAACGGATCTAGGGTCCGTTAGGATTTCAAAACACACCTCTAGCGCAAAATAACGGATCTGGGGTCCGTTAGCATTAGCATTTCCAAGGAATTATAGGTTCTGGTGTTGAAGCAAATAAAGAAATCAATACGATGCTGACTCTTACAATCTTCTTCATGACTGATACCCTCTGGACGCTGTTTTCATGGGCATATACTATATATTAACAGTTGAAGGGGTGTTTTTAAAATTCACTTGTTGAGTAAATGCACATTCTTTTCTCCCCAGGCTACGATGGCTTCAATGAGGGGGACCAGCTCTTTTCCGGACGGTGTGAGTGAATATTCGACCCGCGGAGGCACCTCGTTATATTGCTCCCGGTGGACGATACCGTTATCTATTAGATCTTTCAGGCAATTGGTTAATGTCGTCCCGGTGATGCCGTTCAGCTTTCTTTTTAATTCGTTGTACCGGATAGAGTCTGCCTCGCTTAGAAATGCAAGAATCGGCAGATTCCACTTCCCGCCAATTACCTGAAAGGCAAAGGTTGCGGGACAAAGCTGCTCCAGATTCAATTCATATTTCATTTTGACTCCTCCAAAAGTATCATTTATATACCAGGTATTAAAAATAATAGTACTTGTCGATTTATTTATACATTTTATAATCATACTATACCGGATTTCAATAGGAAAGGCAGGCAAAAGACATGAGCAGTCAAAACATGATGTGTGATCTGGAAACAGGAGTATGCGGGGTTGCAGATGCTAAACCTATAGAAGCAGTGGATCTGAATCAGACAGAGAAGAAAGTTACTTTATATTATTTTACAGATCCGATTTGTTCCCATTGCTGGGCCTTAGAGCCTGTTCTGAACCGCTTCATTCAAGAATATGGCCAATACTTTGATTTAAAAGTGAATATGGGCGGCTTGCTGGCAGGCTGGAATGGATTCTCTGACGGGAGCAACGGAATTCAAAAGCCTTCTGACGTGGCCGGGCATTGGAGAGAAGTCGGGGGCCACTCCCGAATGCCGATAGACGGGTCATTGTGGATTACTAATCCAATCCTGTCATCATACCCTCCATCAAGAGTATTTAAGGTGATCCAAAGTAATCAGCCGGGCAAAGAACATGAATTTTTAAGACGCGCACGTGAAGCTGTGTTCGCCTTCAATCAAAATATCGGTGAAGAGGCAGTATTGACGGAAATTGTGAACCAAATGGGCCTGGATGGCGAAAAAATCGTTGAGGATTCCGCAACGCCTGCTGCCCAGGAAATGCTGGAGGAAGATTTTCAGCTGGCCTCACGCCTGGGTGTACGGGGATTCCCGACCCTCATTATGGTCAATGAAGACCAAAAAGGGGTTAAAATTGTAGGCACCAGATCTCTGGATACCTATAGAGAAGGTCTTCAGCAAATCGTTAATAACGGACTTAGACCGCGGCGCGCGGCAAACTTAGCGAAAGTTCTTGAAGAAGGGCATATTCTTTTTGCCAAAGAAATTGAGGTTATGTATGATATCGAACAAAATGAAGTAAAAGCTTTCATTGAAGCAGAGCTGCCTCAACATGCTTACCGCTCAGGAAAGATATTGAACGAGCTGTATATTCAAAGTCATTAAGAACAGCGTGCTATGCTCCGGATTGTTTATTCATAAGGCCACACTTAGGCGGCATCCCTTTTGTCATCGGGAGCGAAGCCTGGGTGCGGCCTTTTCATTGTTATCTTAACTCGGATTCAGGAGCTAAGCTATCTTTCATAGACACGGCAGCCTGAGCATTCCCGGTGCGGCCCAGCTTCAACCGAAGCGTCAGGATACAGCAGGATAGAATCAGAAGCGCCGACAGACCGTAAACGGTAAACAGTGAAAAATGATTCATAAGCAGGCCGGAGGCCGCCGTACCCAGCAGCATGCCCGCCATCATTACCGGAATCATGACACCGTTCGTCCGCCCGATATACTCTTTACGAACCTCCTGGATCATAAAAGCGCTGAAAATAACCTGGAAGAAGGCGGTGCACAGTCCGGATAAAATGCGGGCACCCGCCGTCAGCAGCGGCCAGACGGACAGCACCTCGATGAACGTGAGCACCGCCCAAATGAGCATAATCCCCGTCATCACCTCACGGCGGTAGCGCCCGACCCAGGCGGCGCAGGCCGCAGCAAGCAGGCCGCCCGCAAGCATGCCGATACCTTCTGAAGCGGTAAGCCACTGAACGCTTTCTTTGGGAAGGCCCAGCCGCTGCATAGCGACGAAGACATCCAGCGGCTGGGTTAGTCCGATGGACAGCCCGCTGATCAGAAAAAGCGCAGCGGTCAGGCGGAGATTGGAGCTGTCCCATACGTAACGCAGCCCATCCTTCAGATCCTCCCAGGGTGAAGTCTGTTCCGTGCGGGCTTCCCGGCTCGAACCCGGCAGCAGCAGCTGGATCGCCGCAGCCGCCAGGAAGACAAGCATGAGTGCGATCAGTGAAGCATAGAGACCAAGCTGCGTGTAGATGAATGTGCCAAGGATTGGACCTAAGATTGTAAATACCGCCATCATACTTTGTGTAATACCGACGGCTGTGCCCACCTGGTTCTCCGGCACATGCTGCCGGAACAGAACCGAAGATGAAGGCTGGGAGAACTGGCTGACGATGGCTGACACGACGGTGGCGACAAATACGGCCTGCCAAAGACCTGCATGCACCAGCAGCAGAATCAGCAGAATCGAGACGGCGCTCAGCGTATCACCGGCGATTACTGTTTTCTTCGGTTCCCACCTGTCAGCAAAGGTGCCTCCGATTAGGGAGAACAAGAAGATGGGCAGATACTCCAGCGTAGTGAGCAGAGAGACGGCTACAGGATCGTTGCCGCTCTGCTCCATGATGTAGAACAGCAGCGCCATATTCCGGATCCAGATTCCGGCCTGCTGAAGCAGATCGGCGCCTGCAACAATTAAGAACACACGGTTTTTGAATAATGGGGTCATGGTTGATTCTCCTATGGGTATGATTATGGGTTGTAAGACAATATGGTATAGAATAGGGTATACCGTAACCGGATAGTCAAGGAGGCCCTAATGGACAAGAACAAAACAGAGGTTTATCTGACCACTGGAGAATTTGCAAGGCTCTGTGATGTGAACAAGCGGACACTGTTTCATTACGATGAGATCGGTCTGCTGAAGCCTGCCTTAACGAACGAAAAAGGCTACCGTTATTATTCGCACCGGCAGTTGGATGTTTTTTTACTCATCCAAATTCTGAAGGATCTGAAAATGCCGCTCAAGGAAATCCGCAGCTATCTGGATAACCGGACGGCCGGACGGATGATTGAAATGGCGAAACAAGAAATTCTTCATATTGATAAGGAAATCGCGAAGCTGCAGGAGAACCGGCAGGTGCTGGAAGAGACGATTACCTTTGCCGAGGAAGGTCTGGCTGCCAGGCATGGGGAATTTCGGCTGGAGGACCAGGAGGAGGAGCGGCTGATCCGGAGCGGAGTCATTGCGGACGGCGATCCGCGAGCAGGATATCTGGAATGGAGTAATGACTTTCGTAAATTTGATCAGCTTACACAGTTTGATGCTTCCTCTTTTATCGGTACGATGGTTGAAATCCGGAATTTATTGACGCAAGACGGCTCTGCTGTGTATTACTTCGTGAAAACCAATAGTAACAGCACGAACCTGAAAACATTCACCAAGCCGAAAGGCAGGTACGCAGTCGGATACCATCACGGGTGCTACGATAAGCTGGACGAGACCTATATCCAAATGTTCAATTATATCGGTGAACTGGGTTTAACACAGGGAGAATATGCTTACGAGGAGTACCTGATCGACGATGTGGCTGTCAAAAATCCGGAGGATTATGTAACGCGGATTACGCTGGAGGTAAGATAAATGTTCATTTTGTACTGTTTTTTCTACATCTTAATCCTAACAGCCTGAATGCCCGGTGAGTTACAATGGCGACATAAGATAAGGATAGCCTAAGCTAAGAGAGAGGAAGACAGTATATGTACAAATTCAAAGAGTTTAAGCAGCCGGTCATTCTGAAGAATCATTTAAATCTCGGAGGAGAAAACCCGGCGGGAGACCGGCTTGACGTAGAAAGCCTATATATTACCCGCAGCGGAAAACCGCAAGTGCCGGTAATGGGAGAGTTTCATTTCTCCAGATATGACCGGAACTACTGGTACGAAGAGCTCTGCAAAATGAAAGCAGGCGGCATTACAGTCGTCTCTACTTATTTATTCTGGATTTATCACGAGGAGATTGAAGGGGAGTTCAACTTCTCCGGTGACAATGATATTCGCGCCTTTGTTCTGGAATGCCGGAAGGCCGAACTGGAAGTCGTAATCCGCATTGGCCCTTGGGCACATGGAGAATGCCGGAACGGCGGTTATCCGGATTGGCTGCTGATTAAACCTTACAAGCTTCGCGAGAATAATCCGGAGTACCTTAATAAAACGCGTATTTACTACGGAAAAATTGCTGAACAGGTGCAGGGTCTTTTCTATAAGGACGGTGGCAACATCATCGCTGTTCAGTTGGACAATGAGCTGACAAATGATGCCGAACATCTGGCCACTTTAAAAGAAATCGCCATAGAATGCGGAATGATTGCTCCTATTTATACAGTAACAGGCTGGAATGCTGTAGCCGGCGCCAAAATTCCGGTGGATGAGGTGGTTCCTGTATTCGGAGGCTACTGCGATGCGCCATGGGAGGAGCATACGAACCCGCTTCCGCCTTCTCCCCATTATTTCTTTACCGGATTGCGGAATGATACAGGAATCGGTACGGATCTCCTGCCAAGCCACACAGCAGAAGACGGAGAATGGCAGCTTCCGTATGAAAGATATCCTTTTGCAACCTGTGAACTGGGAGGAGGTCTTCAATCGACCCATCACCGCAGATATATTGTGGAGGGAATGGACATTTATGCTGTTTCGCTCGTAAAGCTCGGGGACGGCAACAACCTGATCGGCTATTATGTGTACCATGGCGGAACCAATCAGATCGGTAAGCTGTCCACATTCCAGGAATCCAAAGCCACCGGCTATCCGAATGACTATCCGATACTTTCCTATGACTATCAGACAGCTTTGTCGGAGTATGGAGAGGTAAGAGAGCAGTACAGATTGCTGAATCTTCTGCATTTATTTGTCCAGGATTTCCAGGAATCGTTTGCTCCGATGGTCAGAGTGGAGGCTGCTCATTCCTTAAAACAGGATGACACCGCGTCCCTCCGGTACGTAATGCGTACAGACGGTACAAGCGGATATGTATTCGTGAACCATTACCAGAGGCTGTCAAAGCTTGAAGATATACGCGGTGCTGTAATCGATACAGGGTCCGTAGTGTTCCCGCCCATTGATGTAAGTGGAGATGTCAGCTTCTTTATGCCGTTCAAAATGGACCTGTCCGGAAACATGCTGGATTATGCAACGGCACAGCCGCTATGCAGACAGGAAGACAATTATTTCTTTGTGCAAATTCCGGGTATAGCAGCGGAATACCAATTCGCGGATGGACAGAGCTTTACCCCTGCGACGGGGAGGAAGTCGGCATTCCGGGTGAATGGTGTCACCATAATTACACTTTCCTGGGATGAGGCCAGATATGTACGCAGACTGGACGGAGAGCTGTACCTTGGCGACAAATGCGACTTGTACGAGGCGAATGACGAAATCTGCTCCGCCCGCGAAGGCGATTTTAACTATTGGTACTGGAACGGCGAGGATTTTGAATACAGATCTGTCCTGCAGTCTTACACAGAGCCGGCCGCAGCTTTCACGGATGTGGATCACCTTCCTTTCGAACCGGGACATACTGAAGAACTTCATCTCGGCGGTGAGCGCAAGGTTACGTGGCGGAAAATTTCAGTTACAGGAAATCAGGGCTTTATCAATATTGATTACTACGGTGATGCCGCACAGATCTACGCTGATGGTAAGCTGATTGCCGACAGTTACTACTATGGAAAGGTATGGAGAGTACCGGCAAGGCTGCTGGAAGGAAAAGAATGCTATCTTGCGGTTTCCGAAATGCGGGATGATTTCTATAAAGAGTTCTAATAGGGAAAGGCACTAAATGACATAGGCCATTTTATTCATAATCATTCCCATCATTCGGCTGTTTTTCCCGGTCTTGTAGGCCAAAAGTATAATTTTACAGCAGTTTACAAAAACCGGTGTTTTTCTTAATCCTTGCGAGCTAGGATATTAGACGTCAAGCAGGCGGCTGTTCTTGAATAGTCTGCCAGTCTATTTCCTGAGGAGGAAGGATATGAAGAAGAAGCATTCAGGTTGGAAAAAGAGGCTGATGAACAGTACAGTTGCAGCGGCGGTAGCTGTACCGCTCCAGCTGTTCGCGTTCGGAGCCGGCTCTCCGGTATATGCTGACGGGCCAAACGATCCGGCACCGTTTATTGAAGCCAAGGTGGTTAATGAGCATGCGGGCCAGAAGATCCTATTCGATAACACGCATGAACAGACTGCCGGAGCGGCTGACTGGGTCATCAACGGCGCTTTTTCCGACTTTGGTAATGCGCTTGCACAGGAAGGTTACTATGTCAAAGAATTGCGGAAGACCACTCCGATTACTCTCAGTGATCTTGCGGATTATGACGTCTTCATCGTAGCCGAGGCTAACAATCCCTACAAAGCCAGCGAACAGCAGGCGATGGCGGATTATGTAGAGAACGGCGGCAGCATCTTCTTCATCGGTGATCATTACAACGCGGACCGCAACAAGAACCGCTGGGACGGCAACGAAGCATTTAACGGCTTCCGCCGCGGAGCCTGGGATAATCCGGCCAAAGGCATGAGCGCCGAAGAAGCGGCTTCCGATGCGATGCAGGGCGTGGTCAGCTCAGACTGGCTGGCGGATGAGTTCGGCGTGCGGTTCCGTTACAATGCGCTGGGCAACATTAATGCTACCAACATTGTAGCTCCCGATCAGGCTTTTGGCATTACTACGGGAGTATCCGCGGTAGCGATGCATGCCGGCTCCACACTGGCGATCCTGGACCCTGCCCAAGCTAAGGGAATTGTGTATCTGCCAAAGACAAATGAGGCTTGGGGCAACGCGGTGGACCAGGGTGTGTATAACGGCGGCGGTGTGGCAGAAGGCCCTTATGTGGCAGTTGCCAAAAAAGGCGCCGGTAAAGCTGCTTTTATCGGCGACTCGTCTCCGGTTGAGGATGCGACGCCGAAATATGTGCGCCAGGATACAGGCGCCAAGAAAACAACCTACGACGGCTTTAAGGAAGCAGACGATGCCACGCTGCTGGTGAATACCGTCAATTGGCTTGCCGAGCAGGAGGATTACACGGACTTTACCCAGGTGAGCGGACTGGCACTGGATCAGCCTACGGCACTGCTGCCGTTCGAGGAGCCGGCGTTGTCAACTGAACCGCAGCCTGAACCATGGGCCGCCCCGAATGCCGGTTACAAATGGTATGACCGCAGCACCTTTAAACCGGGTTCATACGGAGGGCCTGCCGCAACCGCAGGTGCGGAATACAGCTTCACGCACCAGGCGGTACTTCCGAATGCGCAGAATTTCCAGATCCGCGTCAGTGCGGATAATCTTCCTGCCGGTAGCACTGTATCCGGCTTCCAGCTGGGCATTTATCAGGTGAGCGGCGGCGCCCAGGTTGCCAAGTTTCAGAACAGTGACGGGACCTGGCCGGCCAGCTACGGATACAGCACCGCTTTCAGCCTGACAGCAGACCAGAAAGGACATGCCTACAGGGATTTGACGGTTCAGATTAAGCCGGGGACTACGGCTGCATCCAATCTGCGCCTGCGCCAGAACGGCACGAACCTGAAGACAGCGCCGGTAACACTCGGCAACGTTCCGGCTGAGCCGCTTCCGGCAGAGGAAGATCCGATTCCGGCAGGAATTACCGTTCAGGAAGCCCGGTCCAAGGCTGCCGGAACACTGGTGACTGTGGAAGGGACTGTGACTACCGAGCCGGGAATTTTCGGTGGACAAGCCTTTTACCTCCAGGATGAAACCGGCGGGGTGTATGTCTACCAGAGCCAGAGCGGCTTCCATGCCGGTGATACCGTTAAAATCACAGCATCCACAGCCCTGTACAATACAGAGCTGGAGCTGACAGAAGTGGTGCAGATCGAGAAGACCGGCACAGCGGAGCTGCCGCAGCCGGTTACAGCGGCAGCGGTGAATGATGCTAACCAGGGCCAGCTGCTGCGGCTGGATCAAGTGACAGTAACAAATATCATCGGCGCTTCCCCGAGCGGTTCGTTTGAATTTGACGCCATTCATGCAGACGGCACCAGCAATCATGTCCGTGTGGATGTCCGGACAGGCATCACGATGGACAGCTTTCCGTATGCAGAAGGACAGCGCCTGAATATTACAGGTATTGCGGCAATTTTTAAAGGCGCCTATCAGCTTAAACCGAGAAGTTTGGCGGATTTCACCCTAGTGCAAGAAGAGCCGGCTCCGGTAACGACTGCTTTGCTGTCAGCCGAGCCTAATGCTTCCGGATGGCTGAATCAGCCTGTCAAGGTTACACTGCAGGCGGACCCTGAGACAGCGGCCATTTTCTACACACTGAATAACAGTGCAGAAGCTGTATACAGCGAACCACTGACCGTCACTGAGGACGGCCGGTATGAGCTGTCATACCATGCGGTATCAGAGAATGGTAAGACAGAAGAAGCCAAAACCCTGGGCCTTAATCTCGACACGGCTCCTCCAGCCGCTGAGCTTACTGAATCCGGCCAGCCGGTCGGAGATGTGGAAGAAGGAGCGCAGCTTCATTTTGAACTTGCTGCCAGTGATGCCCTGTCAGGTATTGCTTCCAAACAGCTTCTGCTGGATGGCCAGCCGCTTGCCGAAGGTCAGAGCTTGAGTGCAGCGGATATTGGCAGCGGGCCACATACTGTGGGGTACATTGTAACTGACGCTGCCGGCAATTCTGCCGAGAAGAGCTATACCTTCCAGATCACAGACGGTGACGTACTCGCAACAGGCAAGCCTGGCCAGCCGGTACTGTCCTCCAACAGCGGCCATGCCACTGGTCTCAGCGACGGCAGTTATACGGTCACCATGAATCTGTGGTGGGGCAACAATGGTACAAGCTACAAGCTCTACGAGAACGGCACTCTGATCGACAGCAAGTCACTGAAGGATGTGTCTCCGTCAGCCCAGAGCACGGGAACGGAGATTCACGGCAAGCCGAACGGCACCTATGTGTATACGGCAGAGCTGACCAATAAATACGGTACCACTAAGAGCAGTGAGCTTACGGTGACCGTCCGCAACGCTGCTCCAGGCAAACCGGTAATCTCCAATGACAACTGGGATGGAGACGGTTCCTATAAGCTGACTATGAATCTGTGGTGGGGTACCAATGCCACGGAATACCGCTTATATGAAAACGGTGTGCTGATCGACACACAGCCGCTGAACGCCAATACACCTTCAGCCCAAACCGCTGAAACTTCCGTAACCGGCCGTGCTTCCGGTGTGTACGAATACCGGGCAGAGCTTGTTAATGCAGCGGGAGTGACCGCCAGTGACACGGTTAAAGTAACCGTGAAGTAAACAGTTTTCACAAAAGCTCTCCCGGTCCCGGGGGAGCTGAGTTCATTAATGCGCAGTTTCTCCTTTTGCAGGGGACAATTATACTCGGTTTTTCGCGTACATTATGACCGTTTACCCTCGCAGTGGTCCGATATACTCGATTTTTCGCGTACATTTGGCTCCTTTACCCCCGCAGCAGCCAGTTATACTCGATTTTTCACGTACAATGTCTCATTTCCCTCTGAAGCGGGCAATTATACCCGGTATTTCGAGTATATTTAGCCCGGTTACCTCGCAGCAGCCAAATATGCTCGGTTTTTCTTTTACAGCAATCACGCTACTGTACCAACTGCTCCAAATCAGGCTGCAATTTGTTCCGCAGAATGTACAGCATGAGCGCACCCACAATGAATGTAACGGCATCTGCGATGACGAGCGACCATACCACCCCGTGGAAGCCGTTCATCCGATTGGCAATAAAGAGCACAGGAATCAGCGCAGCCCCTTGAATAACTGACATAACCAATGCAGCGGTACCTTGAGCAGTTGCCTGAAAAATCCCTGTGAACAGTGAAGTCATTCCGGAAATGAACAGGGACAAGAAGGTCACCTGCAGAATGTAGCTGCCCATCTCAATTAATTGCGGATCATTCGTGAACAAGCCAATCAGGTGGCCGGAAATCAGATAGACGATGATGCCGAAGACGATAGCTAACACCAGGATGGTTTTGATGGTAAATTGAATCGTATGCTTCATACGCAGTTTATTTGCTGTAAAGGAGAAGGCAATCAGCGGCACAACGCCCTCGCATAACCCCATCAGAATGAACTCCGGAAATTGCAATAAACGGGATGATATCCCGTAAGCCGCCACAGCCTGGTCTCCATATTCAATCAGGAAATGGTTGAAAATGAGTGACATCGCCCCCAAAAAGATGCTCATTACAAATACGGGAACGCCGATTTTGAACACATTGCCCAGAATCTCTTTGGTAGCTTTGAACCATTTTACGGAAACCGTCAGGAACTGGCTCTTGAACCCTATATAGAAGGCAAAATAGACGCTTGCCACCAGATTTGAAACCACCGTAGCAGACGCAACTCCGATTACGCCCCAATGAAAGACAAAGATGACCAGCGCATCGAGAACAATATTCACGGCAACACTGAGAATCATCCCGGTCATCGATGTGACAGCGGCGCCTTCCGAACGGACGATATTTTCCAGCGTGAAAAACAAAACGACAAACGGCGAACCGAGCAGCATAACTGTGACATAGTCTTTGGTGAATCCGAAGGACTCCGGCGTTGCTCCCAGGCTGTGGACAATAGAATCGATTAACGGAAGTACGGCGGCCATTACTATAAGACCGAGAACTATACTGCTGTAAAAGGCAAAAGAGGACACATGCTTGACATCATCATATCTTTTCTCACCCAGCAGACGGGAGATAAACGCGCCGCCGCCTATCCCGATCAGGTTGCCCAGTGCCATAATAACCGCAAATAGCGGCAAGGTTAGAGCAAGTGCCGTTAACATCGCCGTATTGTGCAGTGTGCCAAGAAAAAATGCGTTCAAAATCGAATAAATAACACTCATTGATGTGCCTAACATCATCGGTACAGCGAAGTGCGCTACTGCTTTTGTAACCGGGGCTTTTTCAAAATAATGGAGATTCTGTGCTTCCATGCGGGTCACCACTTTCTCTAAACTCAAAATTATCTAACGGTGTTAGATTGTGCCTTACAGTGTTAGATGGTATCATGAGGTTATGGATCTGTAAAGGATAAACTTACACTGTTAGATAAAAGGACGGAGATCATTGAAAAAGCAGCAGCCGCAAATTTCAGAAGAACGGATTTTGGAGGCATCATGGGAGCTTCTGGGGGAAGAGGACATTGAGAAATTCAGTATGAGGCGGTTAGCCGACCGGCTGGGGATTCAGGCTCCTTCACTTTATTGGTATTTTAAAAGCAAGCAGGCCCTATACCAGCGCCTCGCTAACCAGGTATCAAAAATCATTTTGGAGGAGTTTCACTCCGGGGGGGACTGGAGGGAGCAGCTGGGCGCGCTGGCTGTTACAATCCGCAATGTGCTCCGCAGGTATCCTTGCTCTACGCAGCTCATGATGATGACACTGCCTCATGAACCGGACATCATCCGGTTTACCAACCGTATGCTGCTCTGCGTCGAACAGACGCCGCTTAAGGAGGAGCAGAAACTGCAGGCCATTCTTACACTTACGAACTATGTCTTCTACTTCGTACTGGATGATTACCAGCATCAGCGGAGTGTCTCCGCGATTTTTAAGAATCAGGAGGAAATGCCGGCCGGGGAAATGATAAGCCTGCTGGACTCCATGAGCGAGAGTGATGCGGGTTTGTTCCGGAGCATGTTCAAGAGCGGATTATTCGAACTGATGGGGAGTGACGGGTCGTTCGATTTTGGCTTGAAGCTGATTCTGTCAGGGATTGAGCAGGTGATTAAGGAGCAGGAGAGGTAGAACGTGCAATAGCGCTCATCCGGTGACCCATTCAACTCCTGATCCTGTCGGGAGTTTTTTCTTTTTCCTGAAACCTGAACTTCTCCTGCAGTATCTAATGAATGGTTTCTATTTGGAGTGGAAAGGAGATTACCGGGTGTATGGTGTAAAAGAAGTGATAAAAGCACAGCGTGGAAATCACAAAGCCTTTGAAAGCTTAATTTTGTCTCATCAGGTAGTAATGTACCGTGTTGCAAAATCCATGCTGAACCGGGAGGAAGACTGTGCAGATGCCATTCAGGAATCGATCCTGAAGGCTTACCAGAACATCGGCAAACTGAGAGAGCCGAAATTTTTCAAGACATGGTTAATCCGCATCGTAATCAACGAATGTAATCGTATTCTCATTGGACGCAAAAAAATAATCCCGATTCATTCGTGGACTGAGCCTGCATCGTATGAGAATGCATTTGTACAGGTAGAAGTAGAGCAGCTGTTAGAATCTTTGCCGGAAGAACAGAGCCAGCTGCTGAAGCTGTATCATATTGACGATATTTCCATACAAGATTTAGCCCAAATTTATGAAATTCCAGAGAGCACCATCAAAACAAGACTGCGCAGAGCACGTGAAAAAGCAAAAGAAATCTTAACGGCTGAGGAGGAATCCACGTGGAAGCATGGGAACAGGAAATCAAAAGAGCAGTAAACCCGGCGCTGCCGGGCGAAATAGAGCAACAGATACACCATACTCTGGCTCAGATTCCACGTAAGGATCGTAAAGTGAAAATGTTTTATGCGGTTCCGGCTGTCGCTTTAGCTGGATTTCTGCTGTTCGGCGCAACTTCGATCTCACCTGTAATAGCTGAAACTGTAAGTACAATTCCGGTTCTTGGGTCCATTTTTGAGACGATAGGAACTATTGGTGAGAAAAAGGCGAGCGAACTGGGCCTTCCTGCCCGGTTAAACCAACAGGTCCATATTGATGGGCAGACCGTTACCTTTACTGAGAGCCTTTATGACGGTTCCGGTATTATTCACATCGGCTATGTTAGACAATCCGGCAGCTCAGACTTCTTGAACAATATACAGGTTACAATAGACGGTAAGCGTCTTACAGACTATAATGGCGGAGCAAGCGGAGAAAGATTTGATAACGGAACTTTTGCCGGCATTTACACCATCGAGACTTCTGAAAAGCTAGAGGACTCGTTCAATCTTAGATTAAGCTCTCCTGACCTATCCTGGTCTGTTGAACTCCCTGTGAAGAGGCAAGGAAGCACAACCGCGCATACTATTCATGAGACAAAAAAATGGCAGAACAGATCCATGATTTATGAACAGATCGGTCTTTATCCCAGTGCAACTATACTCTCCGTCCGCTGGCTAATGAATGAATACACAGACGGATATACACTGTTGAATTACCAGATCTTCGATGACCAAGGACGGGTTCTGCAACCTTTTGGTAATCGAGCATCCGGACAACCTGCTGAAGACGGCAAGTACCAGGTTAAGTCCTATTTCACCTATGAACCGTTAGAGGATGTTCCAAAATCTTTAACGATCAGGCCCTATTTGGGAAACGGTTCTGCAACTGGTTCAGAGACGAAGAAGCTGTGGAATGGAAAAGAGATTGAGCTGTCCCAAGGTAAAGCCGGTTCTATCAAGATTCAACAGGTTTACCAAAAGAACAACCGCCTTACGCTAACTTACGAAGTCAATGGAGAACTAACTTACCAGCGGTCTTCGCGGATATGGCTTGAAAACCAGGATGGAGAAAGATATGAGACCCTCATACAGCCGCACCGGGTCGAAGGCTCCGTTAGACAATACCAGGCAGCTTTTGCAGTAAAAGACCAGAATGATAAAATCATCATTGGGACAGGCCACTTTGAGCCTATCAAGTATCTGGATGAGCTGGAAATCAGCCTGGATTTTAATGAATAACGACACTGAAATCTCAATGCTAATCTCTAATGTTTATCCTATCCGGGATTGCCGCCGACCTGTTTCCTTTTTCCAGAGCGATGCAACACTGAAGAAGAAGCACGGTACCACTGGAGACAGAAAATAAAAATCAGCACCAGATCGATAAAATCGCCGCCATAGTACATTAATAAGCCCCCAGCTTCCCCTTGATCCTGAGGTATTCCTTCCGGGGGTGCAGCATAAATCAGCTTGGACAATATTCCGTGTCCGGCGAACGCAAGGACCATGGTAATGGCACGCAGCATATAGCTGGTCCGGTGCGGAGCAGGGTCGGTGTAGATGATGGAAGCTGTGAACAGGTAGCCCGCGGCAAACACATGAAAATGAACCAGAATATGAAGAAGCATATGCTGCTGCATCGCAGAATACAGTCCTGTCATATAGATCAGCCACAGTCCGCCGATATTTAAGACGGCCGCTGTAACGGGATAAGAAATCCACAATACGGGTTTGGACCGGAGTATGCGGCTGACACGCCTTGCCCATTGCACTTTTAGGGTCCGGAGAGCAAGAGTTACGGGGAAAGACAATACAATCAGCAGCGGTCCCAGCATGCCTAACAGAAGATGGCCCAGCATATGTACTCTAAAATCGTTGTGTGCCAAGTGGGCAAGCGGACCTGTAACCGCAGACGCTGAGCATAATATTCCCGTCAAAAAGCACCAGTAACGGTAGATCGGCCACTGCCGGTAGCGCTGATTGGAAGACTGGGCAGCATAAAAATACAGCGCAAATACCGCCGCAGTAATAAAAAATGAAGGAAGGATAGTGCTCCACCCGATAGCTGCACTGTGTGAATGATCCATAGGGTGGTTATTCATACCGGGCAGATCCTTCCGGGGCCATACGCTTTGGGCTGGTCCGCAGGGTCATTACAATTCCGGCAATTAACAAAGCGAGAGCGGTAATATTCCAGACCCAGTCATAGGGAGCGATGTCCACATTATATCGGATCTGGTGCAGCCGCATCAGCTTATGCTGGACAATGCCGTCGTACAGCTGAAAAAAGCCGGCTCCCAGCAGAATACCTCCAATCCATCTGCGCAGCAGAAAAGCAGCCCGGCGCCGAAGGTCAGCCAGCATGAATAACGAGCCTACCGTAGCAAAAAAACTAAACGCATGAAAGAGGCCGTCAGAGATCAGGCCGGCGCTGGTGGTCGATTTATCATAAAAGTGATGCCAATGCAGCAGCTGATGGAACACAGCTTCGTCTATAAAGGCAATGGCGCCGATACCGAATAAAATGCCTGACCCCAGATTGCGGGCAGAGAAGTTCACCATTTTACCGCTCTCCTTGTTATATGTATGGTTTAGCTTGAATTGCCGACCTGCTTATTCATAGTCTTACCCTCAGGAATTTACAGCAAACCATCGTCTAACCGATAATTAGAGAGCAGGCGGCTTTTTGATTTTCTTGCATAAGCAGGACTCTGTTATGGAAAACTTCTGGAGAATAAACAGCATGATTCCAATGGAGGTTATCCTTATGACAACTCAGGATCCGCAAGAGCTTCTAAAGCTAAAACATGAGATGGATGAGCAGAAAAGGCAGTTTACCAATTTTGCCCGGAGTGTCAGCGCCGGCGGTGAAGTAGAGGCAGGCCAGGAATTCAGTAATGACCGGCTGCCGGATGATCAGAACCGGATGAAATCGGTTGAGAATAAACGCGATTAAATAAAATCAAGTGATACCTGTGAGTAAGCCGGTCCCTTCAGGGACCGGTTTAGCAACAGCTGAAAGGAATACATATATGCTTAAAGGGTACAGTCTCCAACTGGCTGTTTGGCTTTGTCTGGCAGTATTATGGGGATGCTCCAGTTCCAAGAGTCCGAACGTGCCGTTAGCAGACCAAACTTCAAAGTTAAATACAGCTCCGGGGTCCATCACAAGCTCTAAACCGAATGAGGTTAACGTCTATTACGTAGCTGCAGATGGAAATGACAACAATCAGGGAACCCTTGATTCACCCTGGGCGACACTGCAGCACGCCGCAGATAACGCTATGCCGGGCAGTCATATTTATCTTCGCGGAGGCGTGTATCACCAGAAGCTGCACATTACAAGCGGTGGTTCAGAAGGAGCCGGTTCAATGGTCTTTGCCGGCTATCCGAAGGAGACAGCTATCCTTGACGGTGAAGGCCTGCCGGTGGACGGGCTGGAAGGACTGATAGAGATTGAAAATGCAAGCTATGTGACGATCTCGGAGCTGGAAATCCGCAATTACAAAACATCAGCCAAAGATGAAGTACCCGCAGGCATCTATATTCATGGTGCCGGGAAATCAATTTCTTTACTGAATAACCGCATTCATTCCATAGCCAATACCGCACCGCTTAATGAGGATGATCTCTCGGGCAGGGATGCCCACGGAATAGCCGTATACGGAACCGAAGCGGATGAAGCCCTGTCTCACCTGAAAATTGCCGGCAATGAAGTGTATGATCTGGTGCTCGGTTCAAGTGAGGCGGTGGCCGTGAACGGGAATGTGGATAGTTTTGAAATTACAGACAATATCATTCATGATAATGATAACATCGGGATCGACATCATCGGTTACGAAGGAACTGCTGGGGTAGAGACAGTGGACCAGGCCCGGAACGGAACGGTTAAAGGCAACTTAGTATACGGGATTTCATCTAATTATAATCCGTCATACGGGACTTCACTGCCCAACGACAGCCACTCGGCGGGCGGGATTTACATCGACGGAGGCAGGTCAATCCTCGTTGAGCAGAACCGCGTATACGATAATGACATAGGCATTGAGCTGGCGTCCGAGCATAAGGGAAAGCTGACCCGGGATATAACGGTACGGAATAATCTGGTGTACCTCAACCGGCTGACCGGCATTGCCATGGGCGGGTACGACGAGGACCGCGGAGGCACGAGTGAGAGTACGATTGCTTTTAATACACTTTATATGAACGACTTGCTCGGCGCCGGTAACGGGCAGCTCTTTTTGCAGGCTAACCTAAGCGGTAATACCCTAACGGACAATATTGTCGTGGCCAGCGGTTCCGGCGTCCTGATCAGTAACGAATATACTAGCAACATTATGAATACAGTAGACCGGAATCTATACTTCGCGGAAGCTGGTGAGGAGGAGGCATTCTGGTTATGGAAAAAGAACGAGTATACCGGCTTCGCCGCTTATCAGCACGGAACAGGTAACGACTTCAACTCGAAGTTTGCTGATCCCAAGTTTAAGGACGCCGCCCGTGGTGATTTTCGCCTGCAATAAAACTTGTTTTCGCGAATTCGAAGGAGACATTCATCGGATTAGATAACGTTACACCAGGCACTCAAACGTATCAAAACATGCTTGCGGACGTAAATAACTGCTGCCGGGTCGTTACTTTGTTCAGCAGCGCTTACAACTACAGACCCGCCGGCACCAAAATCAAACAAGCTCCCTTGTTGAAGAACTTGAATGCTTGTTTGATATATGTTGTGGGCAGTCTAGGTCTCTGTTGATTAACTACATCTGTCTCTGGAGTTGCAAGGATTGTGGCAAAATCTCCTTCAGCGTGATGAGCGTGCTGCAAAGCTTAGTTGGATTTTCTCTAGGCCTGTTGATTATCTATATTCTGGTAATTATATCCGCGGCATCGGCTAAGTAAATCCTCCACTCCAGCGGTAATGTTTGCAATGTAAATAACCGGTCAAAGTCGGCAAATGTTAATTTAGCGCTAAAATGTACGGTAGCGTTTCCTTGTTCAAACAGAAATTTAAGCAAAACATAAACCAATAAAGCCATGTACAACTGTCCATACACTGCGTTTTCCGTCGTTCCAAATAGTCTCGGAATGTTTAAATGCTGCTTTATCCAACGAAAAAAGACTTCAATTTGCCAACGTTTTTTATAAATATTTGCGATCCCTTCAGGGGAGTACCAGTGCAGATTTGTAGCAAGAATAACCGGCTTTCCTTTGGGATCTTTAAGAATGACCACCCGAAACCGGTTCTCGGAAAGAGCCTTCTTTTTGCCCAATTGGCAGGTTAAATCCTGCTCAATACTTCCGGAAAATGGACGCTTTCGGTGTCGGGAAATCGGATTCGTAAATGTAGTATTATTGTGAAGCCGAATCACAAAGTATTGTCTATCCTCCCGTGCTTGGTACAGGTCAAACAACTTGTGTTTACCGTAAGAGCGGTCTGCAACTAAAATATATTGGCTATCCAGCAAGTCTTTGCAACTATTCAAATCATGCTCTTTACCTGTCGTTTCGGTGACTTTGTGCAGCTCCATCCGGTCGCCAATGATTCCTGCATGTAGCTTAACGCCGGCTTTTTCGCCTTTAATCGGAGCCCAAGGCAGCCGGCCCAGACCTACAGAAATGGTAGTGGAATCAACGATGAGCAGTTCCTTTGGAATGCCGAGTTTACGCTTCGTTTTTCGGTTACACAGTCCAATCATTACATTCAGCAAACGCTTGAATAATTCATAAGGAACGTCTTTGGCTTTTTTGGAAAGGGTGGAGTGATTCACAGAACTTAGCCCGCTAAGAGCCATTCGTTGTACCCCATCCCGGTATCCCTTCCACTGCTGGAAGGCAGCTTCGCCCAAGAAGAGAAGTAAATCATAGACCGTAAATTTTCGTCCCACATCGACATAATTTAATTCTTCGAGGATGGGACGTAATTTTTCTTCAGGAATCACTAATTGCAGAATATTCGATAATGAAGTAGACTTTTTCATGAGGTCGCCTCGTTTCGGATGGTTTGTAGGGGTACAAACACTTTACCGAATGAGCGGCCTTTTTGCTACCTTTTTTTGGTTAATCAACAGGCCTAGATTTTCTCCATATAATCCTGTCCTTTTTCATCTTTTATGAGTTTTAGTTGGAAATTCTCCAGCTATTTCAATAGAAATATGCCTTTGGAGCCTCATCTGGTACATTTAAGTGGAGTTTTTCCAACTAGTATTGAAGTACCGGTAATTTTCGGAGAATTAGATGGAGAAATTCCACTTAACATTTAGCCTGTGATCGATAAACCTCTTTGAAACAGTTCCCCCAACCTAAACCCCGCACTTTATCAACTGCCGCCACTCCTCGTACCCCAAAAGGTTGTAAATCTTAAAAAACAGAGTGAATATGTTGCTTTATAAACCCGTCAACTAAAGATATCATATTTCTTGTAAGCGATTGCTTAAAGGTTGTGAATTTAAAAATAGCGTTGCAGCAGCACTAACGCTCCTTCGCAAATTTGCTGCGGAACACCGAAGGGGAGAGGCCTTCTTTTTTGGAGAAGCAGGAGGAATAATGCGAGACATGGCGGAAGCCGACTTCCTCGGCGATACGTGCCACAGGCCAGGAGGTCTGGAGCAGCAAACGCTTGGATTGCTCGATCCGGTACACCTGCAGGTAGGCCATCGGCGTCATTCCGTAGACCTTCAGCATACTTTTGGCTAAATAATTCGGGTGGTAATTCAGTTCTTTCTGCAGAACGGAGTTGGTGAGATCATTCATGTAATTATTGCGGATGTACAGCTCGATCTGTTCAGCCAGATGGATGGCAGTCGCATCACTCGGCGAAGCCAGATCCCGGTCCAAATGCTGAAGGAAGGACTGAAAAACAGCCTGACGCCGCCAGTTACGCAGCGACCTCGGCTCCGATTCCTGTTCAAAGAATAGCTCCAGCAGTTCCATCGCTTTGACGGAAATGTTCAGATACTTCGGAATAAAAATGGAGCAGACATCTGTGTGGTTAACATAAGCTTTAGTTTTGTGCTCCTCAATCAGCATCTGCTGATTGGCAAGGCATTCGCTCATATCGGCACATTCCTGCCAGCTGCCAAAGGTCTGAAAATGAATCCAGATGATTTCCGTTGGCGCAGTGCAGGGGGCGAAGCCATAATGATGGGCATCCGGCAGAAGAATCATCCCCTCACCTTCACCTATTTCCTTCAGCACTCCGTTCTCACCTACCGGCAGGATCCCTTTGACAACAACGATCAAATCGAACACTCCGATGCAATTACGGTCTATATGGTAATCGCCAATCCCGTACGAGGCATGACCGCAGTCTACGAAATAGGGAATCGGAGGCGAAATAAAATGCAGGATGGGTGCATTCATCATTTATGAACTCCTCCAAAGGTTGGAAATTTGAAAAATCAGGTTGAAACCTTGAGTTTTTTTAATGGTATATCATGTCATATCATTAGTAAAGCGCTTTCTTAGGGAGTGTAATCCTATCATTTTTGAAGATTTGCGGCATTTTTTCTAAACGTTTAACTTAGACTTTAGTGGTCCGGGTTAAATGGTTAGACATACAAACCTGAAGCTATTTTGAAAGGGGATCAGCGGCAATGAAAACAGGAAAGACACTCGGAGCAGGCCTTATTCTGGCTGGCTCGATACTGGGCGCTGTCGGATGCGGAAACCATAACGGGACTAATTCGGCCTCACCGTCACCGGAATCAGAAGCTGCCACAACATCTGAAGCCTCTGCGGAAAAAGTAAAAATTATTTACACGATGTGGGGAAGTGCGGCGGAAGGGAATACGACCCAGACGGTGGCGGACCGGTTCAATGCTTCCCAGGACAGAATAGAAGTGGAAGTACAGGCAATTCCCTGGGAGAATTACATGACAAAATTGAATACGCTCGCAACAGCTGGCCAATTGCCGGACACAGGAATGCTTAAGGAGGATGGGGTCATCCAGTGGTCCTCTGAAGGCATGCTGAATGATGTCAGTGCCATGTATGAGGGAAGTGACAGCAAGCCGCTGGATAGCCTGGCCTATAAACACAAGGGCAACACTGTAGCCTATGCGGCTGCCAATGAAATTTTGCTGCTGTATTACAACAAAGACATGTTCGACAAAGCGAATGTCCCGTATCCTCCTTCTGCACTGGATCAGGCATGGACCTGGGACGAATTTGTAGACACGGCCAAGAAACTGACGATAGACAAGAACGGCAAACATCCCGGCGAGGATGGTTTTAATGCACAGAGCATCGTTCAATATGGCGCATCCGTCGAGAATCTGCCGTGGCAGCTCGAAACATGGGCACTCAGCAATGGCGGCGGGTTCTATTCCGAAGACGGGTCTGAGGTCAGAATCGGGGAAGACTCCAGCATGGAAGCGATTCAGAGAGTGGCTGATTTGTATTTAAAAGACCACGTTGCCCCGCTGTCTGTCGGGCAGACCGATGACGGCATTCAGCGCACCATCATTGCCGGCACGGTGGCCATGGCGACAAACGGCCAATGGAATGTAGGCACCAGCCTGAATACCGCCAAGGAGGAAGGCTTGAACTACGGCGTAGCCGTCCTGCCTTATATGAAGGATAAAGTGACGATCAGCACAGGCGGCGCCAATGTCGTATTCTCACAGACCAAGCATCCGAAGGAAGCAATGGAATGGCTGAAATGGTATAACTCTGAGGAAAATAATTGGGAGCTTATCTCCTCCGGCATTTGGATGCCTACTCTCGATAAGTGGTATAAGGATGAGACGCTCACCCGCAAATGGGTGGAAAATCCGAATTTTCCTCCATACGAGGAATACAAGTCAGCAGTTGTTGATTACGCCCAATCCTCTGCTGCAAGACCTGCCGCCTGGTTCTATACGAACTATACAACAGACTTTAATACACTGCTCGGCTCGGTTCTGGGAGATGTCTGGACTGGTAAAACTACCGCGAAAGAAGCGATTACCAAAAATCTAGAAGCTCTGAAAGCTATTCATGCAGGCAATCAATAAAAGATAGAAGGGATGGCCGCCTGTAAACTCATATGGCGGTCATCCTCTAATCGTGGGGGAGAGCGAGATATGGAAACCATCCGTAAACTGCAGAAACACCGTTCCCGCATTCATTCCAGCGAGGCGCGTGTCGCTTATATATGTCTGATTCCCGCTTTTTTAGGCTTAATCTTCCTGACTTATCTGCCGCTTGCCGGAGTGCTCGGGATCAGCCTGACCAATTGGACGGGGCTCAAGAGCCCGGAGTTCATCGGAATTGATAATTATATCAAGCTGTTCACCACCGATCCTTATATTAAGGATTCCATTTTCGCTACGATCTATTTTGCAGCTTTATCTGTGGCCGGAAGCATGATTTACTCTTTGTTTATTGCCATGCTGCTTAACCGTAAAATTCCGGCGAGAGGTTTTTTCAGAGCGGTATTCTATGTACCGTATGTTCTGCCGGCAGCAGCGATTTATGTAGGATGGTCCTGGCTGTACGAAGGGAATTTCGGTTTTTTTAACTATCTCCTGTCCGAAATGGGACTGAATAAAATTCTTTTTATCGCAGATTCCAGTTATGTTGTTCCTTCGCTTTCACTAATATCCGTATGGCTTTCGGGGAATTTGATCGTTATCTTTTTGGCGGGGCTGCAGAATGTTCCGGGTGTATACCATGAAGCGGCTGAAATGGACGGAGCGAACGGATGGCAGCGCTTCCTGCATATTACCCTGCCTTGCATGACACCGATTATTTTCTATAACCTCCTGATGAGTCTGATTGCCAATCTCCAGGTCGTTACACCGGCGCTTGCTTTAACCAATGGCGGTCCGGGCAATTCGTCGCGCTTCCTGACGTATCTGATGTATGACCAGGCCTTTGTCAATTACAAGCTGGGTTATGCCTGCGCAACTACCCTGATTATCTTTGCCATTCTTGCCGTCTTTACTGCCGTGTTATTCAAGACGTCGAACTTATGGATCTACAATGAAGGAGGCGACGACCATTGAGCACAGCCGCATACAGCAGACTAAGAAGCAAGAAACGCAGAAACAGGGTCATGAACATGGTAACGTTCGCCGCTGTCATTTTGTTCGCTTTGCTGGCTGTCTTCCCGATCTGGTGGATTTTTCGCACATCGCTCATGTCTAACTCAGAAATCTATCAATATCCGCCTTCGCTGGTGCCGCAGAACTGGCTGTTTTCCAACTATGAAAAAACGCTGGAGGTCTTTAAATTCTGGAAGTACCTCTGGAATACGATGGTGATCATCACTCCGTCCTGTCTGGCGGGTACATTCACGGCTACCTTATGCGGATATGCTTTTGCAAGGCTGCGCTTCCGGGGGAAAGGTCTGATCTGGGCGCTGTGCGTCGGTTCGATGCTTCTGCCGGCCATGGTTACGCTGATTCCGCTGTACATAGGCTGGACGCGCGGCCTGGGATTTAACGACAGCTATTGGCCGCTCATTCTGCCGTATTTCTGCGGCGGAGGTGCTTTCAACATTTTTCTGATCCGCCAGTTTATCATGTCTATCCCCAGAGAGCTTGACCAGGCGGCCACGATTGACGGAGCGGGTTACTTCCGGATTCTGTTCAGTATCATCATGCCGGCGATCCGGCCTGCAATGATTGTGGTTGCACTGTTTATCTTCATCGGGCTGTGGAATGATCTGCTCCAGCAGATGATCTATATCAATTCCAGTGATAAATACACGATCGCCCTCGGTTTAACGAACTTTAGAGGACAGCTGAAAAGTGACTGGTCGCTGACGATGGCCGCAACCTGTCTTTCCTTTGCTCCCGGTGTCATCTTTTACCTGATCGGCCAGAGGTATTTTGTTGAGGGGATTACGCTTACCGGATTGAAAAATTGACTTACAGCCTTGGGGAAGACCGCTCTAAAATGTGGAAACAGGGAGGTTATGATTGAATGATGACCAAAAAGCTCAAGCCGCTGGCAATGGCCCTGCTGCTGCTTTTTCAGACAGTGCCCCTGGAAGTCAGCGCCGCATCAGCCGCAGTTAATAACGGTATTTCCAATGCCAGCCTTTCTGCTAAAGTCGGTGATCTGGGACAAATTGAAGAGCTGTATATCAATAATAACCCTGCCAATAAAAACGGTGAGCCGATTAATTTTGTCCTGCCTAACGATACCTCGCCGCAGAATGACGTCCAGCACCAGTGGATGGGGGAGATGATTTTTTCATACCGTACCGGCGACAGTGAACAATTCCCTGACCACAGGGACGGCTTTGCTGAGGTGGATACGAATAAAACATTGGCGGCCGGCGGATCAGCCAAAGCTTCCAGCATCAATCCTGATAACCCCTATTTTAAAAAGACGGCTTCAGCAGACGGTAAAAAAGTAGAAATCAATTTTATCGGTCAGAATCTGGAGTCCACAGCCCAGCGGGCGATGAAAGGCTTTGATGTAAAATCTGTGTTTGATATGGATACGGAAGACGGCTCCATGCTGTGGGAAATTACCGTGAAGAACAAAAGCAGCAAATATATTGAATTCGGTGATATCGGCTTGCCTATGCCCTGGAATAACAAATACCGCACATTATCCGACACCTATGACGACCGTGTTACTGTGCATAATTTTGCCGGCGCCGACAGCGGGTATGCCTATGCCATCCGTACCAGCGGTGAAGGGAATTTCATGCTGTTTACCCCTGTACCGGAAAGCGGTGCGCGCATCGAATATGTAGACTACTGGATGCATGAAGCAGGGGAGCTGCGTGCCGGAAATACATTCTCGAACTGGACCGGTGACAGCGGAGGCTGGTATCCGGGGCTGAATGTTCTGTATATTCATTCCAAGGATATCCAGAAAACAGGGCGCGGCTATTTTACGGATGCTTCCAGCCTGGTTTTGGGGCCGGATCAGGAGAAGACTTACAAGTTCAAATTCTCAGCGGTACGCGGAGGCGATAACAAGCCGCAGGACAATGCCCAAAGCCCTAATAACCGATCAACTTCAATGGAAGACCGTGAAGCCAATCTCCGGTCTATCCTGTACCGGTCGGGTATGATCGATGCAGTAGCGGTACCTGGCTTTCAGACAGCGATCAATATGCCTGTCAAGCTGGATCTGCACTATGACGACAGCCTTATCGATGTAGAGTCCATTGACATTCAGAGTGTTCATGAGAATGATCCGTTTGACGAAAAACATATTCCGGACATCAAGCCCGGCAAAACCAGGGAAGAAATGGTGAACAATTCCCGCACCGGCCGCGGACTTTCTGACGGAAATCCGGGATATACGGAATCTTACGAATTCGTGGAAACCAAAATCGTAAACGGTGAACAGCATCATATCTATTCACTCCAATTCGGCGCGATCGGCAATAACAGTGTCCGTGTGAAATACAAGCTGAAGTCCGGTGATGAATGGGTCGATAAATTCACCCAGCTGGAGTTCAATGTTCTGGCTGAGCTGGACGCTACATCGGAAGCCCACTCTGAATTTATGGTGGAGCAGACACAGGATAAGAATCCGGAAAGTCCTACTTACGGCAACTATTTAGACTGGTATCTCTCAGGCGGCCTGGATCAGAACACCAGCCACTGGGGAGATGACTGGAGCCACGATAACATCAACTTCATGACCATGAAGAACTATCTTCATCCCGATCCGGATGAAATCCGGTCGATTGAAACTTACCTGATCGATTTCATGTGGGAACGGTTTATGAAGAATACACAGGATAGTTATATGGTCGCGAACTGGCTCAGGGATTCCGGAGCTTTTACAGATAAAGATAAACCGTATACACGGGCGTTCTCTGAAATTATGGAAGCCACCGGCTTTTTCAACATGTACCGCATCCAGAAGGCGTATCCCAATCTGATGGAGTACCGCGAATCCCCGCAGTATTATCTGGAAAAAGCCTATGGCATCTACTATAACCGTGTCTCCAGCGGTGCCATCGGATTCTATGGTGAGCAGCAGATTCCTGAGATGATTGAAGCGCTGAAGGAAGAGGGAATGCAGACCGAATCGGCAAATCTGCAAAAGAAATTTGCCCTGGATAAAGGCCGGAACATGACCTACGCCAATTATCCTTACGGTTCCGAATTTGAGTATGATAATACCGGCGAGGAGGGGGCTTATGCTGCCGCCAAAGCGCTGCGTACCTATTATCCGGAAGACGGGCGTGCAGCCGCAGCCGTGAAGAGCATGGAGATGGCCGACTGGAAGACACGTGCCATGCGCGGCATCCAGCCCACCTGGTTCCATTATTCCGTACCGGTATTCCGCGGAGGAGAAGGCTGGTGGAATTTCCAATATACGGCTTCTTTAGCGGGATACATTATGGATGACTGGCTCCGCTACGAGAACGACGGGAGGTCAGGGGACCAGACTGCTGTCGCACAGCAGCGCAACTATGCGGCTAAGATATCAAATTTCAACGCCGTAAATATGGGACAGATTTCAGCCCAGTCTGTAGGCAGTACCTCCTGGAGATATTCCATGTATAAGGGAGGCACCGGCACCAAGGATGTATTCGACGGCGGCTCCCGTGTGATGAACAACGGCTGGAATGACTTTTCCGGTGAAGCGGAGGAAGGCCTGTACGGTTCCCTGCTCAGCATCAGCTCCGATATCGTGACTGATCCTGTATTCGGTCTGTTCGGGTATGGCGCACTGGTCAGAGACGAAGGGGGCAGTTACAAGATCACGCCCAAAGACGGCTTCGGCAAACGGATTAATTTGATCAATGAGCAGATCTACCTGGAATCTGATAACGATAAGATAACAAGCGCAAACATAAGGAAAGACGGCAAAGGCTTTACCCTGCAGCTGTTGAACACTGCCGGGAAAGAGCATGCTTCGAGGATCACCTTTGACGGTGCGGGAACCGGAAACGGCTACTATGAGCTCAAGCTGAATGGGGCAGAAGCCGGACAGTTCTATGTGCATAATCATAAAGGTACCGCCATGTTCCAGATGGACAGTGCACCTGCAGCTGAACTGGCCATTGAAAAGAAGGATACCGGTGAGAATGAAGCTCCACAGGTTAAGGCGGAGACCGCATCGCAGCAGCCGCAGGCACTGATTCCCTTTATGCTGAACGGCATCGTGACCGATGACGGAGCGCCGGATGGCAATCTTACCTACCAATGGGAGGTTGTCAGCACTCCTGAAGGAGGCAAGCTAAACTTCAGCTACCCTAAAGCAAGCCTTACAAAGGTTACCGGTAATAAAGAAGGTTCTTATACAGTCCGGCTTACCGCAAATGACGGACAGAAGAGCGGTTCTGGAGAGGTGACCTTCCAGCTGGCTGCGCCGCCCGACAAGCTGCCGCCGGAGATTAGCCAGGTGACTGTGACACAGGATGCAGCGAACAACAGCATTCTGGTATTATCCGGCGAGGCAGTTCCTGATCCTGTGCACAGCGCAGCCTTTGAACCTGAGCTGACGTATGCATGGACTGTAAAGCAAAAACCGGACGGTACAGGGGATATTTCCTTTGTAGGCGGTGACAAAGCCACTGCATATGCGCGCGTAAGTAAAGCAGGGACTTATGTTTTTACCTTTACAGCGGCAGACGGAGACAAGAAGGCCAGCAAAGAAGCCACGATTGAGATCAAGGAAGACACAACTGACACCTACCGTGCACTAAGCGTAGTGACCCGAAAGGACGCAGCTCCGGCACTTCCCGGACAGGTGAATGTTCTGTCAGATGACGGATATAGCGAAAAGCATATCGTATGGGATACCATCGATCCGGCCAGCTATGGAAATACGGGAGTATTTGAAGCCAGGGGAACCGTCAAAGACAGTGATATCGAAGTGCTCGCCACCATTTATGTCGTTAACGTTCAGCCGCAGAATGCCGCGCAGACAGCCAAACCGTCTGCCAGCTTCTCGGGCGGTGACGGCTATCCTGAAGCGATGAATAATGGTGTTGATCCCAAAAGCTCAGGAGATTTCTCACCAAACCGCACTGCACCGAACAGCGCATGGCATAACTGGGGAAGAGAAGGGGATCCGGCCTGGGTCATATATGAATGGGATCAGCCGTTCCTCGCCTCTTCCATGGACGTCTATGTCTTCCAGGACGGCGGCGGAAACTTCCGGCCGAAGGATATGCAGCTTATGCTCCGCGATGAAGCCGGCAAATGGTATACTCCAAGAGCTGTAAAAGGACTTGGAAATGAGCTGAACAAATACAACACCACTACTTTCGAGCCTGCTTATATCACAGGTGTACGTATTGATATGAAGCCAACCGCCAACGGCTCGGGAATTCTGGAATGGAAGGTATACGGCTATACAGGGGCGGTAGATAAGTCAGAACTGATCAAGGTTTATAACTATGTTAATACGTTGAACGCCGCGAACTTTAACGAACCGGGTCTTGCCCCGGTCGCAGCAGCGAAGGCTGAAGCTTCCGCAGTAATTCAGAATATGAATGCTGCTGATGAAGAGATTGCCCGGGCGCTTGAAAAGCTGCTGGCCGACCTGCAGCTGCTCCATCCTCGTGATGGCAATATGGCTTACCTGGCCAGCATTTCTTCCAGCTACACCTCACCATGGGAGAACCTGGCAGCGGTTAATGACGGCAAAAAGACGGGCAGCAACCTTCTGCACTGGGGCACCTGGGGCAATGCCGGGGCAGAGGAATGGGTGCAGTATGAATGGCCGCAAGGCGCTGTAATCCAAAGCTCGAATCTGGTGTTATGGTCAGATGCAGGCGGGATCAAGCCTCCGTCCAAGTATGTGTATTCTTATATTCCGCTAAACAGCGTGACCAATGAATGGGTAACAGCGGCAACCGTAACCGAAGGGATCAAGGTAATAGACCATACACCGGCAGAATCGGTGAACAGTTACGGGTTTGAACCCTCCCTGGAAGTTAAAGCGCTTAGGGTTACAATGACAAAACAGTCGCCGGCTGGTGACAATGGTGTCGGCTTGTGGGAATGGGAGGTCATCCGTCCAGTCTCCAAGCAGGAGCAGAGTCCGCCGTCTGACACAGTGGTTAAGGGGATAAATGTCACTGTGAGCGGTGCCGCGGACGGAATAATCACTGGCGTGGACGAAACGATGGAATTCCAGAAGCGGGAAGATGATTCCGGCAGCTGGACGGCGGTTTCAGGCACTGAGATAACAGGACTGGACACCGGAATCTATTATGTAAGATATAAGGAAACGGAAACGCATCTTGCCAGTCCTGCCTTGACCATTAGTATAGATAATCCGGCCGATCCTGAGCTTCAGGAGGTGACAGATGCTGAAGTCAAAACCGGTGACGGCATGTTGACTCTTACCTGGACCAATCCGTCATCTGAAGACTTTGACCATGTCCTGTTAACCGGAGAAGGGATCACAGCGCAGACCATCGGTGGAGGAGCAAGCAGTGCAGCCATCACCGGGCTTGTTAACGGAACAGCTTATACAATGAAGCTGCAGACGGTTGATACAGCAGGCAGGGTATCAGCAGGTATCAATGTAAGCGGAACGCCTGCAGGTCCAGAGCCTACAACGACACCAACACCAACGCCGGAGCCAACTGCCACACCAGAACCGACATCGGATCCAACACCAACACCTAAGCCTGAGCCAACAGGAACGCCAACACCAACACCTAAGCCTGAGCCGACACCAATACCAGAACCATCAACGGATCCAACGCCAACACCGACGGCGGAGCCAACTGCCTCACCAACGCCAATACCTACAGCGACACCTGTACCAGAGCCAACAGCTGCACCGACGCTGGAACCAACTTCTGCACCGGAACCTGCACCATCGTCATTCCCGGGATCTCCGCCGTCAACAGCGTACACCCCACCACTGGTTCCTGTAAGTGTCAAAGTTGAAGGCAATCTGATTAAGGTCGGTCCGCTGAAAATGGATACATTGACCGGCATTGCTTCAGGGTCTCCGATCAGACAGGAGGATATTAACAAAGCACTGGCAAACGCACAAGCAGACAACAGTGGTGTTAAGACCGTAAGAGTCGAAATGCCGGCAGCTGAAGGAGCACATGCATATACTGTCGTACTTCCCGCTTCTGCACTGCACGCCGTTACGGCAACTATGAGAGTGGAAGTGGTAACAGAAACCGGAACCATCACAATTCCTTCCAATGTGCTGAAAACAGCCGCCAAGGACGTTAAGATTGTTGTACTGACTATCGGGAGAGCTGACACTTCAGCACTTGACCCGGACACCTTTGTTGCTGCGGTTGGCAGCAGACCCGTATTGGATTTTAGCGTCAAAATAGATGGAGTGCCGGCAGCTGCGGATACCTTGAATGCACCGTTTGGGATTAATATACCTTATACACCTGCTGCAGAAGAACTTGTGAACTACGAATATCTCTCAATATGGTCTGTTGATGCCAACGGTAAGCCTGTCCGGATCAAGGATGCTGAATATGACACTGCTCAAAAAACCATCGTATTTACAGCCGTTCAGTCCGGCAAATACGGAGTAGTGTACACCAAGAAGAGCTTCAGTGACGTACCACAGAATTCCTGGTATGCAACCTCAGTTGTAACCATGGCTTCTAAGGGCTTTATAGACGGTACCTCGCCGACGACCTTTAGTCCGGATGACAAGGTGACGAGAAGTGAATATTTGGCCTGGCTTGTAAGAACACTTGAGCTCACTGCCGAATTCAGCACTAACTTCACGGATATTCAGGTAACCGACAAGTATTATGAGGAGATTGGAACTGCCAGAGCGCTTGGAATATCGGTTGGCTTTAAAAACACTTTCAATGGTGATGACGAAATCACAAGGCAGGACATGGCCGTGATGACGATGAGAGCTTTGCGTGTAGCCTATCCGGCCGTGCAGACCGGCAGCGCGGAAGACTTGAAGAGATTTGCAGATGCCGGCCAAACAGCACCATACGCAACGGAAGACATGGCTGCAATGGTTAAGACGGGTTTTATTAACGGCCGGGGCCCTACGATCCTCAGTCCAATGGGTGTGACAACCCGAGCTGAAGCTGCACAGGTTCTGTATAAGATCCGTAAAATGTACACTGAATAGTCTCTCTCAAGTTCAGAGGAGCATCACGGAAAGTGATGCTCTTTTTTTGTGCTTTAGCCAATGGAGTGTGTGAGACGTGCGAAACAAAACTGCCTGATATGAGGTGAAGGGAATAGAAGGGACCCTATGACCTTTCCGATCGGATGGAGATGTTCAGGCTGGACGATGATTATGGTCATTAGTTGGCAACCATAACAATAGTCAGAATTACGCCGGCTTTACTTCGCAGCGGTCCATTTTACTCAGTTTTTCAAGTACATTGGGTTCGTTTCCCCTCGCAGCGGCCCAATGTACTCGGTTTTTCGCGTACAATAGGCCCGTTTTCCCTCACAGCGGCCCAATGTACTCGGTTTTTCGAGTACAATAGGCCCGTTTCCCCTCGCAGCGACCAAATGTACTCGGTTTTTCGAGTACATTGGGCCCGTTTCCCCTCGCAGCGTTCCAATGTACTTGGTTTTTCGAGTACAATGGACCCGTTTCCCTTCGCAGCGTCTCAATGTACTCGGTTTTTCGAGTACATTGGGCCCGTTTCCCCTCGCAGCGGCCCAATGTACTCGGTTTTTCGCGTACATTGGGCCCGTTTCCCCTCACAGCAGCCCAATGTACTTGGTTTTTCGGGTACATTGGGCCCGTTTCCCTTCGCAGCGACCAAATGTACTCGGTTTTTCGAGTACAATGGGCCCGTTTCCCCTCGCAGCGTTCCAATGTACTTGGTTTTTCGAGTACAATGGACCCGTTTCCCTTCGCAGCGTCTCAATGTACTCGGTTTTTCGAGTACATTGGGCCCGTTTCCCCTCGCAGCGGCCCAATGTACTCGGTTTTTCGAGTACAATGGGCCCGTTTCCCTTCGCAGCGTCTCAATGTACTCGTTTTTCGAGTACAATGGGCCCGTTTCCCCTCGCAGCGACCAAATGTACTCGGTTTTTCGAGTACAATGGGCCCGTTTCCCCTCGCAGCGTTCCAATGTACTTGGTTTTTCGCGTACAATAGGCCCGTTTCCCCTCGCAACAATCTATTGTACTCGGTTTTTCGAGTACAATAGATTGCTTTCCGCTATAAGAGGACACAGGGACGGGGGAGAGAACGAAATGCCCGTTTAACGTGGAAGTGAACATGAGAAAATCACACTGAATTTGAACAAATGAGTGGCCGGGCTAGCGTCTTTAGGCACAGTTTGGTTGCATGAGGCTTCCCTCCAGGTACGACCCAACCGTTGGATGGAAAGTCTGTTTACCCGCAAAATGCTAAGGTGTGAATCTCAAAAAAGATTAAAAAAGGTACATACTGACCTTAAAAACGCCCCGGTCGGGTCAAACGGCATTCCTATATAATCAAAAACAGCAATATAGTAAGCGCTTACCGTCCCTTGCAGGTGGTTCTTGCAGGGCTGACAAAACAGGCTAAGCTCAATCATTTTTAGCAGGGAGGAGGTTTACGGAACGAGGAGATCCTTCACTTTAAAATATTTAACGGCAGAAGTGCCGTTAGTCCAAGAAAGGTGAGTGATTATTACCCATGAAGAAAACCTTCAAGAGGACGGTTGCCATAATCGTCACTGCTCTTTTACTCCTGCAGTCCCTTACGCTTACCGGAGTGTCCAAAGTGTACGCCGGTAGGACTGAGCCCCATGAACAGTATGGACCTTATGTGTCATCAATACCGGTGCCGCAGAACAGCAAATTGATTAACCCAGACTATAACAGGACCTATGACAACACGGTGGTAAAATCGGAAGCAGGGTTTGTCCATCCCGGATTCTATGTCAACCGCGAGGATTTGAACACCATGCGGGATATGGTCTGGCAGGGGATGTCGCCCTGGAAGGAATCATTCGAGAGCTTCAGAAAAAGCGCCTATTCAAGCTTGTCCTACATTAACAGCGGACCTTTTACAGAGCTGACCAGTGACAGGGAGACCTACGCGCTTGTTAGGGATGGCACAGCTGCATTCAACCTGGCGTTGATGTGGTACATCACCGGGCATGAGCAATACTCCGATAAAGCCAAAGCGATCCTGAATGACTGGGCCGGCACCCTGTCTTCAGACGCCAAAAAAGATGTGATCCGCAATGGGCAAGCCGTCCCGCAGCTGGTGATGGCTGCCGAAATTCTCAGGTATACGCCGAGTTCAGGGTGGGGAAGTCCGGCTGAGCTTGAGGATTTTGAACAGATGCTGCGCATTCTTCTCCCGGGAGTTGACCGGAAAGACGGATATTTCAATCAAGGGAACTTCGGAGCGCAGGCCTATATGGCCATCGCGATTTATCTGGATGATCTGGCGATGTATAAGGATGCTGTGGAACGCACAGTACGGAATCAGGCTATGACCGGTTTACCGGGCGAGAGCAACAATTTCTCAGTTGATGCCATGATTCTGGACTCCGGGCAGCAGGTTGAGATGGGCCGGGATATCCCGCATGCCCAGGATAGTATGATTCCCATGGCGGTTATGGCACGTACGGCTTATTTACAGGGCACATTGGTAAATGAAAACGGCCAATTTAAGACTTCAGCGGAGGGCGGTACCAATCTGTTTGAAGTGCATGAGCAGAAACTGCTGAAATATGCCGCCTATTTTTCAAAATACAATCTTGGAGAAGACGTCATCTGGCAGCCGAATATTAACGGTACCGGGGACCGGGCGCCTTACGCCAAAGTGACCACAGACGGCAGAGGCAGAATTTACAATTCTTTCAGCGCGCTAGTGAATTACTATAAATATGTGCAGGGCTATACCGATGGCGAGGAAAGACAGGATCCGTACATCGGGCATGAAGACGGAATTTACCTGGACCTATACGGTGACGGCACATACGGCAGTTTATACAAGTATATTGACGCCGCTTATGAAAGCGCCGGCATGGACGGGATTGATGTGATGCTTACAACGCCGTGGTATGTCAGTATCGGCCAGTCTGGAGCCGGTCTTCCTTCCGAACCGCAGCCGGCAGATAATACTTATGAACTCTACAACCGGATTGCCGGGCATGAGTATACCGCTACCGGCGGAACGGAAGGCGGAGTGATTACCGAACCTTTCCCGGACGAAGACGGGATTACGCGCTTTGCAACCAGCAATGTAAAGAACGGGGCGTGGACCGCTTACACAGTTGATTTTGACCGGTTCGGATCGACACCGGATCATCTGGCGGATCTCCTCATGTTCACATACGGCATCAACTCCAATGTAGGCGGAAGCATAGATGTCAGAATCGGTGATCTGGAGAGTACCCCTTCAGAAAAAACCTTCAGCAGCGCTGCACTGGCGGGTACCATTCACGTTCCGAACACTACCTGGTACAGCATTTTCAAGACCCATTCGCAGAAGCTTACCGTCAGACCTGACCTGCTGACAGGTCAAAAAACCGTCTACTTCTATTTCTACGGTTCGGGAAACGGGTATAATTTCCATGCGGATACGCTCTGGTTCAAATTTGCCTCTTCCTCTTTAGCGGCGCTGACAAAGGCAGCGGATGCCGATGTGTTCAGTTCCACCGGTGCGGTTAAGAATGCTGATGAGACTGTAACCCTGTCGGACGGCGGATATATCGGATTCGAAAATATGGAGTTCGACAAAGGCTACCGGACATTTGAAATCAATGCTGCTTCTACCGGCGGGACGCTGAAGCTTAATCTCGGCTCTCCCGGCGGGGCTACCATTAAAGAATACGCATTAAACAGCACTGGCGGTATTGCCAGAACCTTTTCGATAGAGCACGAAGAAGATGTTCCATTGTATGGACAGAACAGCGGTAATAACGACCTGTATCTGGTGTATGAAGGTGACGGCAGCATTACAATGAGCCATTTCACCGGAAAACCTGCAGCCCATACCGCCGCCTTCCAGCCGGTTAGCGGAGGAAGCTACGCCTTCAATGTTCAGGGACAAGCGGTTCGCGAACAAGGAACAGAAGGGGCTGTTAAACTCCGGATCTCTCCGGGAGAAGACAGTGCTGTAACTTATACAGACGTGGATTTTTTAAACGGAGCACCAAATCTTCGGGTTAAAGTCAAAAGCGATACGGATGCCGTGCTGCATTTTGATATGCTCGGTAATCCTGTAGGCCGGATCGCCGAATTTCATATTCCCCGTACAGACGGATTAAGTCCGGACGGCTGGATTAACGTCAGCTTTGATTTATCCAAGACCGGCTATAACACCCAGTCCGGGGCAAGCAACTTCGTTCGAGTGACTGCTTCCGGTACAGGAACCGGAACTGTAGAACTGCAGAGCTTTCTCTTGAATGAACCGGGCGAGTATCCAGTCATGAACGCTTCCTCCCTGGACACTGAAATTCTGGTCTATCCGGGCGCTAAATACGGGAATCACATTACAGCTTCGGATGTGTATGGCAGCAGAACTGCCGTCAAGCTGACCTCCAAGCCGGAAGCAGCAGCCTATGACCCAGAATCCGGTGAATTCATCTGGAGTATTCCTGATCAAGCCGCAGAAGAAAAGGGCTATATCACATTTGCGTCTACCGGCGCCGACGGAGTCAGTACTTCGGTATTCATGATTCAGTACACTTTACTGGACATTGAAAGCTATACCGCAAAACTCATCGAAGAAACGATCCTCATGTATCCTGCGATTGAAGCGCTGGAGGAGGATGATTATACGCCGGAGGACTGGAACCTGATTGTAACGGCTCTGAATGAGTCCAAAGCTGTTACCGGGCAGAGTTCACCTTCCAGAGAGGATGCGGAAAAAGCTTATTATGGCCTGAAACAGGCACTGGAACAGGTGCAGCCGATTCCTGAGGCAGACATTTTCGGAAAAAGCGCAAATATTACGCTCAATAACGGCAACACCGGCGATACTGCCCGGAGCATAGTATCCGTCTGGTTCGATAACAAACCGAATACGTATACAGAATGGCAGGGAAGCAATCAATGGGCGGTATTTGATTTTGGACCGGGTACAACCTTTAAGCTGAACCGGGCAAAAATTCTGGGCAGAGCACAATGGGGATCCAGAATAGCCGGTGTCCGGGTTGAGGGCTCGAATGACGCCAAAACCTGGACGCAGCTAACCGACACTGCGGCAAATACAGATGCTCTGCAAAAGTTCTTCAGCAAGGATGCGGATACAGAATACCGCTACATCCGGATCTACCGGCCGGGAAGCTGGTACGCAAATCTGGCTGAGCTTAAATTGTACGGCAGTTTTACGGAATTGAATCTGAGCCGTGAGATCAGCGCGGTATCGCTTACTTCAGACAATGGCGATCCAATGGTTGCAAATGCCGGGGATACTGCGACATTGGCTTTTACTGCTGATCATGTTATTGACGGCGTTAATGTTGTAATGAATGGTAAAGCTGTGCCGGCAGTATCTCCAGACGGTTTGAACTGGAAGGCGGAATATCCGGTCGGCGAATTTGATCTGCCGGGAGCCATTATTTTTGAAATTAACTATAGAAACGGATGGCCAGTTAACCGGACTACAGATGGAACAGGAGTTACTATCCTTGAAGAACCCGGATTCATTGAGGATGTAATGAGTAAAGCGGATTTCATAGATTCAACGCCTAACCGTTCCCCGGATGCAACGCGGACTCAAGCAGGTTATTTGTTCGACGGTTTGACCGGAACGAACTCAGATTTCCGCGGTCCCGGCAATAACGGTGCCGGCTGGCTCGTCATCGATTTCAAGGAAGGAAATTCGCTTACGCTATCAAAGGTGAAACTGATTGCCCGCCAGGACCTGCCGGCACGTGCGGGAGGAACTGTAATTCAAGGTTCAGCCGATAACAGCAGCTGGAGTAATCTGGTGTCCGGCATACAAGGTATACAGGAGTGGCAGTCATTCAGTGTTCATGATCCTGCCGGTTACAGATATTTAAGAATTTCCAATCCGTCAAGCAGCTGGTTCGGCAATTTGGGAGAGCTGAAGCTGTACGGAAGCCTGAATGCAGAGTCAGGAGACCAGAAATCCCCGGTATGGCCGGAAGGCAGTGTACTGGATGTCTCAGGTGTCTCGGCCAGCGGTGTGACTCTAACCTGGACGGCGGCTGAGGATGACACGGCGGTTACCGGTTACCGGATCTACAACGGTATAGATGCGGAGCCGGTAACGGTAACTGGGGAAGTGTACAGCTATAGTTTTACCGGATTACATCCGGCGACGGGATATAGCTTTAAAGTGGAAGCCGGCGACAGCTCAGGCAATTGGAGCGCAGATGGTCCGGCAGTACAGGTGACGACGCTGCCGGCGGCAGATATGGCGGCACCGGTATGGCCGGAAGGCAGTGTACTGGATGCCTCCGGTGTCTCGGCCAGTGGTGTGACTCTGACCTGGCCGGCGGCTGAGGATGACACGGCGGTTACAGGTTACCGGATCTACAACGGTGTAGATGCGGAGCCGGTTACAGTAACGGGGGAAGTGTACAGCTATAGCTTTACCGGATTGCAGGCGGCGACGGAATATAGCTTTAAAGTGGAAGCCGGCGACAGCTCAGGCAATTGGAGCACGGACGGACCGGCAGTACAGGTAACGACGCTGGGCGGCGGAGGAACGGCTCCGACAAAACCGCCTGAGATTACGCCTGTGCCTCAGCCGACACCTGCAGTAACTCCTGTACCGACAGCAGGTATACCGGCACCGGCAGCAACTACTGTTCCGGCGGAAACTCCCGTTACTACCCCTGCGCCTACAATGGCGCCAGCGGCTACACAAGCACCATCGCCGCAGCCTGCTGTCAATCATTTTCAGGATATCGGCAGCAAATATGAATGGGCAGCGGAGGCTATCAACAGGTTGTATGCAGAAGGGATTGTTAAAGGGACCTCCGGAACCTCCTTCAGTCCGGAACAAAAGATTACCCGTGCCGATTTTGTCCTGCTGCTGGTCAGAGCCTTGGGATTGCAGGCGGAGTCAGGCTTTAACTTTGCGGATGTCCATCAAGGCGCCTATTACTATGAAGCTTTGGGAATCGCCAAGCAGCTCGGAATAGTCAAAGGCGTAGACGGCAACCGCTTTAACCCTAAAGAGGATATATCAAGGCAGGATATGATGGTCATGGCCGTCAGAGCGCTTAAGAGTGTTCAACAATGGACGGGAAATGCAAGGGCAGCGAACTTGAGTGACTACCCGGACGCTGCCGGCATAGCTGCATATGCCAAAGACAGCGTAGCTGAGCTGGTAAGTGAAGGCATTGTCCAAGGTGACGGCAATGCTATCCGGCCAAAGGATACAGCAACCCGAGCGGAAGCAGCAGTTATTATTTATAGAATATTTTACGGCCAATAGTTTTTTGCCCGGTGACCTGTCGTCAGACAGGTCACTCAAGCTGTTGAGGAAGTCTCGAAAACCTTTTTTATATAATTCTGATTTCATACGGCCGCGTTAACAATTGACGGCTCCAACCCATTACCTCACGCGCAACAGAATCTATTAATGACTTGAATATGCTAATGCTAACGGACCCTAGGTCCTTTATTTTACGCTAGAGGTGTGTATGGGAATCCTAACGGACCCTAAATCCGTTATTTCATTCGCATGGGCTTATTTTAAGCATCATCTAGCGGATTAGAGGAACTACGGTCCGTTAACGATGGAAACGAGGCGATTTTCGGCAAATAACGGACACAGTGTCCGTTAGCGTGCGAAGAGGACGACGCACGTAACGGATGCAGCGTCCGCAAACATGGAAAAACAGCAAAGAAACCCGAGACCATTAAAAGACCCGGGGTTCTTAACACTCTGGGTGACCTGTCGTCAGACAGGTCACTTTTCGTTCGATTAAAGCTGCAACCTGTGAAAGCTATAGTCAATATAAAGAGTTAAATAGTGTCAATCTATTCATTTCAGGTGATATTCTTAGTGGATAGAATTTATTGGGAGGATACATACGATGGATTATTCAACACATTTAGACAAACCTCTTGAGGTGTACAACGGAAAAGGCAGGCTGTGGGTGCTGGGCTTTGCCTGTCTGGGTTTTGTAGCGGTAGGGGCCTGGTTCTTCCTGGAATATCTGAATGGAACCATGATCTTTCTTTACGGATTAGTAGGGCTTGTATGTATTGTTTTTTTTGGGGCTTGTATGCTGTACTTTGTCCGGAAGATGTTTGACCGTACTCCGGCGATTATAATAAATGATGAGGGAGTCTTCGATAATTCCTCTTATATTCCAGGAGGGCTTGTCCGCTGGGAAGATATTACTCATATTGAATTGTATGAGCTGGCGGGCCAGCAAATGATCGGGATTCAACTGAAGGATCCGGATACCTTTCTTAAGGGCCAGCAGGGCTTAAAACGCCGGCTGATCCAAATTAATCAGGGTATGGTCAAAGCACCGGTGAATATAGCCCAATCTGCACTAACTTTGCCGCTGGCCCAAATTTATGAGGAAATGCTTATACGCTGGCAGTCCCATCAGGAGCCGCGTTAAAGTTCATTACTTATCCGGAGTAAACCGCTAATCTGCTGACAGATTAGCGGTTTTTTGTGCGGGTAAGGCAGGATAACGCCAGCACACCCACTAAAATTGTCTGTCAGGAACCCGTATTATTGTGGGAAATACGCTTTCCGCTGCATCGGTTAAAGAGGCTTTTAACAAAAGCCCGCTGTTCCGATAAATAGATGTATTCATATTCATCAGAACAAAAATGAACCAAGGCCGCCCTTACGGCGCCTATATACTGTAACTTAATAACGGGAGGTATTGAAGATGAAGGAAGAGGTGGAGGACGAACCTTACTTGATAAGCCGCTGCCGTGCAGGGGATGCTGACGCATTTTATAAGCTGGTTAAGCCGTTTATGAACCGGGTATACAGTGCGGCTTACGCCATTTTACGTTCCCCGCATCTGGCCGAGGATGCTGTCCAGAATGCCATGCTCGAAGCCTATCGCAGCATAATGAACGGCAAGCAGATCCGCAGCTTTGGGCCATGGTTCAAAAAGGTGGCGGCGATGCGGGCGATGGATCTCGCACGCGAACGCAGCCGGAGGCTGAAGAAAACGGGTGAAATGAAGCAAGGCGAATTGGCTGACCAGAGGCAGCAGCCGCTCGATGCCGTGGTCAAGAAGGAAGCGGAGGAGCAGCTGCTTCAGCAAGTGTTGTCGCTGAACAAGCGCCACCGCTGCGTCATTGTCCTGTATTATTACCACGAAATGACGGTTGAAGAGATCGCGGAAATACTCGGTGTTAAGGCCGGGACAGTAAAATCCAGACTGTATCATGCAAGGATGAAATTGCTGAAGCTAAACCAAAATACGGACTCAAAGCAGGTGATATTTAATGTTTGAGCAGAAAGCAGACCGTGAGCTGCGCCACAAACTGGAGGAAATCAACGCGCCGGATTCTTTGCACGAATTTGCAAGAAACATTGTTCTACACGCTTCGGAGACGGTAAAGGCGGAACATTCCTGGCGCCGCGGCGGCACAGCGGGACAGTATAGAATGAGAAGAGCAGCAATCGGCCTGACGGCTTGCAGTACAGTGCTGGCCGCGGCCCTATTTACGACTCAGGTCTCCCCGGTCTTTGCCGGTATGGTAAGCGGCATACCCGGGTTCGCAATCGCGGCGGAATGGCTGGACGGACTTCGCAGCAGGGACGGTGTCCAGAACGCCAGCGACCACAATTACCGTCCGTTTGAGCAGGTTGTCCGGCAATTTGCCGATACCAGAGTTACGCTCAGTGATGTATACCTGACAGGTGATAAATTGATGTATAAAGCGTTTATCCAGTTCAAGGGAATGGCAGCGCATCTCATGACCCATCCGGACGGCACTGAAGGCCTCGACCAGTATGCAGCGGGTTATCATGTGCAGAATCTTGATTTTGCGGATGGTGCTGAAACGGGAATACTGCATGTAACCTATGATGAACAAACAGGCGAGCCGGTTATGGCCATACCTGTAGAGCAAAAGCTGAACCCGGCAAAGGTCAGCGCTTTTCTCGCTGGGGATCCTTCTAAGCTGAGCTTCGCTCTCTATGTTCCCGTTGAGGGACAAGAGGTACCGGACAAACATATCATTGAAGTGGGCTTTGATAAGACGCAGCTGTTGAAAGATTGGGAGATTGCGGTTAACCGTTCAGTTTCCGTCTCAGGAAATTCAGGCGTCAAGTCTTTAACAGTGGATAAGCTGCAGATTACACCAGTCAACACGGCTCTGGAAGTGAAGCTGGATGAGGCTGAACGTCACATTTTGAACCTTGATTATGAAGATCTGCAGCTGGAGCTGACGGACGACAAAGGGAATGTCTATCCGTTCGAAAGCTATTCCCATCTTAAAGAAGTTCCGGGGCGGAGCGGCTCAGACAGGATCAGTCTTGTATTTGCGGGCTCTCCATATTTTAATGATGCGGTACAAAGTCTGAATCTGCGTATCGGCAAAATACAGATCTCGCAAATCGGCTCGTTTATGCTGACTCCGGGACATGCATCGCCGCAGACCGTCCGTTTCATGGACAAAGATTTGGTAATCTCTGTGCCGCAATACAAGGATGGGATGCTGCAGTTCTCGGTTCACCAGGATGCAGATAGCCTGAAGGGAATGGAGTTTAACATACCGGCTTACACCGCTGATGTATTAGGTTCTCCAGAGTTATATAAGCGGCTTTATGTTGATCAGGAGGGATACCGCAGCGGCAGGCTTTATCCTCTGGCAGGAAAGGAAACATACAGTATATCTGTTATGGCACCTGATGAAAAAAATTATAAGATCGAGGTTATTTCTGAGCCTGAGCAGGTGGAACTCGGCAAGACATTGCAACTTGACTTACGGGAATAAACTTGGCTAATGAAGCCGGGCAAACAGGTAATTCGTTGACAAAGCATGTTATATTTATTAAAATTCGAAAGGGGCATCAGGTTAAAACATCTGTTAAATCCTAATAAATCCTAAAACGAATATAGGAGCGGTGATATTACCATCCTATATGAAGATTAGGATTTTTTTTGTTTTCAACTCAGAACATAATTTGCAGGCTGGAGGCTGGCTTTACCATGGACAACTGGTTCAAACTGAAAGAAAGAGGCACGAGCGTTTCAACAGAAATTATTGCCGGGATCACAACATTTTTCACGATGGTATACATAGTGATCGTTAACCCGGGTATACTCAGCAGCACCGGGATGGATTTTAACGGAGTATTCATTGCTACAGTGGTGGCGAGCATTGTCGCGACTCTGATCATGGGGCTGTGGTCCAATTATCCGATCGTCCTGGCACCCGGGATGGGATTAAATGCATTTTTTGCCTATAGTGTAGTTGCGGGATACGGGGTAACCTGGCAGGTTGCACTCGGGGCTGTATTTATCGCAGGGCTTTTATTTATCATTTTATCGCTTACCTCATTTCGTTATATGCTGCTTGATGCCATTCCTGCAAGCTTGAAGCATGCAATAACAGCAGGGATCGGACTGTTTATTACAACGGTAGGACTGCAAAATGCCGGAATTATCGTCGCTTCCGAATCCAATCTGATTTCTATCGGAAATCTGGCCGAGCCCATGACTTACCTGACCATAATCGGACTCCTTATTACAGTCGTCCTGATGGCTTACAATGTTAAAGGTTATCTGTTCATCGGAATGGTGATTACAGCAATCCTTGCCTGGATGATGGGCTTGTTTCAAATGCCGGAATCCATTATGTCCGTACCGCAGGGGCTCACGTCTACGGCTTTCCATCTGGACCTGGCAGGCGTATTCACAAATGGCTTGTATACCATTATCTTCACCTTCCTGCTCATTACGCTGTTTGATACGACAGGAACGATGCTCGGTGTCGCCGAACAGGCAGGACTGCTTAAAGACGGGAAATTCCCGCGTTCTCGCGGCGCGCTGCTGGCAGATGCGGTAGGGACTACCACCGGTGCTTTGCTCGGAACAAGTCCTACATCGGCTTATATCGAGTCCAGCACAGGAGTGGCTGCAGGCGGGAGAACAGGACTGACGGCGGTGACGGTAAGTGTGCTGCTTGCGCTTACTTTGTTCTTTACACCTATCGTAAGTGTGATATCCGGCATTCCGGCAATCACTTCACCGGCATTAATTATTGTCGGGTACTTTATGATCAACGTGATCAGCAAAATCAAGTGGGATGATCTCGAAGAAGCCTTTCCTGCTTTCCTGATTATCATCCTCACTCCGCTGACACACAGTATTGCAACAGGCATCGGCGTCGGGTTCATTTTCTATCCGGTACTCAAGCTGCTTCGTGGAAAAGGCAAAGATGTGCATCCGGTTTTCTATATTTTTGCGGTATTGTTCTTCATCCAGCTTGTATTCCTCGACCACTAAATTACGTAAGGAGAGCTCCTGATACAGGCGGCTCTCTTTTTTTTGTGTGAGTGATAAATCTCATAATTAATGCCAGTAAATATATTCCTTTATGATATTTACTATGTTATGATTCATAGGTAAATAGAACCAGCAGGAGAGTGTACATAATGAATAAAAAGGTCCTTGTTACTTCTTTACTGTCTTTAATTCTTTTATCCAGTGCAGCAAGCGGGTCAGCTCATCCAGGGCGGACAGATTCAAATGGCGGTCATACATGCAAGACGAATTGTTCCAAATGGGGTTTAGAGTACGGCGAATATCATTACCATAATGGTGGCGGGTCTTCCTCAAGTCCTAAACCGTCCAGCAGCTCGGGCAGTTCTTCTTCAGGCAGTTCTTCATCTACCAAAACAACAAAACCGAAAGAAGCCAAACCCCAATATACGCAATCTTCCCTGAAGGTGTATGTAAACGGACAGAAAATTGATTTTACCAACAAGCCTGTACAATATCAGGGCAGCAATCTGCTTCCTTTACGCGACATTGCCGAAGCCATAGATGCATCGTTTACATACGATCCCGCCAGTGCAGCGATTGGCCTGACCAAAGGAAAATTAAAGGTAACCCTAACAATTGGAAGCAAAACAATATTCAATAACGGTAAATCCGCTGCGCTAAGCCTGGCCCCTAAAGCGATTAACGGAATTACCTATATCCCAATACAAGCCATTACAGGCCTCGGCGCAACCCTGAAATTAGATTCCAGTAACAATACATTGAATATTGAGATTTAATACTTGTAAAGAAAAAACGCAGCCGGGTGGGCTGCGTTTTTTTATATGTCCCGTAATACCTTCAATAGATCTCCTTCATAAGCTCAACAACTTCTTCTAAGGTAAGCCCGAAGGATTTGTAATAGGAAGTGTCAACAGTCATCTGCTTCAAAATCATTTCGTTACGCTTCCGGAGCATTTCACCGGACGAGAGCTCTGTGACAAAACAGCCTTTACCAGTCACCGTATAAATCAAACCGCAGCGTTCGAGTTCTTCCCATGCTTTTTTCACCGTGATGATACTGACATGGAGCTCGACAGCTGCTTGCCGGATGGGCGGAAGGCTATAGCCGCTTTCCAGCTCACCCTTGAGAATTTGGGCGCTGATTTGTTCAAATATCTGTTGATAAATCGGTTTTTCCGAGGTGTTCGAAATCGCAATATTCATTAAATTTCCACTTTCACAAATCGTTTATTGGCAATATGATAAGCGAAAATCGTAAATATTGCAAAAATCCCAAAACCAATGAGCAGGATGCAGAGCTGAACGGCCAAATTGTCGGCACCGTTTCCTTTGAACAGCTCATGCACCGCCGGGTTTTGTATACTCAGCCATTCTGCGGCAATCGCGAACAGTGAAGCCGAGGTTACGGATACAATCGTGGCTGCGCCGTAGTTATAGGCTGTCTTGTAATACATAGGAAAAAAGATCATATTGAAGACCGCCAGCATGACCAGGCATAATCCCCAGAAACCAAAGGTTGGCGCAAAGAAAATATAGTCCAGATCCGGATACAAACGGACAGTAATGAACCCGTAAATTATGGCGATAACCAGATGCAAGAACTCCAGAATGACCACAAAGGTTATCCGCGCTTTGACAATATCCTTTTTAGATACAGGCAGCATGCCCGTGAACATCAGATCGTTTTGGCTTTTATATCCCCCGAACATATTCGGTATCGTAATAAAGCCAAAGTATAGAATAACAATGAAATAAATCCACCCCGGAATTAGCATTAAAGCCCCTGTCAAAAAGGGCAGTACGTAAAAGAAAGGACTTACTCCTAATTTGAGTTCCTTCAGCAGCAGGTTATACATTGATCTCATCCTTTCTCGAATAGTAAATCATAATCTCTTCAAGATTAGGCAGGGTGGATTTAATACCTGAAGACGGATCTAAATCTTTGGTATGAATCAAGCCTGTAAAGCCGAAAGAATTTATTTTGCAGGAAATCAGCCGGTTCTTGACCAGCTCCAGCTGCTCTTTTTTCCCGTTCAACAGCCGGTATGTATCGACAAAATCTTCTTTCCCTGCGCTGTTAATAATCTGTCCGTTATGGATGTAGGTAATATAATCGGCGCATTTTTCAAGGTCTGAAGTGATGTGGGTGGAGAAGAGGATGCTGATTTCCCCATCCTGCACAAGCTCTTGGAATATACTCAGCAGATTGTCCCTGGCAGCCGGATCAAGTCCGCTTGTCGGCTCGTCGAGTATCAGAAGCTTGGCACCGTGCGACAGAGCAATGGCCAGGTTGTATTTGACTTTCATTCCGGTAGATAATTGAGCTATTTTTTTATCTTCAACCAGATTAAATTTTTTCAGATATTTATGATAGGTCTCATCATCCCAGTTCCGGTAGAACGTTTTGATTACATTCGTTAACGTTTTGATTTTACTGCGGGTATAAAAATCAATCTCTCCAAAGGCGTAGCCTATTTCTTGTTTCAATTCGACATTCCGCTCCGTTATATTTTTTCCCATAATATGTATCTCGCCGCTGTCCATGCTGATCAGATTCAAAATCGATTTGATCGTCGTGGTTTTGCCCGCACCATTGGAACCGATAAAGCCCATGATATAACCTTTTTCCATTTGAAAAGACACGTCTTGCAATGAAAAATGTTCATATTTTTTTGTTAAATTTTTAACATCTAACACAAACACCGGCCTCACTCCTTAAAAATATTGTGTATGTTGTGCATGCACAATATATCATCAAGACAGCAAGGTGTCAAATGCGAATTTGATTTCGCAGCTCCTCTAGAAATTTTTTTGCTGCACTAGAGAACACCTGATGCTTTTTCCATATCACATTTAAATTGGCCTCCAGTCCGGGGTTTAATGGTTTGAAGCAAAGCTTGCTGTTCCCGGAAGTATTAATAAGCTTGTCTATACATAAGGCATAACCAATCCCTTCCTCAACCATTAATGCAGCATTGTACAGCAGGTTGTAGGTCCCCACAACATTTAATCCTTCGATATCCTGACCCAACCATCCTGACAATTCATTGCTGACTGCAGTTTGCCGGGAGATAAGCAGAGGTTTATCTGTTAAATCCGCAGGCTCGACAAAAGGTCTATCCGCCAGTTCACTATCCTTTCGCATCAATACGCCCCATACATCTACAGCAGGCAGTTTTACGTAGTCATATTTTTGTTTGTCAGCGGGTTCAATTACAATACCGAAGTCTAATAATCCGCTGTCTAACTTGTCGCTGATATCATCCGCATTGCCGCTAAATAAATGAAACTGGATATCCGGATACTTTTCCAGCAATGATTTGAACGTTCTGGCAATCAGCTGCACCGCTTCAGTTTCTCCCGCGCCAATGTATATTTCTCCGCTGATAAAAGATGATGTTTGTTTGAAATTCGCTTCCGTTTTATCTACTAATTCAACAATATCCTTGGCACTTTTCAGCAAAAACCTTCCTTCGTCGGTCAAGGTGATTTTCCGGTTTCCCCTGGTAAACAGAACAGCCCCCAGTTCCTTTTCCAATTCACCTAACTGTCTTGATAACGATGGCTGTGACAAATGCAAATATTGAGCTGCAGCTGAAATGCTCTGCTCGCTCGCTACCGCAATAAAATATTTTAGCAAACGGATATCCATATCGGCCTCCTTCTATAGCCATTAAGCATAGTTGAGTATTTAGTATAGGTATTTGTTATATATATTTTCACGTCTTATGATAAAAATCAAATATAAGTAAAAAAGAGAAGGGTGGGTACGGTAATGGAGATGCAGCAATTTTTGGATTATTGCAGACAAGGGAATCCTGTTTCAGGAGAGGATAAGGAGCTTCATCACTTGTTATTGCAATGCAGCTTTGAAGCCCAAAGGATCACCATGGCACTGAATACGTCTTTTCATACCAGAGAAGAGATTGTGGAGATTTTCAGTGAACTCACAGGGAACAAAGTGGATGATTCCTTCACGTGTTTTCCGCCATTCTATACGGATTTCGGAAAAAATATTGTTATTGGTAAAAATGTGTTTTTCAATACAGGATGCTCTTTTCAGGACAGGGGAGGCATCAGCATCGGAGACGGCTCATTCCTCGGCATGAATGTTACGGTCGCTACACTGAATCATGGCCTGGCCTTAGAAACCAGAAATACAACCAATTCATTTCCCGTAATTATTGGCGACAATGTATGGATCGGATCCAATGCAACAATACTGCCGGGAGTGACGATTGGAAACAATTCTGTGATAGGCGCAGGATCTGTCGTAACTAAGGATGTCCCGGAAAATACTGTAGCTGCTGGCGTTCCGGCAAAATTTATTAAAATGATCGATTAACATAATCACAGGTTCCTGTCCAGCAATATCCCCATCTGCTCAGCTACAAGTTCGGAGGGTTCAATTAATCCGCCCATAATCCAGCCTATGATAGTCTCTACTATGGCAGCTCCGAAAAATTTGAGAATGATATCCTTACGCATTCCCTGATTTATTCCTTCGTCTACTTTTACATCGCCCTCCAGCTCATCAATGACAAACGCCAGAAATTGGCTGCGGAAGGCGAGGGCTCCTTTACTGGCTAAAAGGGTCGAAAAGAAGGGATAGTTCGTTTCAAAATATTTACACCACATCAGGTTACCCTCAGCAAAGCTCAGATCAGCCGCTGCTCTGCACAGCATCCTCAGTTCATTGATATGCTCTGCAATCAGCTTGTCCAGCAGGTCAAACTTATCCAGATAATGATCATAAATGGTCCTGCGGCCGACGTTCGCTCTGTCAGAGATATCCTGTATGGTAATCTGGTCGAAGCTTTTTTCAGCCATGAGTTCAATAAAAGCTTTTTTGATCGCTTCTTGAGACTTTAGAATTCTTCTGTCTACTTTGGGCACTTCCTATCACCAGGCTCTCTAAAAAATATCGTACATTTATAAAGGATTTGTGCGGTAACACACAAAACACGGGATTCTGATTATTGAAGATGGCTTCTAATCATTTTATATTATACACAAATGTGCGGTAACGCAATACGATGCGAAATAGTTTATAAAGGAGATACATTATGTATAACGTAACTTCCAAATTAACCAATGGCATTGAGATTCCAATGCTGGGACTCGGCACCTGGCTGCTTGACGATCAACAGGCTGAACAGGCCGTGCGGGAAGCAGTAGCCATCGGGTATCGCCATATTGATACGGCCCAGGCTTATGGAAATGAGAGGGGTGTGGGCGAAGGCATCCGTTCCGGCGGTGCTGCAAGAGAAGAGCTGTTCATTACGACAAAGGTTGCTGCAGAATTGAAGACGTATAATGAGGTTACCAAGTCCATTGATGAATCGTTAGCCAAGCTGGGCCTGGATTATATTGACCTGCTGATCATTCACAGTCCGCAGCCCTGGAAGGAGTTCCGTGAAGAAAAACGTTACTTCGAGGAAAACAAAGAAGCCTGGAGAGCCTTGGAGAGCGCATATAAGGCAGGCAAAGTGAAGGCCATCGGCGTGTCCAACTTTCTTCAGGACGACCTGGAGAATATTCTGGCCGGGTGTGAAATCAAGCCTATGGTCAACCAGATTCTGGCCCATGTCAGCAATACACCTGCTGAGCTGATTGAATTCTGCCAAAAGAACGATATCCTCGTTGAGGCTTATTCACCGATCGCACACGGGGCAGTCCTTGATCATGCCGAGGTGAAGGTTATGGCGGAGAAGTATGGAGTATCAGTTGCCCAGCTTTGTCTCCGCTACGGTATCCAGCTGGGTCTTGCAGTCATTCCTAAGACAGCCAATCCGGATCATATGCGGAACAATGCAGAGCTCGACTTTGTGATCAGCGATGCAGATATGGAGACTTTGAAGCAGGCAGAGCCTATCCGGGACTATGGTGAGCACAGCTTCTTCCCGGTATTCGGCGGAAAATTATAGGAGGGACAAAAATGGCAAAATATGAGAATGTTGCAAATGGCGTTATTTTTCCGTCAGGCGAAAAAAACGAAGCCTTTGCACAATATTTTGTAGGACAAAGCTATCTTAAGAGCCTGGTGGCTGATCCCGACGTGAATGTGGGGGTTGGCAATGTAACCTTTGAACCGGGATGCAGAAACAACTGGCATATCCACCGGGACGGCTTTCAAATTTTGCTTGTAACCGGCGGTGAAGGCTGGTACCAGGAGGAAGGTAAACCTGCACAGTTCTTGAAAGCCGGTGATGTTATAGTCACCCATGACGGTGTCAAACACTGGCATGGCGCCGCCAAAGACAGCTGGTTCGAGCACATCGCCATTACTGCGGGCAGACCGGAGTGGTTAGAGCCTGTATATGAAGAGGAATATAATGCTTTAAGTTAAATTTTATAATATCTCAGAGCCTCAGCCATACGGCGAGGCTCTTTATTTTAAGAAGACGACATTAAGCAGCAGTATTATCAGGGGTAACCTGATTTTAAAATGTTACCATATCATCGATTGACATAACTAAAGATTAGTGCCAGTATATAGTTAGTTTAACTAACTACATTGGAGGCTTAAGGCATTGGATCATGAAAGTTTAAGTGAAAGTGCAGATACTATCGGCTTATTTTGCCGCCTGCATATGAATGCTAAGAAAAATTTGCCGGTAAGGTCCAGTGAAATGGGCGTCCTAATTTATACCGGCAAACAAGAAGTACCTGTAACACCATTAATGATAAGCAGCTTTTTCAAGGTGGCGAAGCCCACTGTAACCGTCTTAATTAACACGCTGATCCAGCAAGATTATTTGTCGAAAACCATGTCTTCTACAGATGGGAGAAGTTATACGGTCTCGCTGACCCCGAAAGGGGCTGAACTTGTCAGGACGGCCAGCTCTGTGTATTTCTACAATCTGGAATTATTGGAGAAACAAATGGGCGGAGAAGACTTCCAGACCTTCATCTCGCTGATGATGAAAGCAAATGAAATCTTATTGCATGGAGAGGGATAAGGTATGAGCGTGCTTGTTACAGGGGCTTCCGGCAACGTCGGGACTTATGTCGTCAAAGAGCTGATGCGGATGGGGGAACAAGTCATAGCTGCCGGGACGGACACGGAGAAGCTTAAACGAAAATTTGGCGCACATGCCGGTACAGTACTGCTTGATATGAGCAACCCGGCAACATATGACTGTGCTGTTGAAGGTGCTGACAGAGTATTCTTGATCAGGCCTCCCCATATGGGCAAACCGGAAGAGATGTATCCGTTTATTGATGCGCTCAAAGATCGGAATATTCAGTTGGTTGCTTTCCTCTCCTTGATGGGAGTTGAGAAGAACCCGATTCCGCCTCACCATAAAATCGAGAAATATATAGAGCATGCAGGTTTGCCCTATGCCCATATCCGGCCTGGATTCTTCATGCAGAATCTGTCAGGGATTCATGCGACGGAGATTAGAGAACTGAACCAGGTGTTCATTCCGGCAGGGAGGAGCAGAACAAGTTTTATAGACACAGCGGATATTGGCCTGGCAGCAGCGACTTTGTTGCGTGAACCGATATTGTACCGGAACACCAGCTACACCTTAACTGGTTCAGAGTCACTTGATTATTACCAGGTTGCTGAGATTCTAAGCAGAGTAACCGGACGCAGGATCAATTATGCCAAACCCAGCTTTTGGAGATATATACAATACTACATCCATCACCGGAAACTGGATTCTGCCTATGTCAATGTAACGGCTGCACTTTACCTGATGACAAGACTTGGAACAGCCGCGCATGTTACCACGGATTTTCAACAATTGACCGGGCGCGAGCCTCGGACCCTGGCGGAATTTGCAGAATGTCATTTAAAGTGCTTTATATAAAGTTAAGATATTACATTTTAAATTTAGAATGGCATAAATCATGTCCCTGATTCAAATCTCACAGGGACATGATCTTCTTATTTGGATTAAGTTTTTCCTTTCGCGTCTAAGCACCCGGTTTCTTGGAATTCATGACATTGCTGCGGACCATATCTCCCCATTGATGCTGTTTCCCCCGTATGGCCTGGTACAACCCTTTACTGCGCCAGGCTAACATCAGCGGACGGAACCAGAATGCCTCTGAGAGCGCATAAAAGAACAGGCGGAATAAATCGGCAATCTTGTTATAGCGGCCAACGTACCACTGCTCAAACAATACAGCCCCGGCGGATAGGAGGGAACCGTAGATTACCATCACCAGAAGCAAGGCCATACTTAGCTCCAAGTTAACCATACCGAGTGAGATACCCAGTACCAGAGAAATTATGGCGAGCAGCTCTATCACTGGTGACAGCAGTTCGACAAATAAAAAATACGGCATGGCGACCATTCCGATTCTTCCGTAACGCGGATTCAGGAGCATTACCTTGTGCTTCCACAGGCTTTCAAAAAGCCCACGGTGCCAGCGTGTACGCTGCCGGTGAAGAACCTTCAGAGTCTCAGGCGCTTCCGTCCAGCAGACGGGATCCGGAACATATATAATTCGCGCTTTACTTTTCTTTTCCCTGATCCGCCGGTGCAGCCGGACAATCAGCTCCATATCCTCACCGATCGTCCCCGGTTCATAACCGCCGGCTTCAATCACCCAGTCTTTCTTAAATACGCCAAAAGCACCGGAGACGATAAGCAGAAGATTGTACCGGCTTAGGCCGACACGCCCCATTAGAAATGCCCGTAAATATTCAATTACCTGCATGATGACCAGCGGTTTCCTGGACAGAAAGACATTATCGCTGCTGAGATGGCCGCTGTCGACATAGCTCCCGTTAGCAATGCCGACGCTGCCTCCGGTGGCGACAATTTCTTCTCCGGGCAGGGCATCCGTTACAGGCTTCATCACCTTGATAAAAGCATCGGTATCGAGCACCGTATCGCCATCCAGTGAGGCAAAATACGGATATTGGCTTACATTGATGCCAACGTTGAGAGCATCCGCTTTTCCTCCGTTCTCTTTGTCGACGAGCACCAGATTATGATGCTGCAGGGAACGGTAAATGCCGCGTATAGGTTTGGTTTCCCGTCCCAGGCCAGACCACTGCACCCTGCTTTTGATTTCTACCATTTGAAATTCTTCAATCAGGCTTTTCGCCGTTGCATCCTTGGAACCGTCGTTAATAACAATGATTTCAAACTGCTTATAATTGATTCCAAGGAGTGAGCGGACACTCCAGACTATATTAAGCTCCTCGTTATAAGCGGGAACCAGGATAGACAGGGGAGGTGCCAGTTCGCTGGTCAAGAGCTTGTCATATTGGATGGGCTTGATGTCCTTTTCCCGGAACAGCTTTCCCGCGGCAAGAATAAACAGTGTAATATAGACCAGGGTTATAAAAGCAACATAGAATACCAGCCCGTAGGATAAGCTGTTCAGTATATTATAGACAATTTCAATAAAAGACTCCTTCATATCGTTTCCTTTCCAGCGCTTCTTCCGCCATTTCTCTGGCAAAACGGTCCGGATGATGGTGAGCTGCGCTTCTCAGATGCTCTTCTCCTGATTTGTACCGGGACAGCGAATCGCTGGCCGTCTGACGGACAGGATAGGACTCATCGCCCAGAAATTTCAGCAGGACCGGAATATAATGCTCCTCACGGATGCTTCCCATCAGCCGGGCCAGTGCCTGCCGTTCGCTCCAGGAATATCCGCTTTGCGGCTGCTGGAGAGATGCCATCAGCTTGCTGTCACCTTCCGGACTGATATATCCGAAATTAGCAACCGCAAGGATTGCAGAGAGGCGGAGAGCCGGCTCCGTGCTGTCCAGCAGTGACTCCAGAAGGGTAAGGACCGGAACCGAGCGTTCATTCCGCAGGCGAAGCGCATCTACCATGGCACACTGCACCCTTAAGGGATACGCATGGAATTCACTAAGGACTGCATTCTGCATAGCGGATTCCAGCGGTAAAAGCAGCTGCAGCAGCTGGGAATCCGACATGAGGTAAGCTTCTTCCCGGAGATAGGGCAGAACCTCTTCCATTTGAAAGCCGGCTAACGTCCGCAGAATGAGGAACTTTTCAGTATCAGAGAGTCTTGCGCCAAGCAGCTTGATAAGCTCATCCCGGAGGGAATCTATCCGGAAAAGCTCCAGTTCAAGCAGAGCATTAATACGTGTACTCCACCGGCGCTTCTTCAGCAGTCTGGCATAATAATCATGAAGGTGTTTTCTTGCGTATGCATAAATCCGGGATCTTTCCAGCTCTGTTCTGCTTACGGACAGGTGAATTCGCAGCGCCTCGATAACCGGTGACCGGCGGTACGGGCTGACGTTGAGTACACGGGGTTCTTGGCCTGTCTCCAGAAAGAATTGCAGGGCAGAGTCCTGTTCCAGCAATTGCTGGAGACCGCGGCTGTAACGGCTATTGCGCTTGTTCATTGCTGCTCTGCGTACGGACAAATAGATCAGCAGACCCACCAGCAGGATGATAAGTACAAGACCGGATATTCGTACAACCTGCAGGATCATATCAGAAAGGCCGTTCATCTATTCATCCCCCGCAAGAGTCTGACTACCCGGGCTTCCAGCTCTATAAGACTGAAGGGCTTGGTCAAATAATCATCCGTCCCGGCCTGAATGGCCTCGGCAATCTCGCGTTCCTCATTTACACCGGTCAGCATAAGAATCGTATACTCGCCGTGTCCTGCACCGCCGCGGAGCTTCCGCAGCACCTCCATGCCGTTCATACGCGGCATCATACGGTCCAGCACCAGGAGATAACGGCCCCCCATGGAATGCCAGGCATCACTGAAGAATTCTTCCCCGTCCTTATAATTGCGGATCTCCATATTATGGTTCTGCGAAAGATCGGAGAGCTGCTTGGTAAGCAGGTTGCGGATCAGATCATCATCATCGATTACAGCCAGTCGCAGCGTCTGCTCCTGAACATTGTCTGCCTGATTGTCTGAATACCGGGTACAGATTCCACCGCCGGCCGCTTTGGAGGCCGCAACGGCCAGAGCTGCCTGTTCCAGAATTCCTTCGCCGGGCACACTGCTGCTGACAGCCGTTACACCGGCAGAAAAGGTAAGCGTTGGCGGTAATTGCGGGTTCTGGCTGTATTTAAAACCGGCAAAATCCTGAATCAGCCGCCGGGCAGCATGTTCAGCTTCCTCTTCTGTCAGGCCGGGCTGCAGCAGCAGAAAGCGGTCTGCGCGTTCCCTTGCCCAAATGTCCTGGTCCCGCAGACGGGAGGAAATATAAGCCGAGAAGGAACGCAGAAGCTGATCCCCTTTGGTATAATCCCCGTCGGCATTCCATTTACGGAACTCATCAATATCAAGTGCCGTCAGGCTTAAGGGGGAATCCGCAGCTGCCGAAGCGCTGCGCCAGCGCTCCAGCTCCTTCCTTAAGAATTGGCCGTTATAAGCGCCTGTGAGCTCATCTAGCATCAGCATGGAAGTCAGCCTTAGCCGTCTGGAGAGCTGACGGCCGATGCGTGCCGCGAATTCATCGCGGTCAAACGGCTTGGCGATAAAATCATCCGCTCCTGAAGCATAGCTCTTCATCCGGGTGGCTTTGTCATTCCTGGCGCTCATGAGCAGGGTAGGGATGAGCCGTTCTTCGCAGCGGCTGCGGATATTGTCCAGCAGTACAAAACCGCTGCTGTTCTCCAGAACAATATCGAGCACCACACAATCCGGCTCCAGCTCATAACACCATTCCAGCGCTTTCGAGGGCAGGGAGGTGGCCAGAACCATCCAGCCGCAGGCTTCCAACGTTTCTTTAAGCACTCTAAGCATGGCCGGATCATCATCTATAATAACAATCAGGCATTTTTTCTCAGAGCCGCTGGACGCTGCCGTATAAGAAGAAGGAACTTCGGATGGGGCTTCTATTTCTGCAGAAGCAGCGGCAGTCTCCGTTTCCCAGGCAGGAAGGAGGGAATATAACGGCTGAAGCAGCACTTTCAGATCGTCTGCCAGCCATTCCTGTTCCGATCCCTCCCGCAGGTACCCCATCAGCCGTGCGGCCTCAGTTGACCATTCTGATAACCCTATAGTGCCGGCTGTACCTTTAATGGTATGAACCAAACGGTAAATTTCCCTTTCCGGGACAAGCGGCGCGGAGGCCAGAACCCCCATTTTTTCTGTCATCTGCTGAAGAAACAACTGCTGAAATTTGTCCATGACAGGCTCTTTCTCCTTTCTCACTCCCCGGTTATCTGTTCTTTGCCATACAGCTCCTGAATCACAGCATAGGATTGCTTCAATCTTTCTTTGGACTGCGGAAGATCCCAGCCTTCCCATTCGTAACGCGACATCGTGCCGAGCTGGCCGCTCATGCCCGTTGCCGGAAAAGAATCTGCCGCCCGCAAAGTACCGGAAGAGCTCCCCAAAGGTGCCGCATTTCCGTCAGCACCGGGTTTGTAAGTGATCACCGCAATATCTATCCCTTCAATGAAGCTGCTGTTTTGCAGGCCGCCGTCCCAGACGTTTCCGTGGATCTCGCGGGTACTCGGGTCCTTGACATTCAGGAGAGACCAGGGCAGCCGCAGCTCGATCATAGCTTTATCCGGGTTAACAAAGAAATCCGCCAGCGAGTTATAATCCTCAGCCTCAGGATTCCCGTTGCCCTGCAGAAGCTTCCCTGTCTCATAGAAGGAGAACGGCACTTCTTCACCTGTGGAAGGAATGGTTAATTGTTTATTCAGGGCGAGTCGGACCGGGTGGAAGATACCGCTGTTTTGGGCAATAGGATAGGACAGCGCCTCTATGGATTCTCCGTATTGGAACTGGAACAGATCGTAGTAGCTGTCGACGACGATCCTTGATGAGTCTTCCCCTTGAAGCTGAACCACGAAATCTATCCCTTCTTCAGTCCTGACTCCGGTCTCATTCGGAAGGTCCGTATTACCTTGGCCTTGAAGGGTATTAAATGCGATCAGTGTATTCATGGCTCCAAAGGGATTACCTTGATCCATGTCCTTGAAGTCCACCCGCACATAAAGATAGCGTTCATCATGATTGACATATACCTTATTCAATGTCCGCTGTTCATCCCGCCCGTCATCTGCAGATTGAAGCGGGCCTGAATCCTTTTCGTAGAGTGGCGAAGCTCCACTTGCTTCCCAATCCTCTGTGCTGCCGTCTACACGGATTTTGAGCGTGTCAAAGCTTAACAGGCCGAACTGCTGCTCATTGGTCTGCGCATTGGACCAATAGGGTCGTCTGTCCGGGTTGTCCAAATCCATCGTGTTCCAGGTTCGCTTGAACCATTCATCCTGCCAGGTGAACACCAGCCCGCCCATCATTCCTGCGTACATAATATCTTCATACAAACTGGCGCTGATTCTGCCCTGTTCCGCTTCGGAAAGAAAGCCCTGATTCATACCGAAGGGATTCTCATGCGTCAATCCTCTGGAGCTTGGGACACCAAATTCGGCAATGAGAACGGGGAGTGAGTGGGCCTCTTTAAGAACCTTCAGATAAGCGGCATAATTATTGGGATTTCCGCGATGATCTTTGTATTCCAGATAAGCAGGCTCATAGTTCAAAAAATCAGGATAGTAGGGATACACGTGATAGGAAGCGAACTGCCCGGTATGGATATCCTCTTTTAAATGGATCACATTGGGGTTCACTGCGACTATGTCTTCTTTGTCAGAAGGCTCGGCCGGATGCTCCAGGAGATCTGTCGTGACCCAGTTGGTGAAGCTGATCGGGCGCTGCCAATGATAGTTGGTTAGCTCATATTCCAGAGTATGGTCAAAAATACCGGCAAGCCAGTTCTCAAACGGGGCAGCGTTCTCCGTATACACATATTTGCCCGCGTATTCACCTACACTTGCATTCACAAGATTGGTTTGCTGCACCATGTCAGGGTCCCATTCGACTCCCAGGATCCACGCAGCCACATATGGGGAAATATCAGCCTTGTAGCTGCCGCTGGCGTGACCGGGCCGGGGCGCAAGCTCTGCATTTCCGTGGATTACATTAATAACGTTTTCAATTTCCTGCTTAAAAGGCTCCAGATTCTCCGCCTGGAAGGCATCCATGGTGGAAAAAAGGGATTCTTCTTCAATCCATACGCCGTGCATCACATATAACTTAGATTCATGCGAATCATTAAACCTTTTTAGAGCATTATAAAAGCCGGGCGGGTGCAGCGTATAGACCCGGATCATATTGGCATTCATATCAGAGATCATTTCCAGCCAGCGGTAATAATCATCCTCTGTAATTCCGGCTTCTCCGGGCCACGTACCGGGCTTGGCCATCCCCATATTGACGCCCTTGATCTGCATATCCTTCCAGGCATTGTTCTCATAAACCTGCAGGCGGTTATCAGCAATCTTGGCAGAGTAGCGGGTACCAGCCTGCTCATAAGGTGTAGTTACCGTCATAGTACCGTTGATATCTCCTGTCTCAGCAGTTTTTCTGTCACGAAAAAGCAAAATCGCTGCGGCAACAACAAGCAGAAGGACTGCGCCGGATACCGCCAGTTTTTTCAGATTCATAATCCCTCCCAAATTTTAAGTAATATATATATAAAACTAACATGTTCATACTTGGCCAGCAACAAGAAGACGAAATGAAGAGCAAACCAGTGATTATTTGCCTAACTATTAGGAATATGTTAAAGTCCTATTTATGTCAGTTTTATTACGTTTATCCGTTTTTAAAGAGGGAGCCTGCACAAAGCGGGCTCTTTTTGCTGTTTTTGATTATATAAGAAGGGGAGGGGATAACCTAGACCGGATCTTCCGAAATATTACAGGCTGAAGTAACACATACTGAATGAAACGGTTCAAATTAAGATCAAATGGAGGTTCATTATGGTTTTCACCATTGCAATTACCATTGTTGCGATTTTTGCATTATGGGGAGCATTTGCCCCTGACCAGCTGGCTGATACAGCCAACGCCGCTTATAATTTTTCCATTCAAAATTTCGGCTGGTTTTATTTATTGGCTACTCTGTTTTTCCTGATCTTCACCTTCTATTTAGCATTCAGCAGGTATGGCAGCATCAGACTTGGGGATGACGAGGATGAGCCGGAATATTCCACGTTATCCTGGCTGTCCATGCTATTTAGCGCGGGTATGGGGATTGGACTTGTATTTTGGGGTGTGGCTGAACCTTTATCCCATTATTTATCTCCGCCGGAGGGCGTTGAAGGGGGGACAATAGAAGCTGCAAGGCTTTCCATGCGTTATTCCTTTTTTCACTGGGGACTGCATCCGTGGGCTATCTATGCCGTCATCGGCCTGGCACTTGCTTACTTCCAGTTCCGCAAAGGCTTTAAAGGCTTGATCAGTTCAACCTTTATCCCTTTATTGGGGGAACGTCTGGTAAACGGCTGGCTGGGCAAGATGATCGATATCCTGGCGGTTATCGCCACCATATTCGGGGTAGCTACTTCGCTTGGACTTGGTGCGCTGCAGATTGCCGGAGGATTGGATTATTTGTTAGGGATTCCGAATACTGTTACTTCTCAGATTGTAATTATCGCTGTAGTGACCGTATTGTTTCTCATCTCTGCGACTACGGGTCTGGATAAAGGAATCAAAATCCTTAGCAACACAAACCTTGTTCTGGCCATTCTTTTGATGCTTTTCGTATGGGCGACAGGTCCGACCTCTTTTATTCTCGATATATTCACAACCACGTTAGGCAGCTACCTTCAAAATATTATTAATATGAGTTTAAGATTAACGCCTTTTTCACAAGGAACCTGGATAGGAGCATGGACATTATTCTATTGGGCCTGGTGGATCGCCTGGGCTCCTTTCGTCGGAACTTTTATCGCCAGGGTATCCAAGGGAAGAACCATCAAGGAGTTTGTCATTTGCGTCATGATTATTCCGAGTCTGTTTGGTTTCATCTGGTTTTCAGTATTTGGCGGTACGGGGCTTCACCTGGAAATGTTCGATGCAGCCCAACTGGCAGCAGCCGTTAAAGAAGATACGACCACCGCTCTTTTTGTTACATTGGAGCAGCTGCCCCTAGGTACCATAATTGCTTTTATTGCTACGCTGCTGATCATGATCTTTTTTATCACCTCAGCCGATTCGGCTACCTTTGTCCTTGGCATGCTGACTTCAGACGGCAAGCTGAATCCCAGTGCAAGAGTCAAATTAACCTGGGGGATCCTGCAGTCTGCCTTAGCAGTAGTACTGCTGATCAGCGGCGGGTTGAGCGGTCTTCAGACTGCCTCCATTGTGGCCGCCTTGCCTTTTGCCATTGTCTTAATCGGCATGTGTTTCTCTCTGCTCAAGGCTCTTCAGGCTGAAGATAAAGAGCGCCGCCAACGGGAGAAACGCCAACGCCAGGAGCTGAAACGGCTGCTGGAGAAAAAGGAATTATATTAAGTAGCCCTCAGCCCGATAAACCTGATAAATAAGTAAAAAAGGCCCGAACCATGCAACCAGAAGAGGTTAGCGGTTCGGGCCTTTTATCGTGAGGCGTTCTTAATGTCTGTTACCGTGGAACAAGAGGCCTGCTTTGCAGGTAGATATCCAGATCCGGATTGGATCCATTCAGGATCTTCTCCGCAATAATTTTAGCCAGAACACCGTTATACACCGTTCCGTTATCTCCGTAAGCCATAAGGAAATAACAATGAGGATACTTTTCATATTGGCCGATGATAGGTAAGCCGTCATGCGTCCCTCCATAAAAGGCTCCCAAATAGTATTCCGGCTCGGCTGGAATGTCCGGGAACAGGGTGTTAAATGCTTTAAGAAGTTTATCCTTGCTTGCCAAAATTTTAGAATCTCTTGTTCTCGCGTAGGATGTATCCTTATCCATTCCGCCGATAATAACCCGGTTGTCAGGGGTTGTACGCATATATACATAGGGGCGTGCCGTTTCCCATATTAATGTTCTTTTATGCCAGCCGGACAGATCGGCAACCGGCTTCGTAATGACAGCATAAGAGCTGGCCAGGGTAGCATTTTTTTCGGTTTTAAAGTCGCTGTCCTCATAACCGGCCGCGATGATAACGTGTCTGGCCCGGATTTCACGTTTTTCTTTGGTGTAAAACAGTGCATAATCCTGTTCAAAACGCCTGCCCGTGATTTCTGTGTGTTCATAAATCAAACCGCCCTGTGATTGCACTTTCTCAAGAAGCCCGTAAACAAATTTAAGCGGGTTCATCTCGGCATCATCGTAATAGTAAAGTGCTGCTTCTTTCCGGAACGGATACAGTGCGGATATACGCGCGGCATCCCATAAATCTGCTTTAAACCTGTATTTCCGGAGCAGAACAAGCTCTTCGTTCAATTCAGGAAGATCCTCTTTAGAGCTTGCGTAATACAGGCTATCCCTTCTTATAAAGTTTGGATCAATGGGTAACTGAAGGCATACCCGTTCAATGTCATTGATAGCTTGCTCGCATAGTTTAAGATGACGGGCAGCCGTTTCCTCACCAAAAGAGCGGCTGAGCGAAACAAAACTTTTTTCTCCGGAATACTGAATCAATGCCGTATTTGAACTGGTGCTGCCTTCACCGGCTTTTCTTTTGTCGACAACAACAACAGACAGCCCTTGTTCAATGAGGATATTTGCACACTGGGCGCCGGAGCTTCCCGCACCGATAATCAACACATCGCAGGATATGTCGTTTTCAAGCCTGGGGTACGAAGGGGGGGAAGAAACTGTCGTCGGCCAGTACAAATTACCGCTTTGCAAATCCATATTAAACGTCTCCCTTGTTAATGTTGATCCTTAGTATGGTCACTTTTCCAGTACTAGATGCAGATAAATAAAGCAAAGGCCCGAATTCTTTTAACCTGATCAGGTAAAAGGTTCGGGCCTTTATCGTTGTAATGGCTGTATCAGAATAGGATATGTATACGCCGCCCGGGCCAGCCGGGGAAGCTGAGTAAATTTATACAGGCGCATATACTTTTCCCGTTATATTGACTGGCCCGGTTAGAGTGATATCTCCCTGGAGGTCCTCCGGGTTAGAGGCATACACTTGAACTACATGAAATTCTGTAGACACATTCGTAAGAACTGTCTGGAATGTTGTGGTCATCTCTATCAGTTCATCTTCATCGTATGGAATGGACTTTTGTTCAGCACTGCCCACAAGGATTCCATCCATATAGATCTGAAGCAAAAGCTTTGGCAGTTGTGGGGGAGTGACAAAAAGGTATGTTGCCTGCCAGCCTACTGTTGTAGTGAATTCAACAAAATTGGTTGCAACGGGAATATTCACTCCAAATTCTAATATCAATTTAGGTGATCCATCAACAGGAACTATAGCGCCATTATCCAGGTTGGTCATAATGCTTCTGACGAATTCAACTAAGTGTTGTGCCATAATTTAACCTCCACTACTTTTATTTAACATTATATGGTTTCGTCTTTTTATTGTTTGTGGCATTATCCCGATAAACCAAAAACTGTTAATTAAGCTGAGGGAGGAAGAAATCTAATGAAAATTCTTTTTATAACTTCAGGTTTCAGAGCGGTTTATTGCTTTTTTGAACAAAGTATAGCAGAAGCGTTTCAGAAGGCTGGCCACTGTTGTGAATCCTTTTCATTAAATAAAGGTTTAGAGGAGTTAAAGCTTGCCCAGCAGTTATTGCAGCCGGATCTAATTCTAGCAATGGCCGGCTTGAAGCTGCCGAGTCCTGTATTGGAATTCTTGCAGCAAACCCAAGCAAAGACAGCCATTTGGATGACAGAGGATCCATATTATATGGACTGGACCTTTCCGCTCAGCACTTATTTTGACTACATCTTCACCATAGATCAGGCAGCATTAGAACAGTATACAGGAATGGGGCATCCGCACGTGTACCATCTCCCGCTGGGAACAGATCCGGAAATATTTCATTGCGCACCTGTCTCTGATGAGTTTAAAAGTGATATTTGTTTGGTAGGCGTACCCTATAGTAACCGGATTGAACTTGTTGAATTCCTGCTGGAGAGCACCAACTATCAGGTCCAAATCGTCGGAAGAGGGTGGGGCAGGCTGCACAAGGAATGGACAAAAAAGAAGAACCGGCATTTAAATGCAGTGAATGCTTGGGTAAGACCCGAAACAGCTGTTCAATACTATAACGGCTCTAAAATTGTTTTAAATATCCACCGTCCAGCGGATGAGAAATATAACAGGAACCGTATGGGCATTGCCGCGAAAAGCATTAATAACCGCACCTTTGATGCTGCCAGCTGTCAGGCATTTCAGCTTGTTGATTACAAAGAAGAGCTGGGAGTTCATTTTGAGGAGGGAAAAGAATGTATATCCTTTCTGGGTAAAAATGATCTCCTTGACAAGGTTCATTATTATATCGGGCATGACGAAGAACGCAAACAAATCGCCGTGAAAGCAAGAGAACGCGTACTGGCTTCACACACCTTTCAGCACCGGATAGAGCAATTGTTAATGAAGCTTTAATTCTATTCAATATAGCCTTTCAACCTATTACGTTTTGATTACAGAGACATACTATAGAAAATAAGCAGCACAAAGGAGGTTTTAGATTGGCGAAGGTAACCATAATAATGACTAGCTATAACAAGCCGGCATATATAACAAAGTCCATCCAATCCATTGTGGATCAGACATTTACAGATTTTGAGCTCCTCCTGATGGATGACAACTCCAATGCAGCAACAATCAAAGCTATTGAGCCCTTTCTGGCAGATACAAGAATCCAGTTCTATCAAAGTGATATTCAAACTATGGAGGAGAGAGTGGAGAAGGTAAGATATGCCGCTCTGATCAATGAAGCCCTGCTTAAAGCGTCAGGTGATTATATCTCCTATGCGACTGATGATAACTGCTACAGACAAACAAGACTGGAACAAATGGTGAATTACCTGGAGAATAATCCGGATGTCATGATCGTGTATTCTGCCTCCATGGTCAATTACCTGAATGAATCAGATGAGATTACGAGACAGCAATTAAGACCGGCCAAAAAAATAGTCTCGGTGGCTCCCTGCCAAGTCGACCATTGCTCTGTTATGCATAGAACATCCATTCTTCCAATCATTACAGAAAAATTCGGTTCCTGCTGGGATGAAAATCCGGAGTTTTACAGGATCGGGGACGGCAGATTTTTTTGGCGTCTGAATCAGTTCTGGGATTTCTATCCGATAGAGGATATTCTGGATGATAACTATATAACGGAACTATCCATCCATTACCAACTCCAGCAGCAGGAAAAGAGCCGATTTATTCAAATGCTGCCGCCTCAAAGAACCTGTAAAGAACTCAGGGAAGAGCTAAGAGCAATGCAGCAGAAAACAAAGAAATAGCTCTGCCGAGCTCATAACATAGGGGAGGGATCTGACGGGATGTCTGTTTACTTATCCAATTACTGGTCTCTTTATAGTGAATTCATCCATGTTTTCAAAGAATTAAAATATAGAGATATCCCCTTGGCGCTCATGACGAATTTCTATCAGCAAATTAATGATGAGCTTAGAAGTAATATGGAGCAGGAAGATTTTGCAGCGAAATTGAACAATCCGGGCATAAAGGAGCTAAGCGGAATTCAACCTTTTTTCGATAAAATGACAGCACCTTTAAACCGGACATTTAAGACAAATTCAAAGGGAAAGCTCCTGGTCAATCTGGACTACACAAGAATTTCCGAGAAAACATTAAACGAACATTTCAGTCCAGATCATACATTAATATTGTCGCGTTCCCGAGCACCGGAGTACTTCGGAATTCCAAATCTCTATATTGGTAATTTTAAGGGTGACACCAGATCCGCGGCCGAAGAGCTGGTCCAATCAGCAGCCTCAATTTTTGCAAAATATGAAGAACATCCGGCGTACGGCCATCCTTTTTTCAGTCAAACCTTCATTAAGCGGATTCCCGGGATTATAGATACCATAGAAACGGTTTTTAATCTTTACGATCAAAACCCGGTTGGTGCTGTCTTGATAGGCACAACAGAAGATGTTGTCAGCCGGTCTCTTGCAATCATCGGAGGTATGAAGGGAATCCCCGGCATCTGCCTGCAGCATGGGATTTTAATGGGGGAAGAAGCCTTTATTCCCGTGTTCTCTAGTCATGTTGGGGTATACGGAGAATATGAAAAAGCGTGGTATGTGACAAGAGGGCTTGAAGAACAACGGATCGCAGTGATCGGCCATCCCCGTTATGATGAAATTTTTGCTTCTACACGACAGCCTGATCCGGCAATTTTTGAAGCGTTTGATCTTGATCCGGACAAAATCACGTTATTAGTAGCTACAGGCCCCCAGTTAGATGCCCGTAAGATACAGACGCTGGTGACGGAGCTGGTTGCGGGCGGACAATTCCAGGTCATCATTAAACCTCATCCGTGGGAGCTATCCAAAAAACTGATATCACTCTATACAGACCTGGAACAGAAGCATAAATCTGTCCATGTGATCCAGGATAGAAAAGTAGATACACGGGATTTGATTCTGCATTCAGATGGTGTCATCGCTACACTTTCCACCGTGGCATTGGAAGGTTTGTTATTTAATAAGCCTGTCTTCGTCTATTATTTCATTACTGCAAATCGTGAATACGATTATTATAATACCCTGGAAAACTATATTCAGAACGAACCGGAAGAATTAATTAACACCGTCTCTTTATATTTTACAACGGAAGAAGAGAAATTAAAGTATGAAGAAGTGAAGAAGAGGTTTTTGCTGCATTCGTATCAAGTACGGCATTCCGGTGAAGAGCTTTTACATTTAATTCATCAATTAATGGAGCGTTATAATCATGAACATAAGTAAATTAGCCATCCATGGAGGAACTCCCGTACGTGCCCGTTACTTGCCTTATGGAAAACAAGTCATCGATGAGGAGGATATCCAGTCGGTGATTAAGGTACTGCAAAGTGATCACCTGACAAGCGGGCCTGCCATTGCACAGTTTGAAGCTGACATCGCAAGCTTTACAGGAGCAAAGTATGCCGTGGCATTCACAAGCGGAACAGCAGCTTTACATGGTGCCTGTTATGCAGCCGGGATCGGCGAAGGGGATGAGGTGATTACCACTCCAATGACTTTTGCAGCTTCTGCTAACTGTGTATTATACCTGGGAGGTACACCCGTATTCGCAGATATTGATCCGTTTACCTATAATCTGGATCCCGCACGGATAAAGGAACGGATAACAGCACATACAAAAGCCATCATTCCGGTTCATTTTACGGGCCAGCCGGCCGAGCTGGATGAAATCCTCACAATCGCCAAAGAACACAACCTGGTTGTCATTGAAGATGCTGCCCATGCGCTTGGCGCAAAATATAAGAATAAATCGATTGGTTCCATTGGCGACATGACGATGTTCAGCTTTCACCCTGTAAAGCATATAACAACGGGAGAAGGAGGGGTGATTACTACAGATAACCCAATGTACTATGAGAAACTGCTGCAATTCCGCACACACGGCATAACAAGAGACCAAAAGCTGTTACAGAAAAACCATGGACCCTGGTATTATGAAATGCAGTTCCTCGGATTTAACTACAGGATTACAGATATTCAAGCATCACTGGGCATATCACAATTAAAAAAAATCGGGAGTTTTATAGAGAAGCGCAGACAGATATCGGAGTTCTATACCAAAGAACTGGCTTCAATAGAAGAGATCGTTCTTCCGCATCAGCTGTCCTATGTCGATTCAAGCTGGCATCTGTATATTCTAAGACTGCAGCTTTCCAGACTAACTGCCGGCAGGAAAGAGATATTTCAAGCACTGCAAAAGGAAAATATCGGTGTTAATGTCCACTATATCCCTGTCTATCATCATCCTTATTACGAAAGCTTAGGTTTTCAAAAAGCCATTTGTCCAGTTGCTGAAAGCTGTTATGAACAATTTATTACTCTCCCTCTATATGCCGGGATGGATCATCGTGATATGGCAGATGTTGTTGATGCTGTGAAGAAGGTGATCAGCTACTATTCCAACCAAAGAAGAGAGTGAGCGAAGTGGCCAGAGTAAAAGTGATTGCCGAGATTGCCAATGCCCACCTGGGTGACCCTGCAAGACTGACAGAATTGATCATTGCCGCCGCAGACAGCGGCGCAGATGGGGTGAAATTTCAGTGGTTTAAGTACGACAGTATCGCAACACCGGACTTTATTCATTATCAGCTTTACACTGATTTGTTTATTGATAAGGAGATATGGGCCGATGCGCTAAAGCTTGCGAAAAGTCTGGGCTTGGAAGTTTGGGCGGACATATACGATGAATGGGGAGTTGAAGTATTAGCGGAGCTTGAAAGCCTGGTCGACGGCTTGAAATTAGCAGCAACAGTGCTGCAGTCGGAAGCTTTAATTCAAGCGTTGAAGCGGTTTGATAAACCCATATTAATAGGTGTGGGGGGGTGGTTTGAAGAAGAAATGGATCAACAGCTATCTTTTATTAAAAATAACTTTAAAGGTCCGCTCATTTTAATGCATGGTTTTCAGGGATATCCTACGCGGACAGAAGATTCCAATCTTAGCCGTCTCTTTTATTACAAACAAAAATATCAGCTGGAAGTTGGCTTTGCCGATCACGAAGATGCCGCCACTGAAATGGCCATAGACCTGCCTGTCTATGCCTATTTATTGGGAGCCGGAGTCATTGAGAAGCATATTACCATTAACCGTTCAGCGAAAGGGATCGACTATTATTCCGCACTGGAACCGCATGAATTCAAAGTAATGGTTGAGAAGCTGCGCAGAGCAGAGGTGGTATACGGCAGCCTGGAAGTCAAAGAATCCGAAAGAAAGTATCTTGAAGATTCCTCCTTTAGAATAGTGTCCAGACAAGCGATTCGTCCCGGTGAGATCATTTCGCCAGATAAAATAATATATAAGCGCTCTTCCGTACCTGACGCATTTAGGGCACAACATGCAGAACAATTCCCCCTTATCTCAAAATTATATATTCCTGCAGATACACCCATCTCTCCTGATATGGTTAAAAAACCCAAAGTTTGCATTGTAGTCATTTGCAGATTGAAATCCACCAGACTTCGGCAAAAGGCTCTGCTGCCTGTTCATGGTGTTGCAGCGATAGAAAGATGTCTGATCAATTGCCTGGCAATGCCTGATTGTGATCAGGTAGTCCTGGCAACCTCTGATCTTCCGGAGGATCAGCCGCTTACGGGTTATAATTTGGATAACAGGGTGCAAATCGTTACCGGAGACCCGGCTGATGTTGCGTCAAGAATGCTGAAAGCCGCCGAAGCAGCAAATGCAGATATTGTTGTCCGCGTCACAGGTGATAATCCGGCTATATCTCCAGAAATCCTCGCGTTTTTAACCAATCAGCATATAACAAGCGGAGCCGATTTCACCCATGCAAAGAAGTCTACCATCGGTACTGCCGGAGATGTAATTACTGTTGAAGCCCTTAAACGACTGGTGCATTTATTAGAGCACTCCGCCGATCGTACTTATACCGAATATCTGTCATTTTATTTTATGAACAACCCGGCACTGTTTCATGTGAATTCGGCTGATCTTCCTGAACAATGGATTATGCCGGATTGGAGATTAACCCTGGATGAAGCCAAGGATTTAGAACTGCTGGAGAACCTATATAAAGGTCTGGATGCAGGAAAACGTCCGCTTTATTTTGAAGAATTAAAGTCTTTTCTGTTGAGTAACCCGCAGCTGGCGGATATGAATAGGGAAATCAAAGTGAAATGGCTGGATGATCCATCGCTGATTCATAAGCTTAATGAAGTCACTACATTCATATAACCATAAAGAGTCGGGTGCTAAAGATGATGAACCATTCTAAACTTATGCTCGGGACGGCTCAATTGGGCGGGAAATACGGCATTGCGAATATAGCGGGTATGCCGTCCTTCCAAAAAAGCTGCGAACTGATTCAGTATGCTGCTGCCTCAGGGATTCGTTATTTGGACACTGCACCGGGATACGGGGATAGTGAACGAATCATTGGAAACTGTTTGAAACGAATGGAGTTGAACAGCCGGCCTAATATTGTGACGAAGCTTCCTTCTATACAGAGGTTAGGTCTCAAAACGGAAGAAGAGCGAAAACAGTTTGTGTATTCCTCCATCGCGTCTTCTCAGAAATATTTACAGCTGTGCGCTTTAGATACCTGCCTCTTACATGATCCCGGGGATATGTACTACCAGAGCGGCGGGATCCTCACAATTCTCCGTGAACTGAAGGAACAAAAGATTATTCATAAATTAGGCGTTTCGGTATATGATCTGCAGGATATTGAGCTGTTTTTAGACTTCGATTGTTTTGACTGCATCCAGCTCCCCGTTAATTTGTTTGACCAGAGATTGATTGGAAATGGAATGCTTGAAACGCTCTCCAAAAAGGGAATAGAGGTATTTGCACGCAGTATCTATCTCCAAGGACTATTGTTAATGGATGCTGCGAATCTTCCTGAACCGCTGAAATTAGCCAAAGTGCCTTTGGAATCCTTATCTGAATACAGCTTAGAAACAGGAATATCCATAAAGGAGCTTTCCTTTCTGTTTGTAAGAGATCTTCCAGGTATATCCCGGATCATTGTCGGGTGTGAGACGATAGGGCAATTGCGGGATAATCTGAGACTGATGGAGTTACCTCCTCTAAATCAAGAGAGAATGCAAGAGATCCGTCATTTATTCGCTGATGTTCCTCTAAAGATTATTGACCCCAGGATGTGGAGTTGACATGGAGACTGCAATTCATGAACTTTTCAGTTTAAAAGGTCAAACGGCGGTCGTGACAGGTGGTGCGGGTTATTTAGGAAAAGCAATCTCAGAAAGTCTGGCCGAGGCCGGTGCTGCTGTGTATATCGTAAGTTCAAATGAAATAAAATGCAGGCATTTGGCGGAGAAGCTTACAGAAACAACTGGATCCAAGTGCTTTGGTGAATACATCGATATCCGAAAAGAGGCATCTGTAAAAGCATGTTTTCAGCAAATTTATGAGACTGCAGGACGTATAGATATCTTGGTTAATAATGCGGCATTCAGCTCGCCGGGGCCCTTAATCTCCATGAGTGAGGACGAATGGCTGAAAGGGATGGATGGAACGATCAATGGAACTTTCAGATGTACTGCAGCTGTATTGCCTTACATGATGGAGCAAAAAAAGGGTTCGATCATTAATGTATCCTCCATGTATGGTGCAGTCTCTCCTAACCCTGAAGTCTATGGCGGCAGCGGGATGGATAACCCGGCTAATTACGGGGCAGGTAAAGCGGCAATTAATCAGTTCACCCGTTATATTGCCTGCCACTACGGTAAATATGGGATTCGGGCAAATACAGTATCACCGGGTCCGTTTCCCCATCCGGCCGTTCAAGCAAATGTGCAATTCATCAAAAACCTTGAAGCCAAAAATCCCTTGGGCAGGATCGGTAAACCCGGGGATCTGAAAGGAATTATGGTTCTTCTCGCTTCTGCTGCCTCGGATTATATAACGGGTGGGAATATAACGGTTGATGGCGGCTGGACGGCATGGTAACAGGATATTTTCCGGGCATTAACATCTTTTTCCGGGTCGATTCTTCCTATGAGATGGGCACGGGGCATGTCATGCGCTGCCTGACGCTTGCCGATGAGCTTAAAGCCAGGAATGCTAAAGTTTCATTTGTTTGCCGTGATTTACCCGGGAACTTGGCAGACTATATCAGGAACAAAGGTTATCCAGTATTTATACTGCCTTTTCAGGCTGAAGAGGCTTATCCATCCTGGCTGCAAGTGGACTTCAAGACCGATGCGCTGGAAACTGCACAAATCCTTACTGCATGCACTCCAGTGGATTGCCTGATTATTGACCATTACGGAATCGATCTAAGATGGGAAAAATTAATTGAAGCGAATGCGGCGAAGATTATAGTGATCGATGATTTGGCTGACCGGCCGCATCTATGCAGCATTGTATTGGATCCGAATAGTTCCAGTGACGAAGACCGGTATCATGCTCTGGTCCCGGACAGCTGCATTCAATTGGTAGGGACCGGTTATGCAATCCTTCGGCCGGAATTTCGGACAGTGCGAAAGCAGTTAGCAGCACGCGATGGCAGAATCCACAGAATACTTGTCTTTTTTGGCGGCACAGATCCTACTAATGACACATTAAAAACACTGCAGGTATTAAATAAACCCCAATATTCTTATTTATCCATTGACGTGGTAGCAGGTAAAAATAACAGAAACAAGGTTCTTATAGAAGACCTATGCAGCCATATGGCAAATGCATGGTTTCACTGTCAGATCGATAACATGGCTGAGCTGATGGGAAAGGCCGATCTTTCCATCGGGGCGGGCGGAAGCTCCACCTGGGAGCGGTGTTATTTAGGGCTGCCTTCACTTTCCATTGTAACTGCAGATAACCAGAGAGCAATCACACAACACGTGCATGATAAAGGGGCGACGTTTTGCTTGGGTGACAGCGCTGAAGTTAAACCGGAAAGAATTGAGCATGAAATCAATAAGCTGCTTACCAGCCCCGCTCTGGTGAAGGAGATGTCCCGGCAAGCCCTCCAGCTGATGGGGGAGGATAAATGGGGTGCGGTTGTAGACCTGATTATGGGAGGGGACCATGCCATCCATTAATGATTATACACTGAAGCAATTAGGCCCTGACGAAATAAACCTTGTATGGGAATGGCGTAATGCGGATCATATACGGCCCTTTATGAATCAGGATGACATTATTCCGCTAGATGAGCATATTGCCTGGGTGAAGGCTGTAGAGAAAGACGCCAGTAAAGTGCTGAAGCTGTGCTTTTATCAGGAAAAACCCGTTGGTTTGGTAAGCTTTTCACGAATAGACTCCAAGAACCATACTTGTGAATGGGGATTTTATATCGGAGATAAATCCTGCCCCGCCGGTTCCGGCAAAATCATGGGGATTTTGGCTTTGGATTACATTTTTAAAGAACAACCAATGCGGAAGGTATGCGCCCAAATCCTGGACTTTAACTGGAAGAGCCTGTCCTACCACCGGAAATTAGGTTTTGCTGAAGAAGGCAGGCTGGTCAGGCAAATTTTAAGAAACCATAAATATGTAGATGTCGTGTTGATGAGCCTTTTCAAGGAACAATGGGAGCAGCAAAGTGAATTTTTGAAGGAGGAGGTTGCGGGGGCAAATGAAGGAAATACAGATCGGCAGCAGACATATAGGAAAGGACAATCCTCCTTTTATCATAGCTGAAATGTCAGGAAATCATAATCAGTCGCTTGAGCGGGCATTGGATATTGTAAAGGCAGCGGCAAAAGCCGGGGCGCATGCGTTTAAAATTCAAACGTATACTCCGGAAACGATGACTCTTCCTATCCAGGACGGAGACTTCAGGATCGAATCAGGCGGACTTTGGAAAGGAAGGTCTCTATTTGATCTCTATAAAGAGGCGCATACTCCATGGAAATGGCATCAGCCGATTTTTGAAACCTGTAAGAAATTGGGGATGATTCCGTTCAGTACAGCCTTTGATGAAACCTCGCTTGAATTTTTGGAATCCCTGGATGCGGCCTGCTACAAAATTGCCTCCTTCGAAAACAATGATATTCCATTATTAAAAAAAGTCGCTTCTACAGGAAAACCAATGATTATTTCAACCGGATTGGCTTCGCTTGGTGAAATTGAAAACATCGTTAACACTATATCGGCTGCAGGCTGCAAGGATTATATTTTGTTAAAATGCACGAGCAGCTATCCCGCTTCGCCTGAAAACTCGAATCTGAATACGATCCCCTATTTAAGAGAGGTTTTTCATTGTCAGGTCGGTCTGTCCGACCACACCTTGGGAATTGGAGCAGCTGTGGCAAGTGTAGCGCTGGGAAGCACCGTCATTGAAAAGCATTTTACCCTTAACCGTGAAGAAGGCGGCGTTGATTCTGCCTTTTCCCTGGAGCCTGATGAATTCGCATCACTTGTAAAAGAAACGGACACGGCCTGGAAGTCATTGGGTAAAGTTTCAACCGGTCCAACGAAAGAAGAAGAACATTCACTTCAATTCCGACGGTCCATTTATATTTCCAGGGATATCCGTGCAGGTGAAGTGTTGACGGCAGAAAACATAAGAGTGATCCGGCCAGGATTTGGTTTGGAACCGAAATACTATGATCTGCTGTTAGGGAAAAAAATAAACAGGGATCTTAAACGCGGAACTCCTTTAACCTGGGAGCTGTTACTGGAATAACAGAGCGCAAGGTGCATGGCCTCCTGTAGATACAGGGGGCTTTTTTTGGTGAAATCACGAATGTATTTTAAACAAAAGCACATAATAATTTCTGATTAAATGGTATTGAAAGAATTTGCGAAAAGAGAGGAATTATCAAATATGAGTAAACGCTTTGACGATAAAGTGGTAATCATTACAGGAGCAGGCTCCGGATTAGGCCGGGCATCTGCAGTACAAATCGCCAAAGAAGGCGCAAAATTGACGTTAGTCGATTTAAACACCGGCTCTTTGGAAGAAACCCGGCAATTCGTGCTGGAAGCTGCACCTGAAGCGGAAGTGCTTTTGGTAACCGCGGATGTATCAGATGAAGAAGCAGTCAAAAACTATGTGAATGAAACCGTCAAAAAATACAGCAAAATCGACGGATTCTACAATAATGCAGGGATCGAAGGGAAACAAAACCCGACGGCTGATTACGGAAGTAATGAATTCCATAAAGTCGTTAGAATCAACCTTGACGGTGTATTTTATGGACTAAAATATGTCTTGGAGGTAATGAAAAATCAAGGGTATGGCGCAATTGTCAATACAGCCTCTGTCGGCGGGATCCGGGGTGTGGGAAACCAGTCGGGTTACGCGGCAAGCAAGCATGGTGTTGTGGGATTAACCAGAAATTCAGGTATCGAATACGGCCAATACGGTATAAGCATCAAGGCGATTGCCCCGGGTGCAATCATGACACCAATGGTTGAAGCCTCTTTAAAACAAATGGGCGGTGACCATTGGGAAGAAGCAGGCAAAGAATTTGTAAGTGTTAACCCGATGAAACGTTTTGGAAAACCGGAGGAAGTGGCCCACCTGGTGGCGTTCCTGTTATCAGATGAGGCCGGTTTTATCAATGCAGCAGTGATCCCGATCGATGGCGGACAATCCTATAAATATTAATTCATATCATCTAAGGAGGCGCTAAGTGAATGTCCAATAAAAAAAGCTACTATGCATTTGAGGCTCCGTCCGGGACCACCATCGAATTTCAAGCCACAAGCCTGCAGCAAGCGATGGTTATAAAAAAGAAGAGGGCGCATGAGCTGGGAATTCCTAAAGAGGCTTTTGAACTGACCAGCATACGCAAGAAACCAAGCCTGAGCGAATAGTCTTTTTCCATGAGTACTCATGAAATTAAAAGCCGCATACTAGCGGCTTTTTTGATTTACGATAAAATCATTCCGGTTTCCCGGGAAGTTTGCAAGCTGGGGATTATTCTGCTTATGATAAGACTGAGACAGTATCCAAAACAGTACATACTTTAGAGAGAAGGTTCATACTTGAAAAGAAACGTATTATACATTGAAGATAATGAGAAAATAGGCAATTGGGTAAAGGAAGAATTGGAACAGCGGGGATTTTCAGTTCAGTGGCTGCTTTCTGGTGAAGGGGCCGAAAAAGAAGTGAATCAGTATGAAATCGTTATTTTGGACATCATGTTACCTGGTTTAGATGGATTTACTGTGGGAAGACGATTGAAAAAGGTAGCTCCTGCTGTTCCTATTTTGCTGTTGTCTGCCCGGACATCATTAGATGATAAGGTAGACGGTTTGCAGTTTGCTGACGATTATGTCACAAAGCCATTCCATACGGATGAATTAGTTGCAAGATTAGAAGTATTAATCCGCCGAAGCGGGGGATCATCCTCTGAACGCATTTCATTAGGAACTCATATTGAAGTAGATCCGGAAGCCCAAATGGTATATGACAAACGATCAGGAGAAGAAATCATATTAACAGGGAAACAACATCAAATTTTACTGTACTTCTTACGCCACCCTAATAAAGTTTTGCCAAAAGAACAAATCTATGAAGCTGTCTGGGAAGAACCCTATCTCACTGGTGACAAAACATTAATGGTACATATCCGCCGGCTGCGTCAAAAGCTGGAACGTAATCCGGATGCCCCTGAGATTATTGAAACCCTCAAGGGAATAGGCTATCGGGTGAAATTATGAAACAGAACAGATCTTTATTCCGCCGTTTTCTAAAAGGTCATTTTCTATTTATCTTTTTCCCCCCAATGGTGCTAATTTTCTTTTCTGCGTTCTTTGGGTTATCTATCGAAGGCGGAAAACTGAATACGTTAAATCTATTTTACGTTACATTGCTATTATTTGGTTTTATTATTGCCGCTTTTGTGGTAATGTCCTGGCTGTTCTTCTTGAGACTCCGCAAACGTCTCACCGGCTTACAGGAAGCTATGTCTTCAGCTAATCAACGCTCCTTTCCCAAACCCGTATCTGTTCAAATTGATCGTATGGATGAAATAGACCAGTTAGGAAGCTCTTTTAATTGGATGATTCAGCAGCTTGAAGACAGCCGCAAGCGGGAATCGGAAGAGGAATTGTTACGGCACCGGCTCATTGCGAATTTATCACACGACTTACGGACGCCGCTTACCATTCTGAGAGGACATGTCACCAGATTAAATAAAGAGTCAGTAAGTTTACAAGGACAACACTCATTGGCAGAGATGGACCATACGATTACTAGAGCCGGAGATCTGATGGATGATTTACTTTCCTATACATTGCTGACCTCAGGAAAATATCCTTTTGAGCCCGCTCCAACAGATATTGTACGTCTAGTAAGAGCATCTGTTGCTGCCTGGTATCCTGTTCTTGAAGAACAAGAAATTCAGATCGATGCTGATATACCGGCCGGGGAGACTTTTTATTGGGAAGCAGACCCTAAATGGTTAACACGGGTTCTGGATAACTTATTTCAGAATATTCTCCGCCATGCAGCAGAGGGTAAATATGCACACATTGTGGTTGATACAGTAAAAGAACAGATCATTGTTGCCGACAGAGGTCCGGGGATGGATAACTCTTCCTACGGGCGCGGGGCGGGAATTGGACTATCGGCTTCAACTTATATACTGAAAAAAATGAAGCTGAAAGCAGACTTTACATCCAATGAAAATGGCACAAGCATAGCTATTGGCCGTGCTTAACCTAGAGTTAACCCAAAATTAAACGGGCTGATAGCGGAGATGTTACTTTGCTTCTCTATACTTAGAACCATAACAGAAAGGAAGTGTTATGGTTGCTTACCATTCATAATTTAGTCAAACGCCGCGGAACTCAAGAAATTTTATCAGGTATCAGTTTTAAAGCCAGACCTGGAAGAGTAACCGGTTTTTTAGGTCCTAACGGGGCAGGTAAAAGCTCTACACTCCGTATCCTGCTTGGATTAGACCGTGCCACCTCTGGCAGTGCATTAGTTAATGGAAAACCGTTTGCAGAATTACATAATCCTCTGGCAACAGTAGGTGCTGCACTTGATGGATCCGGAGCGCACCCTATGCGGACAGGACGCGCACATCTGCGCTGGATGGCCCTTGCCGCAGGCTTGCCCCGCTCACGCGTCGAGGAGGTTCTGGAAATCGTGGGTCTTAGCGATAGTGCCGGCCAAAGAGCCGGAAAGTATTCCCTTGGTATGGGGAAAAGACTTGGGATGGCAGCTGCCCTGCTTGGTGATCCCGAAATATTAATATTAGATGAACCCGTGAACGGGCTCGACCCGGAAGGTATCCGCTGGATCCGTTCATTCTTACGTCAACGCGCTGCGTCAGGTAACACTGTATTGCTATCCAGCCATCTCATGGGAGAGCTTGCAGAGACGGTTGATGATGTGGTCATTATTAATCATGGAAAAGTCGTTGCAGATGGAACGCTGGAAGAAGTCATAGGTAACCATTCTACGCTGGAGAATGCCTTTTTTGCCCTAACATCTGAACATAGAGGTAATGTGGTATGAGAGCATTTAAAGCGGAACTCTCTAAATTGTTCTCCCTGCCGGGTATTTGGCTCGCCTTTCTTATTGGAGCATTTGCCCCTGCGGTCATCGCTGCCTTGGACAGTGCTGCGCAAAAAGAGGAGATTATAGCTGGAGTCAGCTCACGGCTGCCGGAGGTTGGTTATATCGGATTAGCTCTTGGTGTGCAGGGTGTCATTATTGCGGGTGTGCTTGCTGTCAGCAGCGAGTTTTTAACAGAGAGCAGTGAATCGGGTGGAGGACGGCAGATTACAACAAGTTTGGCTGCTGTTTCATCCCGGATTTATTTTTTGTTGGCAAAAGCAGGCGCTGTAACAGTGATCAGCATACTGCTGTGTATGGTTGCAATAGTGACAACTTTATCAGCAACACATCTAATTCTTGGTGATTATACCCCGTCATTTGAATGGTTCAAACTTACGGGTGCCATTTGTTACTGGATATTTACTGCTCTTTTGGCATTCAGTTTTACTGTACTAACTAAGAATGCTATGATTCCGCTTGCTGTGCTCATGATTAATTCATCCGTTGTATCATTAAGTGTTCTGCTCTCCAAGGCTACAACATTGGCGTATTACTTACCCGATCGGGCTGGTGTTGAAATGTTTATATTAATGAGTGATAGATTTCATCCCCCGTTCACTGGCGGCTTAGTCATGTTAGCCTGGGTAATTGTTCTTTTCATTGTTGCAGCTGCTGTATTCCAAAGGAGGGACATTGCATCATGAATGTCTCTTCTAGCAAAAAGATACAACGAATCCTAGGTGCTGAACTGTATAAATTAATTACTTTACCATGGATTTGGCGCATGCTTACAGGTACATTCTTTTTCAATATAGCTTTAGCCGCAGCCTTTACTTCAGCCGGTCTGCAAAGAACAGCAGGGGCTCAAAGTATACTGGATATAGGACTTGCTTCTATGAGGTATCTTCAAGCCGGGTTTATAATTCTTGGTATCCTGACTGCTTGTTCGGAATATGCGGGTGGACAAATTAGGGCTACTTTAACTGCAATACCTTGGCGCGGGGTTCAATTATTTGGAAAGCTTTTGGCATTGGCCATTATAACCGTTCCTGCGTCGCTTATTATTGCTGCGTCAGGTGTACTATATACTTTTATTATGATGAGAGAGACAGCTGCAGTTATCGAAATAGACACAATGCTTACAGCATTAGCAGGTGCAGCAGGCTATCTGACCTTAACCACACTTCTCAGTGCGGCTGCAGGCGCTTTATTTAGAAGAACCACTCCAGCTTTAGTGATGCTGCTTGGTTATTACTTCCTTGCCAGTCCATTGTCGGGTAATTTTCTGCTCAGCTATTTTCCGGATACGGCAGGATATTATATGTACATGATGCCTCACCCTGATGAAGTACATGCCCTTACACCTATACAAGGGACAGGTATTTTAATGCTGTGGACATTGTGCTTCATTACATTAGCTACTGTTTTTTATTGTAAAAGAGATGCTTAGGGTTAGGTTTCATCATTAATGTTAAGTCTTTATTTGACCACAGGAAGGAATAGGAGTATCATATATGGCATAATATGGTACTTAAGGGGTGAAATTGAAATTGCTGGAACTTGGTGATATGAACGCTGATTCTTTAACAGATATGCTCAAGGCTTCATTCTCGCTGCATAATTGGACAGCAATGATTGAAATAGCAGACAAACTTTTCGGAACCGTCGCAGTGATTCATGGAACAAGTTCACAGGGAATAGAGGCAAGAGGGCTAAGGAGATCCCTGGCCTATTATTTCGGATTCAGTCTATGCGCGAAGGGTATTGCTTTGCAGAAGATGGGCAATTATGCCCGCGCAAGGGAGTGCATATCGAAGTATTCAGATTTGAGCTGGACAAGGCTTGATGATGAAGAATCGCTATCTGAGATCGAATTTTATAAGAGCACTGCCATTGCGAATGCCTATGTTATTGAGATTCTCGAAGGGAACACAAAAGTACTGCCTGAATACGTAGAATTTTTAAAGGTTTGTGACAGGGAAGAGTTGACAGCCGGTTTGATGAACATTCTGGACTCTGCTCTAAAATTCAGTTATTCAGTGGATTGGGCATTGGAAGAGTTACAGCGTGACGTGGAAAAAGTCAGTGCCGAATCACCAGAAGTGGATGTTAGGTATTATATAGATTTTGTATATTTGTTATCCGTCTACCTATATAAACGGGGCAAAACTGTTCATGCAATAAACCTGGCACTTGAGAATATTGTACTCAGTAGTAAGCTGGGAGATGGGACAGGTTTCCAAAAAGCCATTGCTTTTTATGAGCTTGTCAGAGCCGATGCCAGTGCTGACCAGCAACAGGAGTACCACTACATAATGAAAAAAATCATAGAGAGGGAGTTTAACGATGAAAAAGAAGCTTTTGTTGTTGACAACCGTATTGCTGATTAGTTCATTTGCAATTCTGACTGCTGCAAGTGCTGACAGTGTGATCAGCAGCAGCTACACCTCATCTGGCGGAACAATTACAATAAATAGTCACGGTATGGGACATTGATTTTTTATTGACACAATATTGATATCCTTTGCTAAAAGAATGCCACCAAAACCCGCGCTTAGCGCGGGTTTTCTGTGTTAAAGAGCATCCATACAAAAACAAATGAAAATCAGTTTTAAAATTGATGGGCTGAACTTATGGACAATCGCTGGAATAAAATCATCTACAGGCTTTGGGCTCCTTTGTATGACCGGGTTTTCAATTCAGGGGCTTTTGCCAGGACGCGGGTAAAGGCATTATCCGGCCTTGATTTGCAACCAGGCCAGCGTGTGTTATTGGTTGGAGCTGGAACGGGTACGGATTTACCTTTAATCTCAGGGTAAGGTCCATGGATCACCGCCATCGACCTTTCTCCGGAAATGCTGGCTGAAGCCCGCTCGAAAGTCAAAGAAGGCGGGAATATAAATTTTTTAGAGATGGACGCGCCAGATCTTCGTTTTGAGGATGCTGCATTCGATGTAGTAATCGCAAACCTGATCTTATCCGTAGTGCTAGACGCAGAACGATGCATGCAGGAAATCGTACGCGTCATAGGCAGTGGCGGCAAAATTGTTATTTTCGATAAATTTGCACCTGACGGGCATATGTCACCGGTAATAAAAGTGTTACGTCCGCTGATTTCAGTTCTCGGAACGGACATTGGCCGGGACTTTAATCTGCTGATACTTCCCCGTAAGGGCCAGCTGACTATTAACGAGGACCAGCCCCTCCTGATGCGAGGGATGTACCGTAAAATTGTGCTCAGAAAAACTTGAGGCAGTATCCCGCTTACTGCATAACATATAACTACGAATATATGGAACTTACATATTTTAAAGAGAGCATACAAAATGAAAAAATGCAGGCGATAACCCGATGAAGGTACGCATAAAGCCATCATTTTTAACTATTCTTCGAGGTAGTAAGCAACTTGAAATTAGAGGCTATAGTAGAGACAAATAAGCCTGCCGAATCGGCAGGCTCAGGGTGCAGATAAACCCAGCTTTTAAATAACTTGGGGTTTCTTTTCTGTGCTTCAATGTCTCCGTACGTGCCGGTGCAATGACTGGGCGGGCACATAAGGCTATCGGGCGCGACCCTCCATGCTAAACACGGACACTACATCCGTTATACGCGCCGTCCCTTTATCATGCTAACGGAAACTGGATCTGTGATAAGCCTCGTCTACTTTCTTGCGCTAACGGACACTGTGTCCGTTATTTGCTGATAATCGCCCCGCTTCTACCGCTAACGGACCGTAGTTCCTTTATTCTGCCAATATTGGGATAAATAGCGCCTTTTCGGTTGTAATAACGGATCTGGAGTCCGTTAGAATTCCAAAACACACCTCCAGAGCAAAATAACGGACCTGATGTCCGTTAGCCTTATCATTGTCAAGTAATCAATATATGCTGGTGGGGTTAAGGCGACAGGTTGAGGCGACAGGTTGGGCCGGCATTAGTTAACGCGGTGTCGTATGAAAGCGAAATTACATAAATCAGGCTTCCAGGACCTTCTCGACAGCCTGAGACTGCTGCTTCGGCAGGCTTTTGCTTGGATTAAATGTTTGAGTTATAAACTCCAGCCCATACCTGTGATCGTTAGCGTGAAGGCTTTCTTTTTTGCCAAAATAGTCTCCGGCGTTCTATACTTAACGTACATCAATGAGTCAGAAAGGAACACCGGTATGACAAAAACACGAAACAGCGGCGCTTTCCCGCATAAATCCTTCGGACTGGTGCTGCAGGCACTTGTAGTGCTGGCCCGTAAAGGCGATACCTGCTCAAGCTGTGAAATGGCCGAGCTGCTCTCCTCTGAGGCGACGCTGCTGAGAAAGACGATGGCGAAGCTGACGCGAGCGCAGATTCTGGTAACCAAAGAAGGGCGTGAAGGCGGCTACGGCCTTAACCGTGATCCTGAAGAGCTGACACTTGCCGAAATTTATCAGGCACTTGAGACGGCCGAATCATGCAGTAAAGCGGTGAACGAGCCGATGTGCGGCAATGCGCTGGGAGAGCAGATGCAGGAAGCTTACAGCGGTATTCTTGCCGAAATGGACCGGAGTATGATGGCGGTATTGAAAAAACATACACTGGCTGATGTAGTGCGAAAAATAGATTGTTGACGGGATAATTTTATGAGGTTATACTGTGCATAATAAATCACAGTTAATCACCTCATCAGCCGAAATAGTAGGGATATATAATTTTTTTTGGCGTTAACTGTGCTTTTATAAGCACAGAATATAATTCAACCGGATGAGAAAGAGGAGGAGTTTAACAATGACAGTAGAGCTCAAAACGGAAGCGGCATTTAACAAGGTGATCCGGGAACGGCATTCCGTACGGAAGTATGACCCATCCTGGATAATTTCCGCAGAAGAAATTCAGGAGATTCTTGGTGACGCCATTCTGGCACCATCCTCCTCTAATTTGCAGCCTTGGCGCTTTATCGTTATTACGGATCAGGAGCTGAAGCAGCAGCTGCTGCCAATCGCCTATAATCAGCAACAGGTTGCAGAGGCATCGGCTACCATTGTTGTACTTGGCGATATTGAGGCCTATCGCAATGCTGATAAAATTAATGAACAAGCCGTAGCGGCCGGTTATATCACAGCGGAAGTGGGAGCGGCGATGGCCAAACGCAGCAGGGATGGCTATTCAAGCATGCCGGTTGAGAAACTGAAGGAAATCGCCCTGGTCGATGGCGGTCTGGTTTCCATGCAGCTGATGCTGGCTGCCAAAGCAAAGGGTTACGATACCGTGCCTATGGGCGGTTTTCTTCCCGATAAATTACGCGAATTGTTCAGCATTCCGGAGCGATACGAGCCTGTAATGCTGATCTCTCTCGGCAAAGCCTCAGCTGCAGCCCACTCCACAGCGAGATTGCCGCTGGAAGAAGTAACGCATTGGAACGGATTTGAGGGATAATCCTGCATAGAAAAAGACCGGAAGAGAGCTGAATGCTTTCTTCCGGTCTTTGTTTCTTTTACCGACTGGTCAGTTTTAGGTTACCTTTATTGCTGCACAAGAATTCGATACATCAGCATGGCGGCTTCAGCACGCGTCGAATGTGCAGCAGGCAGAAGCTGCTGCCGGGCGTTCCCCTTGATAAGACCAGCTGCTGCCAAGGTCGCAATATCATCTGCCGCATAAGCGGAGATTTCGTTCTGATCCGTAAAGCTGTCTAATAGAGAGGCAGTGACCGCACCTTCTATCAAGCCGTCTGCAGCCTTAAGAGCTCTGGCTGTCATCACAAACATCTCTTGTCTGGATACCGGCTGATTCGGATGGTAAAGACCACCTGGCTGACCTGTAACCACTCCAAGCTTCTGGGCAGTCATAAGTTCTTTATAGAAATAATCCCCCGGTGACACATCCGTGAATCCGGCTCCTTCCGGCGCGTTAAGTCCAAGACTCCGAACGAGTAAAATTGCGAAATCTGCACGGCTTACGAAATGTTCCGGTCTGAATTCAGTGTCTGACACACCATTAATTATGCCCTTGGAAGCAAGCACCTCAACTGCGGACTTTGCCCAGTGGGAAGGGGAAATGTCCCCAAAGGTTTTGTGATTATAGACCGCTGCATACTGACCGGAAGAGTGTGTTGTTAAGAAAATGGCTTGCTGCTTCTCTCTGCTATACTCCGCGCTAATTACAGGCTGGATGATTCCCTTGTCATCTACATTCCAGACCACAATAAAGGCATTATTGGCTGCAGGAACGGCTGGTGCATGCGGAAGCCCGATCTCTATGGCTGACTGCAGAGTATCAGGCTGCAGCTTTGCGCCTTCCAGATGAAGCTTAACTTCCACAAGCGGACTGCCGCCTAACTTAGCTTTTAGCTGCCCTTCAGCATCTACGGTTCTTAACGATAAGGTCACAGTGCTTGCACCGTCCAGCATCTCTGCAGAGAATATACTGTCAGATAAACTAACCGCCGCTAAGGATGAACTAATCTCAAACTGCAGAGGCGCAGCATCTGAGCGAAATGCTGAAGCAGGGAGGCTTAGCTCAACTTCCTTCATATTCTCAGCTGGCTCAGCGGTCAGCTGAATCCGGATCGTCTTTTCACCAGCAGCATTGGCTTTGGCTAAAGTCATTATCTTTTGCAGAGAGGAATCATTCAGCACAGCTCTAGCTTTTCCTGTGCTGACATTTACGGGTAATTCAACTCTGACGCTGCCGTCCAACAGGAGGGCCGTAGTTAAAGAATCTTTAATGACTGATCCGGCGCTGCCAGTGTCCGGTGCAGCTGAGGGATCTGGTGTAGCCGTCGGCTCCGGTGCAGGGGAAGGACCCGGCGTTGCCGAAGGGCTTGGTGACGGATTTGTCCCTGGTTCTGGTTCTGGCTCCGGTTCCGGCTCAGGCTCTGGTTGCGTACCCGGATCTTCAAAAGGAATGAACTTCAGGAAATCACCCCAGATGATATTTCCCTCCGTATCCCTCGAATAAGAGGTCACCGGCTGCAGGCTTGCAAAGTTAGCCTCTGTCAGCTGCTTGCCCGACTTGTTGACTGACACGGCACCATCGTACATGAAGTTATGGTCTGCAGCCAGCGAAGCAGGATACTGGTCTTTGCCAATGCTCTTCGTCTGATAGGATACAAAGCCGTCGATCTTAAAGTCTGCAGTAATCTGGTCATAGGTGGTGAAGCTAAGGTTCCCGCGGGTATTATTAAATCCGGTGTTGTTAACAGCAATAACTCCCGGATTACTGTTACTGGTGTAACCATAAGCGCCGTTGCCGAAAGCAATGGAATTACGGATGATATGAGGGACGTGAATGCCTTCTCCACCCAGTTTGAAGCCGTTCTTATCCCCGGCACCTGCCGTTCCGTCGGTTAAATATCCGTTATTGAAGGCAGCGCTATTCTCGATGATTACGGGACCGATCGCGCCTGAGCCTGCCTTAGTATATAAGTCCCAGCCGTCATCAATGTTATTATGTGCCAGACAGCCTCTGAAAATATTCCCTACTCCGGAAGTCAGCTTCGCTGCAAAGCCGTCTGCGTTATTGTCGGACGGATCCCGGTTATCAAAGGAGGTGCTGTTCAGAATCAAGTTATATGATGGCCATTCGGCTATTGTTTGTGCGGTTCCGTCTGTCCGGCTGATCTGCAGGCCTGTGTCACCGTTCGCATAGAAGCGGCTGTTTTCAACAATGTTATAGCTGCCTCCAACCGTAAAGCCCTTGGTATTGGCCGCTGAACGGGTAAAATCCAGACCCTTCACATGCCAATAGTTCCCGCTGAGCAGCACACCTTCTGTTTTTTTATCAAAATCAATGATTGGCCTTGCACCCGGTGCAGCTTCAAGAACCTTTTTGGCAGCCTCCGTACCATCATTGTACTTTGCAATGACAAGCGGTGATTTGCGCACATAATGACCGTCAAGCACAATAATATGCTGACCTGGCTGGACATAATCAATCGCGGTATCAAGATCAAGCGGATGCGCGGTGGTTCCATCCCCGGCGCTTGTTCCTGCAGGAGATACATAAATATCTGTTCCCTCGCCATAGCTGTTTCTGGTTACGGTGAAGTTCTGGACGATTTTATCGTAAGAGGTCAAATACTGGGTATCCTCCGGCCAGAAAGTAACGCTGAAGTTCGTATCCCCTTGTTCACCGATTACCGCTGGAACCGCAAGGCGCTTACCGGCTATCGCCCCGATATCCTGTGCGATCATCTTCGATCCCTGCTTCACGGTTAAGGTTCCGCTGACATTAGAACGCACAATCATCTGATATTCCGGTATAGAGGTCTTGCTAGGAGACAATATGCTCAAGCTTGGCGTAACCGGCGCTGCCGGGGGTTCAACTTTAGGTGGATCTGTAGCGGCGCTTGTCACCGTCAACTCGATATTGCGGATGTCTATCGTAGCTAGACGGGCGGCATAGAATCCGACATACATTTTGGAGTCTTGGACGTTAAGGATATCGGGCTGAAAGATGATGGATTCCTGATCGTTATTAAGCCTTCCTGTGAAACCGCTATTCGTCTTCGACAGCGTTAGCCGGTAAGGCGCTGCAGGGACCGTATTGCCGGGTGCAGGCCGCTCATTTTTCAGCATAATTGTCTTAATGCCCTGGCTTCCGGTTCCATCGGATTTCAGGGCGCCGGAGCGGACGAACAGCTGGGTTCCCAGAGGACTTTTGGTCCCGCCGCTGTAGCCGCCGACCGCTGCGATATTCGAAGCGAATACACTGCTGTTCCCGGATGTCCCAATAGCATCACGCGCCATAATGCCGAAGGATTCTTGTCCGTCATATGGAGTTTTGGCGTACGCCAGCACCTCTATATCTGCGGACAGCACGAAATTATCTTCTTCAGCATCGAGCTCTGTGTAGTAGAAGGTAATGCCATCGTGGTCTTCAGTGACCTTACCGCCGCCTTCCAGGGCGATCAGCTCTACAGTGCCGTCTTCTTTTTGAACCACTGTGTTGTTAGCCGCAGAGGTGGACTGGCCGAAAGAGATACTGTGCCAGACAGGCTCAATCTTTTCCTTTACCGTGACTGCATACGTAATGGGCTGTATGGACGAATCCTCTGGTATGATTCTAATTTCATAGACTCCGGCCTTTTGGTTATTGAACCTGGAGCTGTCCAGCGTAAAACCGCTTAGAACTTCCCGGTCCGAGCTGTCGTACACCTTCGATACGGTCAGATGATCGCTGTTAAAGTCATCATTAATGAAAAAGGTGGTTGCCGGATAGCTTGTGACTTCGATGCCTGTGAGCTGCTTTATTTTAACCTTAACCGTGAAAGCTGCTGTTATTCCTTTGTGAGTTACCGTGATTTCCTTCTCTCCTGGTGTAGAGGTATTGAGGGGAGAGACGGTGTACTCCTCTTTGGTCAGTCTTACTTGAGTGTGATCAGAGTAATGCGCATACAGGACTAAACCTTCTAATTGAAGGGAATCACCGATGTAATAGACGGTTTGTTTGGGCTCATGTCTAATCTCTAATTTGGATAGGGAAGCATCAATGACGTCAACGTTAAATGATGTAGTGATGGCCGGGTTCTCAGCCGATGTGATCATGACTTCATGCGAACCTGATTTTGTGAATGTATAGGGCAGCTGTTCCGTCACCGGTTGTCCGCCGATGGAGAGGGTATAAAGGTCATAAGTCAGCTCCTTGCTGAGATAGCCGTCATTATAAACAGCAGCAAGAACCAACCCCTCCGGATCAAAAGCATCCCCCGGATAATAGACCGTTTTGGCCGGCTCATATTTTACAGATAATGAGGTCATGGATAACGGCAGAATTTGCAGTGAGATATCTGCGGAAGCACCGTTATAATGAATGGTCACGGTATTCTCCCCAGCCTTGCTGCTGTCAAAGCCGGTAACGATGTAATCAGCCGGAGAAAGGGTGGCTTCACTGTTATCTGAGAACAAAGCTTTAATGACCAGTCCGTTCAGGTCCAGGGGTTCGCCAACCAAATAAGAGGTTTTCGTCATTCCGCCCGTATCGGCAGACAGGCTGATTACCTTTGTGGTCTCAGCCTGGATGTCCAGATTGCTAAAAGTTACCGTTGCATCTCTGGCCACATAAATTCCGGCAAAAAGCGTACCGGTAAACGTATCCTCCAGTGTCACGATTTCCGTCTGGCCGTCGACACTTAGAGAATAAGTACTGCCCGATTTTTTGATGCTAAGATCGTAGACTTCACCCGCAGCCGGGACATTACTCCCGCTATACGGATTCAGTTTGACTTGTGTATTTTTCTTATAAAATCCTTTCATCGCTAAATCCAGCGCACCCACAGCAGCATAATTGGAGGTGGTAGTGCCGGATTCTCCATGGTTTCCAACCGTATCCCTAATCATGAGTCCAAAGGATTTCTGATTAGGTGTGCTGACGGTACTGTTAGTATTAAATGCAGTGACACTTGCCCGGGCTTTTAGCTCAAAGTTCAGATCAGCGGGAAGCTCTTTGTAATAAAAAGATAATCCCTCATCGCTGCTGGAGATTTTACCGCCGTAAGTAGACATCGTTACTGTAGACTGATCCTCAACAATCGGTTCGGAGTTTTTAACCGGGCTGGTATTGCCTCCAAAGGCGCTGAACGCCCAAGGTCCCAAATCCACTGCTCCTTCCTGGATCAAATGAACGTTCCGGAAGGTGACTGCCGTATTTCTGGCGGTATAAAGACCGGCATATTGTATAGAGCCCGCAAAGCTATCAATGATTTTGATTTCACTGCCGATCTGCACCGTATACAAATTCCCGGTTTTCTTGATGCTTAATTCGTAATCTTCGCCCTGGGCCGGCCGGTTTGCAGCCGTAAGTCCAAGCTTCTGCAAGCTGCCGCCCTGTGACTTGTGAAACGCTTTCATTTCTTGGTCCAATGCACCTGCGGATACATAATCACCAGTGTAGGCTCCGGATTGGTTGTCCCACACACTGCTCCGCAGCATAATGCCGAAGGATACCTGATTATTGGCCGTCCAAGTATCTACATGGGCTGTTGCTTTTAATTCAAAATTCACTGCCGGATCGATCTCCTGATAGTAATAAGCGATTCCTTCGGTGCTGCCCGAGATTTTTCCTCTGTCATTCGAGCTGCGGAGTGTAACTGTTCCTTCGCCTTGCTCGGTGATCCCAAAGTTCGCTGGCGTAATTTTGTCCTGACCCCCCACATCACCGAAGACACTTCCTTTCCACTTGCTCTGAATGCTGATCATCCCGCTGTAGGGATCTGTCACTTCCTCTGCCGACATAGGTAAGGGAACGGACGATACCAGGAGCAGGAAGCTTACAAACATGGCTGACAGGCGTTTTGTTTTTTTCACAATGATTAGAACCTCTCCTTATTGAAAATAAATTTGATAAGCGCATAACTCTGATCTCCGAAATTATACGTCACCTCTGAAAAGTACAGCTATAATCAATACTTCATAATCCGCAGGATATAAGGGATGGGAGGGAGGATGTGAGTTAATGACACTTGGTTTATACCGGATGCTCTTGCACCAAATAATATAATATATGAAAAAATCAGGATAAAACCTTTAATTTGGCAGATTGTTATGACAGCGCTATCATTTTATAATTATCCCGTATATTTGCAAATATGCGATAAGAACCAGATGAACGAGAGGAGGCCGCAGGAGAACAGAGGAAGTTGATTTAGTTCATGTACTCCAGGAGATTCTGCAGATGTGAATTCAAGGGAATAAGGGCAGGACAATATTCCAGCAGGATACCGCTCGGCAGTAATTATCTAATCACTCTAGGAGGTATATTCATGTTCAAATTTAAAAAGGTTCTCACCGTGCTTCTTACCGCTTCTATGGCTTTCGGCATGTTTGCAGCAACAGCAGGTGCAGCTGCGACAGACTATTGGCAGAACTGGACGGATGGCGGCGGAACTGTAAATGCTGTTAACGGCTCAGGAGGGAATTATAGCGTGAACTGGTCGAATACCGGCAACTTTGTTGTCGGCAAAGGCTGGAATACCGGCTCGCCTTCCCGAACAGTCAACTATAATGCCGGTGTATTCGCTCCATCGGGCAATGCGTATCTGACACTCTACGGCTGGACCAGAAATTCTTTGATTGAATACTATGTGGTGGACAGCTGGGGTACCTACCGGCCGACCGGAACTTATAAAGGTTCAGTGACCAGTGACGGCGGCACTTATGATATCTACACCACTATGCGGTATAATGCGCCGTCCATTGACGGCACCGCCACCTTCCCGCAGTACTGGAGTGTCCGTCAGTCGAAGCGGCCGACCGGCAGTAATGTTGCTATCACGTTCGCCAATCATGTCAACGCATGGAAGAGCAAGGGGATGAATCTCGGCAGCAGCTGGTCTTACCAGGTACTCGCTACCGAAGGCTACCAAAGCAGCGGCAGCTCCAATGTAACCGTATGGTAAACGGTTAACCGTAATCATACTGTGGGCCGTCCGGCTGAGCCGGGCGGCCTTATCATTAGTATTGTAGCGCGCAGGCTCGGCCTTCGCCTATCAGCTTAAAGGAGGGCTAACCCATGCAAAAGATGAAGAATGTGCTCACAGTCATAGCAATGGCTGTAATCCTTATCCTCAGTGCCTGCTCTCAGCAACACGGCGACCCTCCGGAACCCGCCGGTGAACCCGTCAAGGAGGATCCACTTGTATTTGTCGAAGGCGGGAAGTTCGTAAATCCAAAAACCAATTATTATGGGCAAGAAACCCGGATTCCTGATTTCTATATAGGCCGTAACGAGGTTACGCAGCAAGAATGGCAGGAGGTTATGGGCGGCAACCCCTCACTTTTTAAAGGCAGTCAGCTGCCGGTGGAAATGGTGAGCTGGTATGATGCAGTAGAGTATTGCAATCGGCGGAGCATACAGGAGGGCTTGGAACCCTTTTACCGGATAGATAAGCAGACTAAAGACCCGGACAACAAAAACGATAATGATACGCTGAAATGGACGGTCAGCCTGAATGAGGGGGCCAACGGTTACCGGCTGCCGACGGAAGAAGAGTGGGAGTATGCGGCAAGCGGAGGGCAGCGGAGCCAAAGCTATACCTACAGCGGCAGCAATAATGCAGACGATGTGGCCTGGTATTGGCGCAATGCCGGAGACCACTACCTGTCAGGAGATTGGCAGTGGCCGGTCATCGAGCAGAATCATAATAAAACTCATGCCGGCGGAGGCAAAAAACCGAATGAGCTCGGTCTAAATGATATGTCCGGGAATGTCCGGGAATGGTGCTGGGATTGGTACAGCGGAGCAGGTATCAGCAGCGGTACGTACCGGATCGTAAAAGGCGGCGGCTGGATCGGCGATATCAGCAATGACAAGACCCCTTTCCGGGGTAAGTTCGAGGCGAACGGCTACGGTCCGGATCAGGGATTCCGTGTGGTCCGGGGGAAGTAGGGGGAGATTGGGGCAGTCTCAATTGAAAAGTAAATACATTGCCCTCATGGTGGAGAGTAAGTGATCCTCCATGGAGCCCGGCAATGTTCATGGCAATGGAAAGGCCCAGGCCTGCCCCGGTCTGGATGCCTTCACTGCTCCGCGAGTGGTCAACCTTATAGAAGCGGTCAAAATAATTTCCCGATGGTGTGGTACTGCCCACATTTTTTGGACTTTTTATAAACCTTTGCAAAAACAATAAGCTCTGATTCATTCATTATTCCCCCATGAGTAGCAATTAAAATTCATCGAAAAAAGACAAGATATGATGTCCAAATTCTGTACCTGCAGTAAAATAGACTAAGGTGCTGATGGGAGTGAATATTATGAAATATTTAAAAGACATTCAGGAGCAGGGCATGGGAACCTGGTATTTTGAAATCGATAACGATGGTGTGGCATACAGACAAATGGTTTATCAGGATGACGGCAGCTGTATTACATCCAACCGTAAGCATGAACTCTATCACTACATGCTGGCAGAACATCCGCTGGATGAGCAGGAACCTTATTACATAGAAATAAGTCCGGAGGAATTTGAGAAGCTCTGGCATAATCAGCTTCAACTCTGCATGGAATCCTGGGAACGGACCAAAAGCTTGTTCCCCGTTGGGTTTCAGGCGGAAGGGTACATAGAAGCTTTTTTCCCCCAAGGTACCTTGATAAACTTACAGGACTCTCAGGCCGTTGGTATAACGGACACTTTTGTTCTGAAATCTAAAACCCCTGCTGAATGGATGTACCCGCGGCACCGCGTGACCGCCGAAGTATCCGGGTATAATGAAGTCAATCAGTGGGTAATTCTTAACCGTGCCGAAGTAAAGGGCAGTCAGAATGAGGAGGAAGAAGTTAATCCAAATAAGAGCACCATTAAATGAACCTAATTTGATATATTTTCGGATATCCATTATCATGAGAGCGTTATCTATCAGGTATATAAATACGAGGTGAACAGAATGAAGTACAGAAGATTGGGAAAAACCGAATTGGATGTATCCGTCGTAGGCGTGGGCACATGGCAGTTTGGCGGGGACTGGGGCAAGGATTATACCCAGGAGGAAGTCGATGCGATTCTCTACCGGGCCAAAGAACTGGGCATTAACTTGATTGATACGGCCGAATGCTACGGACCTCATCATATGTCGGAGACCTTTATCGGCGATTTTATATCCCGGGACCGGCGTGAAGATTGGGTGATTGCAACCAAATTCGGCCACCTGTGGCATGATCACTGGGCAAATGCATGGAGTGTGGATCAAATTCGCATCCAGCTGGAAGAATCCCTGAAAGCCCTCAGAACGGATTATGTCGATTTGTATCAGTTCCATTCCGGTTCGGATGAGGCGTTCGATAACGACGCGCTGTGGACCATGCTGGACAAGCAGGTGCAGGCCGGTAAAATCCGGAATCTCGGAATCTCTATCGGAAGCAACGATAATCTGCATCAGACGCGTAAGGCTACAGAGGTAAATGCGAAGGCTATACAGGTTGTGTATAACCGTCTGGACCAGAAGCCGGAAGAGAGGGTATTCCCGTCATGCCAGGAGCAGGATCTCGGTGTGTTAGCGAGAGTCCCGCTGGCCAGCGGCTACCTGAGCGGCAAATACAAGCCGGGCACGGTTTTCAATGACAATGTCAGAAAGGGCCATGAACGTGAAGAGATCGATGCGAAGCTGAAGCTGGTAAGTGAAATCCAGAAGAACGAAGTACCGGAAGGTATGGATATGGCCTCATGGGCCCTCGCCTGGTGTCTGAAGCATCCGGCCGTAAGCTGCGTCATTCCGGGATGTAAAAGTCCGGAGCAGGTTGAAGCGAATGCATTGGCAGCTGATCTGGAACTGTAACAATTCTCAGAGGGAAGATCTCTGGACAAGAACATAAGTTTATCAGAACCCGCGCTCAGCGCGGGTTTTATATTTTAAAAGCTCAAATTTTGTTCTATGCCGGGACAACTAAAACGAAATAACTTTTTCCCTCCGCTGGTTCATTTAAACCTGATGCGGTTCACACATATTATAATGGTGAAATTTAGAAAATCATTTAGGGGGATGGGTATGCGGAAGGGATTTTTAGCTTTACTTTTTATAGCTTTACTAATCACTGCATGCGGATCATCTAATGGCGGGCTTACCACGAAAGACTTAGCCATAAGAAAGGTGGATGACAGTAAAGCCGTTGTCAGTTACGGAATGAGCCGTGCTGATGCAGAAAGTGTGCTTGGTGAAGGGGAACAATTAGATATTGGTGATTCATTCTCCTATAGCTCCGGAGTAAAAGTGATGTACCGCGAGGATGAAGTAGCCGGCATTTATTTAACTGAAGGGTCGGAAGAGGCTTATGAGACTGTCGATGGTGCCAGGATTGGAATGAACAAGGATGCTGTTAAAGGGATTTATGGGGATAATTATCTCAGTGATCTGGAGAGAAATTTAGATTATGCTTATGATTCGGACAATAAACAGTTTTTAAAGGAAAAAGAGTGGGCAAAGACATTTGAGGATGATACCAAAATTTATTTGATTTCGGCTTTTTTGGATGGAGAAGGAAGTATAAGTACAATTATGCTGACAGACAGGAAAATGGCGTTGACGTTTAGATAAATTTCAATACGCAGGCAAGAGCCGGTGACCGTAACCTTAGTCATCGGCTCTTTTTTACTCTTTTTTTGCAGAAGCAACGCAGAGAGCTATCATTGCAGCTAAATGAAAAGCGTTATGTATAATCACGGGACCGTTAAAGTGATATTTTTCACATACTGCATTAGTTCAAAAGAATACAATGAACACAATCATTATATTACTCACGAGTAACTTAATTCATCACCAGGAGGTCATCATCATGAGTCACCCGTATGAAAAGCTGTTCACCCCTTTTTCCATCGGAAATATGGAAATCAAGAATCGGATTGTTATGTCCCCAATGGGCACCAACTCGGCTGGCCCGGACGGGCGCATTTCACTGGATGAAATTGATTATTATGAAGAGCGGGCAAGAGGAGGCGCTGGCATGATTATTCTTGGCGCCCAGTTTCTCACCGAAGATTTAGCCCAGGGCGTTCTTGAAGGCATCGTGGAAAAAGATTATGTCGTTCCGCTGCTCACTGATCTGGTGGATGCCGTACAGCAGTATGGCACCAAGATTATCGCTCAGCTTAGCTGCGGTACCGGCCGCAATGCTCTGATCGACCGTTCCGACAAACCACCAGTCTCAGCGTCCGCCATTCCGGCCTTCGCTGACCCCAGCGTGATCTGCCATCCGCTGACCGTGGAGGAGATCCGTGTCATTATGGAGCAATTTAAAGACTCCGCTGCCCGCCTGAAGCGAGCCGGCTTTGACGGCATTGAAATTCATGCTCATGCCGGTTATCTGATCGATCAGTTCATGTCACCGCTTTGGAATCATCGTGAGGACGAATACGGCGGCAGCACAGAGAAGCGGATGCGCTTTGCGGTGGAGATCGTGCAGGCAATCCGTGAAGCCGTCGGTCCGCATATGCCGATCCTGTTCCGCATTGCGCTTGATCACCGTTTCGAAGGCGGCCGTACCGTTGAAGACAGCCTGGAGATGCTGCAAATCCTGGAACGCGCCGGTGTGAATGCCATCGATATTGATGCCGGGGCGTATGAGCGGATCGATTATATTTTTCCTCCGGCTTATCTGGGCGACGCCTGTATGGATTACATGTGCGAACCGGCCCGTAAAGTTGTGAACATCCCGATCCTCAACTCGGGCAGCCATACACCGGAAAGCGCCGTCAAGCTGATCGAATCCGGAAATGCAGACTTTATCATGTTCGGGCGCGCCCTGATCGCCGATCCGGAACTGCCGAACAAATTGCGTTTTAACCTGCGCGAAGATATCCGTCCTTGCATCCGCTGCAACGAAGAATGTATCGGCCGTACCATTGAACGCAATACGAAAATCAGCTGTGCAGTCAACATCCAGGCTGCCAACGAGAAGCGGTTCGCCATCCGCCCGGCGGCAGCTCCTGAAAAGGTTGTCGTTATCGGCGGCGGGCCCTCCGGCCTGGAGGCAGCCCGCGTAGCAGCGCTTAGAGGCCATGACGTCACCCTGTTCGAGAAGGAAGCAACCGTAGGCGGGCAGGTAACCAGTGCGGCAACCCCTGAGTTCAAAAGTCAGCTGCGCGGATTGATCCGCTGGTATGAGCGGCAGCTCCAACAGCTTGGCGTGAAGGTGTACTTGAACACGGAGATTACCCCGGATGATGCCGTGCTGGAAGCGGCCGATCATATTCTGATCGGTACAGGAGCAGTACCGCTGGTTCCGCCGATTCCGGGCATTGACAGCGACCATGTGATTGGCGCAATTGAAGCACATCTGCAGCCTGAGCTGGTCCGCGGAGATCATATTGTGATTACCGGGGGCGGCCTGACCGGCTGCGATCTTGGACTGGAGCTGGCCATGGAGGGCAAGCAGATTACGATCGTCGAGATGCGCCCTGAGGCAGCCCAGGATGTCATGTATATCAATCGCGCAGCGCTGCTGCCTATGCTGGAGGAGTACGGCGTACGCATACTTGGCGGTCACAAAGTACTCTCCTTCGAAGAAGGCGGCCTCTGGACCGAGCAAGCAGACGGCACAAAGACGTTCCTGGAAGCTGATACCGTCATCAATGCGTTTGGCATGAGAAAGAACACCGCCGTTGCCGAGCAGATCAAAGCCCGCTACAGCTCTAAAACCAGCCTGATCGGTGATTGTGTAAAAATCGGCAAGGTCGGTACCGCCGTCCGTTCCGGCTTCTATGCCGCCAATGCGATGTAATACGCAGGAGCGGAAACGAGAGCATCAATGATTACAAAAGAACCGTGGCCAGCTGCAGGCCCACGGTTCTTTTTCTACTCATTATGTACTCCCGCCGCGGTTCTCCGCATCCAGAATCCCGTAAAAAAACAGATCCTGGGTCTGCTGCGCCAGTGTCAACGGGCTTTCAAGCCCCGGCAGCAGCTTGATCAGCGTTAAGCGTTCCACAATGCCAAACAGCGATTCGGCAAAGAATTCCGTATCCACATCCTGCCGGAAATACCCCGCCTGCTGCTCTTCAATCAAATTTTGCTTCATTAGCAGGGCTACTTCGGCCTTGATCTCCGCCGCTTCAGCAGCTTCGAACAGCCCGATCCTTGTCAGATCCGGATGACTTCCCAGAAAATGATAAATCTGCTCCAGCCCCTCCACAACAGACCGCTTCAGGTCGCCCTGATTCTTGCCGGGCGGGACATGGCTTTGCCGGACAACCGCCGTAAATCCTCTCCGGAACTCATTTACCAGTTCGGCAAAAGCGGCTTCCTTATTCGCAAAATACAAATAAAAAGCAGGCTGCGTTACACCCGCCTTGGCTACAATCGTGCTAATTTTCGTCTGATGAAATCCGTTTTGAGCAAACTCTTCCCCCGCGGCCTCAAGCAGCCGCTGCCTGCTTTCCGCTCCAACCGCACCCCGTTTTCGCAAAAATGCCTCCTCCTTCTGCAAGCAGATACTGTATAAAGTATACGCCGCCAAGCGGGCAAAGGAAATAAAAAAGGGCAAGCCGTACATTCCACAATGCCAAAATCGTAAGAAGGAAATTATGAACATTAGCTTAAAAGTGGAGCAGGGGGCTGATCTGAACTCACTTGCGGCGAATCAGCTGCATATTCATATCAACACTGTCGCATCTTTTCCATTCGTATTAGGGGCCGTTTACATTCTGTTGTTCGCAATAGGACAGTTCACTTTACCTATGGCAATCATTGTTTTGATTTTTGGAATCGCAGTGGCTATAGGACTTTTATCTGCGGCATCATAGGCTCCTTTCTCTTTGGATATATCAACAAAAGTTCTGTAAATATCAATGCGCTGCTTCAGTGTTGCGTTATAAACTATAGGTGGTGTGTTTTACATACCAAAAAATAATGCTTATTTGAGGACATTCAAGGAAGGGCGGTAATCAGTGGAATATCATGTAGCAATTCAAGGAAGCGATCAAGCACAGGGTACGGAGGCAGAACCATTCCGTTCGATTTCCCGCGCTGCTGCTGTAGCGGAACCGGGAGATGTCGTAACCGTGCATGCCGGTGTTTACAGAGAATGGGTCAATCCGGCCCATGGAGGAACAAAGGAACAGAGGATTGTATACCAGTCTGCCGGGGATGGAGAAGTGGTTATCACGGGTGCTGAGCCAGTGTCTGACTGGATAGAGGAAGGGGACGGTGTCTGGAGGACGGAGGTGCCGAACAGTCTGTTCGTCATCCGCAATCCCTACGGGACCAAATTGTACGGAGATTGGTTGTTTGAAGGTGCGTTCGAGACGCATCTTGGGGATGTGTATCTTGACGGAAAATCGCTATATGAATGTGACAGCGCTAACAAACTTCATAATCCCCAGGTTTGGCCGCAGGCCAAATATGCGGAGGATTCTCTGCTCCAATGGTACGCGGAAGTAAACTCAACTACCACTACGATATGGGCCAACTTTGGAGGCAAGGACCCACGCCAAGAGAATGTGGAAATCAATGTGCGCCCTTATTGCTTCTGGCCTGAGAAGTCCGGCCGCAGCTATATTACCGTCAGGGGCTTCACACTCCGGCAGGCATCTCCCCAGTGGGCCCCGCCAACCGCTTTGCAAGAAGGGCTTATCGGTCCCCATTGGAGTAAAGGCTGGATTATTGAGAATAACCTGATCAACGAATCCAAATGCACAGGGATCAGCCTCGGCAAAGAAATAACTACCGGCCAGAACGAATTCTCGAACTATCCCGGCAAAGGCGGAACGCAACGGGAACAGGAGGTTATTTTCCGTGCATTGCGCAGGGATTGGCATAAAGATCAGATCGGAAGCCATTTGGTCCGCAACAACGTTATACATGATTGTGAACAGGCCGGAATCGTTGGACATTTAGGCGCTGCTTTTAGCCGGATCTACCAAAACCGTATTTATAATATTCACCACAAACGCATCTTCCACGGTGCGGAAGTGGGGGGGATCAAACTTCATGCCGCACTGGATACCCAGATCTGCGGGAATGTCATCTTTAGCTCCTACCGGGCACTTTGGCTGGATTGGCAGGCGCAGGGCACCCGTATCAGCAGGAATATCTTTTACGATAATTTGTCCGAGGATCTCTTCGTGGAGGTCTGCCACGGTCCATATATGGTGGATCATAACCTTTTCCTGTCGCCGATGAACTTCCGCAACATGGCCCAGGGCGGTGCGTTCGTTCACAATCTGTTTGCCGGCAGATTTGTGGTGCGTCCTGAACTTACCCGCTATACTCCTTACCATATGCCTCATGAGACAGCGGTTGCCGGGTACAGCAACATCACTGGCGGCGACGACAAATATTACAATAACCTATTTATAGGTAATGACGATCAGGGCAAGGAGCCGCAGCCTATGACCTTTTTTGAGCACCTTCCGCTATCTCCAAGAGAAGGAAAAGATTACGGCGGTGCCGCGGTGATGGATGGTGTACCGGATAACTCCCTCTGTTATCTTCATCCTGCAGGATTGGGCGGCTACAATGATTATCCAAGTATTCATCAAAAGCGGTGGTGGGAATATTCCAAGGAAGAAACTGAGGCTTTAAAAGAATCCGGAAAGTTTGTGCAGCCGGAAAGTATAGCGCTGCCCGTTGCGATACAGGGCAATCTGTATTTTAAAGGCGCGGTGCCGAGCAGTCATGAACCAAATGCCAAGGTTGATGTCAAGGGCGGGATCGAGATTGTAACCGATCCGGCGAAATGCAAGGTACAAGTCCGGATTCATAATCCTGAGATAATGCGTGCCGCAGCTTCTGCGGTAATCACAACGGATCTTCTCGGCAGAAGTCATCATGCCGAGATGCACTATGAGGAACCGGATGGATCTCCTTACCGTTTCGACCACGACTTCTTTCATGAGCTTCGCCCAGAAAGAAATGTAACTCCTGGACCGTTTGAAATCTATGGCGATAGTCCGGTAAAGATTGATCTGTAACAAAAAGCACGGTCGAGAATAGTTTTTTTGCAGCAGGAGTCCCAAGAAATCCGGATGAAATACGGTCTGTATTCTATAAATCGGAAACGCTAGATTTGATACCCGGTATATCGAAACTTTTCAACCCACGCCAAGCGTGGGTTTGTTATTGGTGAAACTAAGCTTTTGCTTTAACTATACAAGCTGCTGGCAGCACAGCAATGAATATTTCCTTCACTCCCTGCAAATACCAACGGTAGGAGGGATATGCCTATGACTTCATCCGACATAGAGAACCGGAAATGTCCAACTGAAGATAACACAGCGCCAGACCAGTCATCCGGAGCCATACATGCTAAAGATCATCTATCTTCTTCGCTGGCAGACAATTTGCGGAAATTGCAGGATGAATTCACCCTCTGCTCCGATTTGGTGACACGCAAATGTTCCGCGGGAGGAACGGATCAGGCAGTACTGGTGTTTTTTGACGGGATGACAGATACGAACCAGCTGGAGCAGGTTGTACTCAGACCCCTTATAGAGCACTTTGGGCGCTGGCATACCGAAGGCGGGGAACGGGAAGGGAACGCACATAACCTCTCCGGAAATTCTGTGGAAACCCCGGAGGATGTACTGGTCGAGGCGCTGTTTGTAAAAAAGACCACTAGTCTAAAGCAGACGGTACAAGCCATTCTCAAGGGGCAAACGGCTGTTTTTTTGCGTGATACATCTTACGCTATGCTGATCAACTTGTCGAAAATGGAGGAACGCACGCCAGAAGAACCGACCTCGGAGAAGGCCGTCCGGGGACCGAAGGACTCCTTCGTGGAAACTCTGCAAACCAATATAACCCTGCTGCGTAGAAGAATCCGCACCCCTCTGTTAAAGACGGAAGCAACTACGCTGGGAACACTGACAGTTACGGAAATCGTCATGATGTATATCGAAGGCAAAGCAAAAGCTTCGCTGGTCAAAGAGGTCAAGCAGCGGTTAAAGCAGGTGAAGCTTGAAGGCATTATCCATTCCGGTGATGTAGAAGAATTCATTGAGGATAACCCGTATTCCCCGTTTCCGCAGGTTCAAAATACCGAGCGTCCCGATGTGGCGGCATCGAGCCTGCTGGAGGGGAAAGTTGTGATTATCGTCGACAATACTCCTTTTGTACTGATTTTACCCATGACCTACTGGTCTGGCCTGCAAGCGGCGGACGACTATTCCGAGCGCTGGATGTATGCTACATTTATCCGCTGGGTCCGGTATTCTTTTGTGCATATCTCATTGCTGCTTCCGTCACTTTATGTGGCGCTGACAACCTTTCACCCGCAGGTGGTGCCCACTCCGCTTCTGATCAGCATCGCTTCTGCCAGAGAAGGTGTACCGTTCCCAGCCGTTTTCGAAGCGCTGTTTCTGGAGTTTATTTTTGAAGCGCTCAGGGAAGCGGGAATCAGGCTCCCGCAGCAGGTAGGTCCTGCAGTCAGTATTGCCGGGGCACTTGTTATCGGCCAGGCCATCGTCGAAGCAGGTATCGTTTCGACGCCGCTGGTCATCATCGTTTCATTAACCGGCATCGCTTCTTTTGCATTCCCGCATTATAACATCGGCACCAGCTACCGGATGCTGCGTTTTCCGCTGCTGATTGTGGCAGGGGTTCTGGGCTTTTACGGGATCGTAATGTTTCTGGTCGCGCTCAGCGCGCATATGGTGATGTTGAAGCCGTTTGGTGTACCTTATATGTCACCATTTGCACCGTTAAAAGCGAAGGGGTTACAGGATGTGCTGATACGTGCACACAAAACGAAACTGTACAAGCAAAGCAAAGCCGCTTCGGGAAAACCGGAAATCCCTAAACCCAGGAGGAAGTCCGAAGGAGAAGGATCATGACGCAAATGCGCAGAATCATCAGGTTCATCGCCTTAATGGTTACGATCACTCTGCTTGCCACTGGCTGCTGGGACAGAGAAGAACTGAATGACCGGGCCATTATTCTATCTTGGGGAGTCGATCTGCTGGAGGATGATACGGTTCTGGGAACGGCGAACTTCGTCCTGCCTAAAGGCTCGAAGAGCAGCGGCGGCTCCAAGGCAGGCGGCGAACAAGGGGGTTCCAACGCTTTCATGACAGAAACCGCAATTGGCAAGAATATCAGTGATAGCGGACTCAATATGCAGAAGAAACTATCTCGTACGATTTTCCCGGGCCACCGGCGCAATATCTTTATTGGTGAAAAAATGGCCCTACAAGGCATCGCCGGCGTTATGGATCAATTCAGCAGAAATCCCCAGGTTCGTCCCCGCGCCAATATATTTGTCGTAAAAGACGGTACAGCCCAGAAAGCCATGAGTCTCGCCTATCAGCTTGAGATGAACCCCGCACTTGCCGTGCAGAAGATTCAAGAAAAAATGGGGGCTCCCATAGCGCGCTCCCTGATTGATTTTCTTATAGCTGTCAACGGGCCGGGATGTTCGGTCATGCCAACAGTCCATATAGTCCAGCCTGTAAAAACGGTGCAAACGGAAAATAAAAATGACAGCCCGCCTAAACCAACGCTCGAAATTGCCGGTTCCGCCATTTTTGACAAGGACCTCAAATTAAAAGGTTATCTCGACAGCGAAGAATATTGGCTTCGTCTTTGGATAACCGGAAATCTTCATCAAAAAGATGTGACAGGGACTTTGGAAGAAGCGCCGGCAGAGAACTACTCCTTATCGTTAGCTGAATTTAAAAAGAAGATCCGGTCAGACATACAGGGAGATAGAATCTTATTTAATGTGACGCTGCAAGGTGCAGGAACGCTGAACGAAAATAACACCACGCTGGATTTGTCCAAATCCTATAATGTTAAAAAGGTCGAGCGGGCCATGGAGTCAATTTTGTTGAGAAGGGTTGAAGAAGTGGTGGCCAAAGTGCAAAAAGACTACAAATGTGATGTCTTCGAACTAGGCGAAACGCTGCACCGCCAGCATCCGCAAAAATGGAAGAGCATCGAATCCGAATGGACGGAGCTTTTTCCGAAGGCCGAAATTGCACTGAGCGTAAAAATTGATATAACAAACACGGGGAATTTGGGGAAATCGCTCCTGCCTGTGAAAGCAGGGGGACCGGAAGAATGAAAATTACCGGAAAACAACTGTTCTGGACGTTGTGGATGCTGGAAGTTGGTATGAATCTTCTAATTTCAATCGCGATTTCTGCCAAGTCTTCCAGACAGGACGTATGGCTCTCATTTCTGGTGGCAGGAGGAATAAGTCTGCTCGTTACGTATATTGCAGCTTCTGCCAGCCTGCGGCATCCTGATCAGACCATGGTCCAATATGCTGTGACTATCCTGGGAAAGTGGCCCGGCAAGCTGATTGTAATCCCTTATTTTTTGCAGTGGATTTGGGTGATGGCTATGATTTTGCGGGAAGAGTTCAGCTTTATCCGGCTGAATGTGCTGTACAAAACGCCGGACTGGATAATTATAGGTTCCATGTTCATCGTTGTCATCTATGCCGTAAGCCGTGGAGGAATTGAGGTCATCGGGAGATGCAGCGAGCTGTGGGGACCCATTTTGTCAGTAATCCTGCTGCTGACTTTTGTGCTAACGCTTCACAACTTGAAACTGAACCATATCCTACCGGTTTATTATGACTCAGGAATTCTTGCGATTGCAAAAGGCTCACTTCCGCCAGCCTCACTCTTCAGCGAATCCATAGTGATTATGATGCTGATTCCCTACATTAAAAAATCAAAAACACCAGTTAAGCGGTATATTTTGGGCGGAGTGCTTATTTCCGTACTCACCGTGATGCTTGGATCTGTATGGGTGATCCTCACCTTTGGTCCGGAGATCAGCTCCAGGTTGAACTTTCCTTTTTTTGAAATGGTCAAGATGGTATACCTCATGGAATTTATTCAGAACATGGATATTTTCGTTATGGCCATCTGGCTTGTCAGCATTTTCATCAAGATGTGTGCTTACTTGTTTGTAGCCAGCGTAGGCATCTCCCAATGGATAGGAAAAGCTGATCAATGGAAAAGGACCCTGTGGTTCGTAGCAGCTGCAGCTTTTCTGGTTTGCATGGGAGTCATCCGGCTGAATCCGCCTACGGAAGTGCTTCTGGAGAAAATTTGGATTCATTTTGTGCTTCCGGTGAATATGATCGGCATTCCGCTCCTTCTCTTGTGTATTTCCAGAATCAGGTTCCGGCGGAAACAGGGGGCGCCTTCGGCTTGAGTTAGAGGGATTAAAAAAGGTTTAGACTGATCCGTTAATAAAAGCAGCGGCGAACTAAGACTTGATTAATAAAGTCTTAGTTCGCCGCTGTTGTCGTTGAATTAACGTTCCCTTAGTTAGCTTAGACAATTGGTGTTCCTTGATGGAATACCATACGCCATTTCAAATCTTCATATTTCCATATTGAACTGCGTAGCGAATGTTGCTCTTTTTCTTCATTGAATATTTTATATGTTGCTAAAACAATATTTTCAGATAAAGGGTGAATTTCAAAATCACTTAATTGCATTTTAACAACACCTATTCCATTTGAGCCTATCCCATCTTTTATGCGCCACACCTTCCCCGAGCTTCCATATTCAAAGAACTCCTCTGCAAGCAATAATGAGAGTTCTTTTACGGAAGTACGTATCTCTGGTGTTAATAGCTTTTCTTCCAGTCTTAACAGCTCTTCACGGATTAAATCAACGCGTTTTGTTTCCATTCTACATCTCCTCGGCAGTAATTTAACTCATTGTACATGATGCAAGTATTTTAGCGAACATATAGACGTAGCCGCCGGGCAGCTCCCGGCAGCCGGTCTGTATGTTTTTTTATTTTTAATTGCACTTATCCCTTGATTATACGTCATAGAACATAGTGCTTAAGCACGATATTCGAAATGCCTAAATAACTGTAAAATTGAAGGGATTATCCGGCGGATTACCTATTACATATTCCTTTACGCATACATATCGGAGAGTAAGGATCGTATAAAATGCCGGAGTGATTTCAATGTACAGGGGGTTCCTAATGTTAAAAAATGATTACCGCAGGATCGGCGCAGGCGCAGTCAGCCTTACTTTGGCCGCTGCGCTGCTGCTCCCGGCTGGAGCTGCGTCATCAGCGCCTTTCCTGCCTCCGCTTCCTGGTGGATTTGCGGAAGCTCCGGGCGTAACTCCGAAATGGGGAGGTGACGCTGGAGATCTTGGAGAAGCCTTCAAGGCAATGCTCGCTGAAATGCCGGCAGCCAAAAATCATGTTCCGCACACCGATTCTTCAGCTCCGATCAAGGTCATCGTTGAGCTGAGAAGCGAACCTGCCAGGGTTGTGGAGCAAAGTGCGGGGAAATCCTTCTCACCGTCGCTCCAGCGAAACAAGCTCCGCGCCGAGCATGCCGCTTTTAAACTGGCGGCCGCCCGTCTCGGTGCTGCGGCAGGCAGCGAATTTACCGAAGTGTTTAACGGGTATGCACTGACGCTGCCCGGGAATCAGGTGGACAAGCTGCTTGACCTGCCGGGTGTCAAGGCGGTGTATCCGGACGAGGCCGTACAGGCGGCGCCGATAAGTGCGGAACCGCTGGCCGGTCCCAGCCCCGTCATTGCAAGCGGCGACCTGATCGGTGCGGACAGCCTGATTGATCAGGGAATTACAGGGGAGGGAGTAAAGGTAGCCGTTCTCGACACGGGGATCGACTATAATCATCCTCTTGTAAAAGACCGGTATGCCGGCGGATATGATCTCGTCGATGAGGATGATGACCCATATGAAACGGACAATCCGGATCACATCCCTCCTGATGCCGACGGCACTCCATATGAAACCGCGCACGGAACACACGTGGCAGGCATTGTAGCCGGAGTGGCTCCCGGTGCGGAGATTTATGCATACCGCGTACTCGGCCCCTACGGCAGCGGATCGACGGAGCAGACGCTGGCGGGAATCGAAAGGGCGGCTGCAGACGGCGCAGATGTCATTAATATGTCGCTCGGGTCGGGCTTTAACCAGTCCTACGCCCCAGATGCCATTGCAGCTGACAACGCAGTGAAGGCAGGCATTACCGTTGTTATCGCGGCCGGGAATACCGGGGAAGAAGGCTCTTATACACTTACTACTCCCGGCGGCGCACATCGCGCAATCACAGTCGGCGCCTCGACCAAGCCGGTCGTGACTCCAGTCATTCATATAGGAGACGCGGAACCCATTTACGGGCTGCGGGCCTTTTTGTCTCCTGAGCTTACAGAAGAAGAATCAGACGTGCGGATAGTCTATGCAGGAGCAGGATCAGCAGCGGATTTTGACAACATAAATGTTCAGGGAGACTTCGTGCTGGTAGACCGCGGGGGCGGGCTGGATTTCTCGGCCAAGTCTTTGAACGCCACAAAAGCCGGCGCAGCTGCACTGCTTATCGCCAACAACGAGACTGAACCCGTGCGCCCTTCCTTAAGCCGGGCCGGGGATTATATTCCAACCTACGGAATTACACTGGCCGAAGGGAAGGCGCTGAAGCAGGAGCTTGTAAATGGTGAAGGCACACTGAGTTACGAATTAATTGATGAACCGGAGCGACTGGCGGACTTCAGCTCAAGGGGACCGGGACTGCCCGACTTCATCATTAAACCCGAGATGATTGCACCAGGCGTTGACATCTTATCTTCCGTCCCTGTGTGGGCCGGTATGGACGGTACATACGATACGGCCTATGCCGAAGAGGAAGGGACAAGCATGGCTGCGCCTCATATAGCCGGTGCCGCCGCATTGCTGCTGCAGGCGGGTGAGGATATGCTCCAGGAACCGCTGGATCCGGAACAGATCAAGTCCATGCTCATGAACAGCGCTGAGCCGCTGACCGACCGCAACGGGTTTGAGTACGGATACTTCGAACAAGGCGCAGGCCTTCCGCATCTGGATCGTGTAATGCAAAGTCCGGTTATAGCCAAGGTGTTCGAACAGCTGGATCTTGGAATTCCCGGCCTGGAGCCGGAGTCTTATTATACAGGGTCTTTGTCATACGGAATCCAGAACCGGAACAGCACGGTGACCAAAACCGTCTACCTGGATAATTTGTCTGGAGCTCCGTTAGATTACCAGGCGGAAATTGAATGGTACACCAAACATGCAGGACTAAACGCGTATCTAAGTGATGAAACACTTGAGCTTCCGGCTGAAGGCGGCTCTTTTGAAGTTACCTTGTCGATTGGCGATAACGCCAGGGACGGGTTCTATGAGGGAGCGGTCAAGCTGACAGGAACGGAGGGTCAAACGCTGTTTCTTCCTTTGGCCGCAGTATTAGGGGATAAACTGAAACCGGATGCCGTTGATTCAGCTAATGTTTATGATCTGATCTTTTCGCCGGACGGCGACGGCTTGTCGGACATGAACGGACTGTATTTCTCGGTGAATGAAAGGGTAACGGACCTGAATTTTGAGGTTTCGCGCTTTGACTTCAACACGGGTGACGGAGAAGTTGTCGGCGACATACACGGGCTCGGCGGCGATTATGCCAAAGGCCGGTATGAAGCCGCCTGGGACGGCAGGGTCTATGACAGCGGGACCGGAGAGCTTGAACCGCTAGAAGACGGTTTCTACATCGTTACACCGGTATACGGGGAAGAGCGGATCCGGCTCGACGAACAACGGTTCAGCTTTGCCGTTGACACCGGTGCACCCCTTCTGTCTTCCATTATGCTGGATGAAGTGGAGCCCCGTGACGGAGAGCGGCAGGCGGTACTCTATGGAGATATTATGGACGACCTGCTGCTTGAGCTGATTACCGGAACAGACGGATATGAGATGGAGGATCTGTTTGGGATCAGCGCCGTTTACGAAGGGGAGGACGGGGCCGCACAGCAGGCGGACGGCGTTCTGTACCCTGACGGTTATTTTGAAATTGAGGTCCTGCTCCGCGAAGGGATGAACGATTTCTATATTTACGCTTACGACATCGCCGGGAATGGCGCAGCGGACGAAGACTACGCCCAGCTGCTGAAGTACAGCACCGGCGCCGATGCCATTACGGTATCACCAGCTCTGAGCGCAGCAAACGTGACAACCGGGCAGCCGGTAACCGTGGACGTCCGGTTCACAGCGGCCGAATCCGTCTACGGCGCAATGATGAGTCTCGCTTATGACGGCAGACTTCAGGCTCCTGTCATCCAGCCGAGCGTCCAGCTGGCTACTTATCAGGAGGCGCATGATCCAGGGGTACCTCTGGCGGAATATACGGATTCGTTCGGCATTTCCGGCGGACGACAGGTGGTGCGTTACGGTGTACAGCTGACGAACAGCGTCTATTCCGGTGAAGGCAGCGTTGCCTCCTTTACCTTTGTTCCTGCCGAGGCGGGAATCTATACGTTTGAGCTGGGAGACCTGCTGTTCTGGAACGAGGGGCGGACCTTTACCGCTGCAGCCGGACTTGCCAGAGCCCAGTTAACGGTAACCGATCCTGCTGAGCCCGAAACGCAGCAGCCCGGGCAGCCAGGCAGTCAGCCTAATCCGGCACCTGGAACGCCGGTACCTGTGACACCGGAACCTCTGACGGCAAATACGTCCTCAGTACGCTCAGGAACACTCACAGCGAACGCATCCGGGGCTTCCGCTCTCTCGTCAGCGGTTGTTGCCGTATCCGACACAGCGCTGAATCAGGCAGTGCTGCAGGCACAGTCGGCGTATGCGGTGCTTTCGTTAAGCGACCTGCTCTTCGCAGATTATTCATTCATCCGGTTGTCGCTGACCTCTGCACAGGCAGATAAGCTGAAATCTTCCGGTGTTGGCCTTATGCTGGAAGGCCGTGAATTCACTTTATCCATCCCGGCAGAATCTTTGGCAGACTTTGCCGGGACACAGGGGCTGAGTGTAGAGCTCTCGCTGGATCCAGATCCTGGGGTTCTGACGATAAAAGGGCCGGCCGCTGTATCGAATGCTCCCGCAGTCGGCGTAAAGAACGGATGGACATCCGGTACACCTGTCATTCTCCGCCTGCCGTTAAACGCCAATACCGGTGATGACCGCAAAATCGGGGCCTATGAGAAAGCTGCGGATGGTTCATGGACCTACCTGCAGTCCGGTAAGCTGGTTAAAGACGGCAGCCTCGAGCTTGAAGTGAGGAGTGACGGAACGTATACCGCTGCTGCCGGGACCGGAACGTTCCGCGATCTGGCAGGGCATTGGGCGAAGGATGACATCGAAGTGCTGGCCGCTCATCAGCTGGTGGCGGGTAAAGGCACGGCAGGCCTATTCAGTCCGAATGACACGGTGAACCGTGCGGAGCTGCTGACTCTCTTGGACCGGCTGCAGGGCAAAGGCGATACATGGCTGACACATATCCGCGAACAGGATGCCCGCCGCCCGCTTACCCGCCAGGAGGCCGCGACGCTGGCAGCTGCTGCACTGAAGAACGGAGGCGCTGGTTCTGATGTCAGCCTGCCTTTTGCTGACAGCCATTTCATTGCCCCGGATGACAGAGCGGCGGTAGCTTATATGTTTGAACAAGGATATATGAAAGGGGAAGGTCTGTTCTTTAACCCGGCCGGCATCTTGACCCGGGCACAAGCTGCTGTCATACTGAGCCGGATCGTACAGGATTTGCGCACCCCATAAGTGTTGGCAGGCAAGAGATAAACCGCTTGATCCTTGTGATGCTGAATATTGGAAAACGAAAGGCTGAGCCCAAAGTCATACCCATGACTCTGGCTCAGCCTTTTAAGCTGCTTCAAACCCGTTAAACCGGGCAGTTATTTACAAGCATTGGGGCGATTTGGGTTCAGAACGAGAAAATCACCGGGCAGCCCGGACAGCTTGGCAACCAGTTCTTCCACACCGGACTCCAATTTAAATTCCATCTCTTCGCGGTACAGCGGAACGAGGAAATATACTTGAACCTGGTTGCCATCTTTCGTAGGAACCGTGCTGACCTCTTCCGGCAGAGCAAGCAGGATCGCGCCGGACAGCTCCGTGTTTGGCGCATATGGCTCGTAATCCTCCGTGTTGGGGATGGTATGGCCGTATCCAAGCCATGTCTGATACATATGCGGGAACCGGGCGAGCATCTTCATCAGCCGGATCGGCCAGTAGTTCTCCTCCGCTTCAAAATCCTTCTGCGTAAGCGGCCAGTCCGCCGGCAAAAACATCATCAGCTCTGTACGTTCAAGATGCTTGTACTCTTCGCGGATCTCTTGTGGAAGGGTCATCGGCAGATCGCTCATCCCGTTGGTATACAGCACCCGGTACGGCTCGTCAGGTGCAGGTTCCATAATGTTCACATCAATATGTACGATGTCTGAAATCAGTTCATGGAACACACCGGTTTCCCGGTTTGGAAAGACTTTATTAAAGTGTTCGTTTAATTCTTCCATGTACAAAATGTCGGAGGGAGGCGTAAGCTGCTGCTCATCCGGAGCGTCATAGCCGTAAATTGTGGTACCGTCTTCCGATTTGCCCATAACCTTGCCGCCAAACAGTTTTTTGAAAAAGTTCATGTCTTTGCGCTCCTCTGTGCGGGTTTTGAGTTACGTGCGAAATAAAGGATGCTGCGATTCAATTCCTGATTCTGGGAGGTTTAAAACCTCACTTGGAAGTATAACAAAAGGCATAGCCCGGAGCGATGGGTCTATGGATTCGATTTGCAAAGAATATCTATGAAAAAAATCTTGAATATAATTATGATTTCAGGCAATAGTAACCTCTAGAACTCTTTAATGAAAAATCTAACAATAGAGGAAAGCTGATGCAACCGGGAGGAACATCTTATATGCCAGAATGGATCGAAATTTCATTAAGAACGTTGTCGGCTGTAGCCGTTCTTTTTCTCATCACTAAAATGTTGGGAAAGCGCCAAGTTTCAGAACTTTCCTTATTCGAATACATGACCGGTATTACTTTAGGTAACCTAATCGGTTACATTTCCCTAGATACGGATATCAGCTGGTATTTAGGGTTTGTTGCCTTGTTTGTTTGGGTAGCCATATCCACTGGAACAGAATATTTGACTTTAAAGAGTAAGAAATTAAGAGATGTAGTTGACGGGAAAGCAACGGTACTTGTCGAAAATGGAATACTGCTAAAGGATGGCCTGAAAAAAGAACGTTTGACTGTAGATGAATTCCTGGAACAGCTCCGCAAAAAAGATGTGTTTAGAGTAGCTGATATAGAATTTGCTGTAATGGAGCAGAGCGGAGACATAAGCATCCTGCTGAAAAAGGAATACCAGCCTCTTAATGCAGACATGTTAGGGTACCGTATTTCCTCTGAACATGTACCAAAAACAATTATTATCGATGGGCATATTTTGCCTGACATGCTAGAAGCATCGGGTAAAGATGAAGAGTGGATTCATAAAGAACTCCGCAAGTTAAACCTGAAAGTCGGGGATGTATCCATCGGTCAAGTCGACAGTAAAGGAGAAATCACCGTACAAACGGGCTCAGCATCCTTACCGAAACCGGCCTCTCAGAAACCTAAGGATCAAATTGCAGAGTTGGTTAAAAGATTACAGGATGACTTGTCTTTACGAATGCAGCTTGTACTAAACGACCAAGAAAAACTTGAATATCAACAGGCTCTGGATCACTTTAAAACAGCCATACATGCTTATCAGACTAAGACTTGAAATACGCCGGAAGGGGGACTTGAACAAGGTCCCTTTCTCCGCAAAATGGCCGATGAATCTGATGAGCGGCTCCAGACCGGAATTTAGTAACTTTTGGGCATGGGCTCGGTATTATACCGGGCTCATGCCTTTTATTTTTAAGATTGCAGCTAAAATCAAGGAAATAAAACAGACAGCATATATGACAAGGAAAGTGGATTTAATCCATAAATGTACTATAATTGTGGAAATTAAAGAGGGATGGTGTTTCTCAATTGAAGACGGTTTATTGTGATCTGGAAATTACCTTGGATGTCATTGGCGGAAAGTGGAGACCTCTTATTCTGTATTACTTAATCAAAGGTCCTAAACGGACCGGTGAATTGAAAAGGCTCATCCCATCCATTTCTCAGAAAATGTTAGTACAGTCGTTGCGGGAGCTCGAGAGTAATAATTTGATTATAAGAAAAATGTACAATCAGGTACCGCCAAAAGTGGAATATGCAGTATCAGAACTAGGTTTGTCACTTGAACCCACTTTGCGAGCGCTTTGTGATTGGGGGCAGAATTATGCAGAGAAATCATCGAACAAGGATGAATATCAGAGATTGAACGTTGAATAGAGTAATTTTAAAAATCAATTTATCCTTTACTTCATCACAATTATCACTTTTTAGTTACTATATAACTTAAAAGTACGTACTATTTTAAATGTGATACATGATTCATAATGAAACTTGTTACTTGATGACCATCAAAGATTTGCGATGATTAGCAATTTCAAAAGTGATAAAAGTACAAAGGAGTAATTATGGATAAAATACTTATTACTGGAGCAACAGGTAATCTCGGCAGCAGGACACTGGAGCTTCTTCTTAAAAAAGTTCCGTCAAATCAGGTCGCTGTATTGGTACGCGATCCGCAAACAAAAAAAATGGAAAGGTATGTTAAAGAAGGTGTAGAAGTTCACCAAGGCGACTATTTTGATTATAACTCCCTTCTCCGGGCTTTTGATGGTATTGATAAAGTCATGCTTATTTCCGCGCAGGCATTTACCGACCGCAATACACAACATTTCAATGTCATCGCAGCTGCAAAACAGGCTGGTGTCAAACAAGTGATTTTTACGTCGATCATACGGAGAGAACATTCAAATCTTATTGTGCCCGAAGTATCAGAGTCAGACTTATTTGCTGAACAAACGCTTAAAGCATCCGGATTAGACTATACTATTCTACGGAACCCGCCATACCTTGAAGTCATGCATATGTATTTCGGCGATGCGCTTAAAGCCGGCGTGCGAGTACCAGAGGGTTCCGGTAAAGTAGCCGCTGCATCTCTGGACGATTTGGCAGCAGCCAACGTAGCCGTTCTGACTCAAAACGGGCACGAAAATAAGTCATATACTCTAAGTGGCAGCGAGGGAAGCTCTTTTGCAGACATCGCTGAAGCCCTTTCGGAGATTAATGAAATGAATATCCCTTATGAGGCAATCAGCGAAAAAGAATATGTAGACACAATGGTAGCAAATGGCTTGCCTGTTTTTATGACTGATTTCTTATTAGGTTGGGTGCGAGGAGTCAACACTGGAGAATTCTCAGAGACCTCCGGGGATCTTGAACGTCTGATTGGCCGAAAACCAATGACATATAAGGAATTCTTTAAAATCAAATCTCAGTTTTCTAAAAATGAAGTTTAAAGTTAGAGAAATAGAGAAGGGGAGTAAAGAAATAATAAAGATCCGGCGAATGCCGGATCTTTTTAATGTGTTCTGAATATTGACCATTCGTCCGCTCCGGACAGGAACTTACTTAAGCCCGCAGCACTTTTTCCGTCCGCCACAGCACCTCAAGCTTGAGATCCGGGTGCACAAGATGACGTTTGAGAAAAGAAACCATCGGCGTATTATAGGCTTCAACGAACAGGATTCCTTGGTCAAACTGCGGATCGGCGGAAAGCCGGAGCAGCATCTCCCGGCCAAGCGCAGCGCCTCTCGCCATCCGCTGGTACGGTTTGCTTACAAACATGGTCTTCAGCAACATCTTCCGTTCACCGAAGGCTTCTACAATCATCCATCCCGCAATGCGGTTCCTGTGCCGCATAATGAGACTTCGTTCATAATCAATAAACTCTTCCTCCGCAAAAGGGTGCAGCTCGGCCGGATACCAGTCTCCTTCACCGAGGTTCAGATTAGACCGTTCGTCATCCGTAAGGGTGGTGAAGGAATCCAGAATAAAGTCTTCGGGAAGACTTAACCGGCTTGCCCAGTCAAGCTGCAGCGCCGCCTGAAACGGGCCGGAGCAAATATAGATGCCGGGCCTGGGAGGAGAGAAGCCGCAGGAGGTTAAGTATTCCGCTTCTGCAGACTCCGTCTCAGTCCCGGCTATATACTCGGTAAACAAGCTGGAGGCACCATTGCGGCGGACAGCCCGGCCCAGCTCAGACATCAGCCGGCGGCCGATTCCCTGCCTGCGGTACTCGGAATCTACCGTCACGCCAAGCACCTTTGCTCTTCCGCCGGCGGTGGATAGGGAAACCGCGCCAAGTCCTGCCGGTACACCGTCAGCGTAAGCTCCGAATACAATCAGCGAATCGGGCAGGGGAGACGGCACCGGAAGCATCTGCGGCGGCAGCAGGGCGCCGAACTCCGCTGGAATCGTCCTGCGAAAGACGCTTAAAGTCAACCTGCCGGGCATGATCAGTTAGGCGCCGGGAGATCGACGATGAGTTCGTTAACGATCAGCGCGTTCTTAGTGAAGTCATGGACATTAGTAACGGTAACCAGGAACTTACCAAAGAGGATGTTGTGACTGGCTACTGCCTCAGGTTTTAATTCAAGGTAAATTGTTTTCGGGTCTTCGGGATGTCCCCAATTAATAGTGTAGTCATTGCCTAATTCCAGCAGCGTTTTGTCGGTTTCAAAATTACCGCTGGCAGAGTAGAACAGGGTTGCGGAAGCCGATGTACCTAAGGTCGTATAAACAGCCTCGTTTACACTCAATTTAATTTTTCCGTCCTGATACGAAGAGCCGGTGATTTCAGGCGCAATATTATCAAATTGAACAGGTAAAGAGAAGCTTGTCGGCTCTGCTCCCTGTCTAACGAGTGTGAAAATTAATGCGGGCGCTGTTCCGCTTGTGTCCGGAGTTTCGGCAGGCTTGACGGATATATTATCCTGACCTTCACTAACGACTAAATCCAAATTGGCCGAACTTATTTTCAATTCAATCGTATTGTTATTGTCCAGATCTTTGACTTCATACGTACGCGAGGTGCTATTGTATTGGATGGTTTGTTCTTGTCCGTTATGCAGAACTTTCACCAAATTTTTAATGTTACGTTTCGAATATTCCTCAATTTGGAGGTCAGTTCCAATAATAACCTCGGATGAATTGTTCTGATACCGGTTCATCATAAAGACGGCGTCCGGGCTGGAAGTTACTTCCCACTCATTAACTTCGGGGATTACGGAGTTTCTGAAATCATCAATTGCCAGATCAAGCATATCTATCGCTTCCGAGATTTCTCCGTGTCCGGCCTGGGTAATGGACAGCAGCGTTTCCGCAGTCAAGATTGCGTTGCCGAGGACATCCTTGACCGATTCCGGATATTGTCCGGGAGCCGTTCCTGTCACGGCATGATCATAAAGAGATTTTGCTTCCTTGATCAGGTCTTCTAACTGGTCCCGGCCCGTGTATACAGTGTCTACTTTATTGATGACCGGAGATTTTTTACCGCTAACCCCTTGGATGACATTGCTTGTGAGCGCGGGTTGATAGGATATAGTCAACTTTTCGCCAGGGTGGAACTCGTATCCGCCGAGATCAACATAGACGGACTGACTGACTACGGATACCGATTCCTCGTTCAGCTCACGCTCATATGGTGTATTACCGTCATAGCCAAAGACTTTGAAATCCTGATAATTCGGGAAAAACTCCGTGCTCAGCTCCTCGTTATACTTGATCTCCAGTGTTGTAGCATTCTTAAACTGTACAGTAGGAGTTTGCATTAATGGAAGAACAATCTCAAGGGTGCCGGATGGATCGGAAATATTGCCTGCCGCGTCGGCAGCTACTACTTTGTACATGCCTGCAGGGAGCTGTTGGGTGGAAATACCCGTTTCCATATTTGCCGTAGTGACCGGGGATTTGGCGGCTTGACCTATTGCTACAAGCTGGTCCAATCCCTCAACCCTTCCTGGGATGTTCTCGAAAGGCACAAGATATACAGTACCGGTTTCATTACTGGAAATCCAAACCGGAGAGCCTTGAGTTACCAGGGAATTGCTGTACAGCGTTAAAACTGGGCGCGTTGTGTCCGGTGCCGCAGTCGGCTCTGAAGAAGGCTCAGGGGTCGCAGTAGCTGTAGGCGCCGGTGTTGGCTCTGAAGGTGTTGCGGTCGGCTCCGGGGTCGTTGTAGGGACCGCCGTAGGAGCAGGGGTATAAACGGGTACAGATGTTGCTGTTGGAGTAGGTGCAGGCGTAGGCGTTGGGGTAGCCGTAGGAGACTGGGAAGGCACGGCCGTCGGCGCTGGCGTCGGAGAATATACGGCCTGCACATTCAGGAACCGGCCGGCCAGGACGGCAACCTGTTCGCGTGTTGCCGTACCCGTCGGGTTGAAGCTGTTGCTTCCGGTACCGTTCATCAGCCCCAGCTCGACTGCATAACCTACAGCATCCTTCGCATAGTCGGCAATGCCGACGGTGTCTCTAAAACTCAATGAGGCGCCTTTTCCTGCGATATCCGCTTCCGTCTGGCCTAATGCGCGCACAAATAAAACGGCCATGTCCTGGCGGGAAAGAGTGCCGCCATAGCCGAAATTACCATTCCCCATCCCTTTAATCAGCTCCGCTTTAGCGGCTGCCTCCACATATTTGTAAGCATAGCTTGTCGTAGGCACATCGCTGAATGTAGCGGTCGCAGGTGCAGAGTCGACATCCAGTTTAAGCGCTTTGGCCAGAACGATTGCAAAGTCCTGGCGTGTGATTTTGCCGGCAGGGTTAAAAGTTCCGTCCCCATTGCCGTTAAGAATTCCTTTCTCTACCAGCTCATGGATGGCATCTTTGGCGAAGGAGTTGGAGATGTCTGTAAAATCCGTGCTTGCTCCGTAAGCCGGAGCCATAATGGCGTTCAGCAGAGCCGTCGTTGTCATCACGCTTGCAAGAATCTTCTTGTTCAATGTATTTCCCCCTATTTTATGTATTACTGCTCTAATTCAGGAAAACCGATCCAAAACCTTTAATTTAAAATTTAAGATTTTCAATCTTTATGTCGGTTTAACCGGGGGCTTTTTTTAGGTCTTTTTTCACAGTCGGCCAAGAAAAATTTTAACATTTACATATGCTGGCTTAGGACCCGGTTTTCTCTTGTCAAAGCATTTATGAACTCGCCTGGTTTTAGATTTAAAGGGGCAGCTGTGTACTTAACTCCTTGCTTAAATGGTCTATTCTGTTCAATGTATTGACGCCGTGCACGATCTTTTCTATTTGCTATTGTTTAATCTCCTTTAATGTTTAGACCATCAAATTTAGCACTTTTAAATCGTAACTATACTGCAGTAACTTATATGAAAATAAGATCCGATATTGACAAAAAATTAACAGGGAAGTAAGATGACTGTTAAAAGTTATTAGTAATATTTACGATTAAAACAATCAGACAGTAACAATTGTTACTGCTTTGAAATGGATTTTGGAGAAGGGCGGATCATAAATGAGTCGTGTACCTATCACAGTAATATCCGGATATTTAGGATCTGGAAAGACTACAATGCTCCTGCATCTTTTACTGTGTAAAGAACATTTGCGTATCGGACTGATCGTTAATGATTTGGCTGAAGTCAACGTGGATGCGAAGACTATTGAGAAAAGCGAGTTCTTTACGGACAAGGACCGTCTAGTGGTCATGTCCTCCGGCAGCATCAGTTCAGATTTAAAAAGGGAATTAATCGAGTCTGTGTATTATTTAGCTGCATCAGGTGAAGTGGATTTGATTATTGTTGAAGCTTCAGGCGTTGCACTACCGCAGTTAATAGCGAATACCATCATTAACGGAGTCACTCAAGAAGGAGTACCACTTAATACAGTCTCACGTTTGGATACTAATGTTACGGTTGTAGATGGATACAGGATTTTAGGGCAGTTCACCTCCGAAGATGGCATGTATAACGATGAATATGTAGACAGCAACCAATTGATCATCAATCAAATTGAATTTTGTGATGTACTGGTCTTCAATAAAGTTGATTTGTTAGCTCAAGCTGAAAAAGAATATTTGTCATCGTTTGTTAGGAAAATCCAGCCGCGAGCTAAGTTTATTGAAACTTCCTTTAGTCGTGTCATTGTAAAAGATGTCCTGAACACCGGATTGTTTGATGAAAGCAGTGGCATTCAAGACTTTCTGGATACAGAAGATCTAAGTGAATTTGTAGAGAATGAAGCAGACCAGCTTGGCATTCAGTCGTTTGTTTACTGCAGAAGAGAGCCCTTTCATCCTTTGCGTTTTGATCAATGGCTCGATCGTTGGCCGCGGGAAGTAACAAGGTGTAAAGGGGTAATGTGGCTGATCACGCAAGCTGAAACGGTGTTCAAGATTTCTCAATCAGGACGGGCGATGGACATCATTCCCGCAGGCTACTGGATTGCTTCCCTCAATCCGGTGGAGATTACACAGTTATTTAAAGTTAGAGAAGGACTGAAAGAGATTTGGGATCCTCGATTTGGTGATCGCATGATTGAGCTCGTCTTTATAGGAAAAAACATGAACAAAGAGCAAATCATACACGATCTAGATGCCTGTCTGGTCCAAGAGGATGAATCCGTGGATAGTAACGAAGATCCATTTAAGTTACCGGCGCAGGAATACAATTAAAAAAGCAGAAAAGAGGCGTACATATGGCACAAGATAAAATCCCTGTCACTGTACTATGCGGTTATCTTGGATCCGGTAAAACCACCGTACTTAATCATGTATTGAACAACAGAAAGGGCTTAAAGGTTGCTGTTATTGTGAATGATATGAGCGAAGTTAATATTGATGCTGAACTGGTTAGAGATGGGGGAGGTTTGTCCCGAACTGAAGAAAAACTGGTAGAGCTGTCCAATGGGTGTATATGCTGTACGCTTCGTGAGGATTTGTTGACCGATGTGGAGAAGCTGGCATTGGAAAAGAAATTTGATTACATATTGATTGAATCAACCGGTATTGGCGAACCTGTTCCAGTAGCGCAAACATTCAGTTATGTAGATGAGGAAAACGGAATTGATCTCACCCGTTTAACCAGATTGGATACCATGGTTACTGTAGTTAATGCCCCCGAGTTTCTGAAGGATTACAACTCTAAAGAAACACTTCAGGACCGCGGACAACAGGCAGTGGAAGGAGATCGACGCAGAATCGTTAATCTTTTAATCGAACAAGTAGAGTTTTGTGATGTTCTTGTTATTAATAAATGTGATCTGGTGTCATCAGAAGAACTTGCTCATCTAGAAGCTGTACTTACAGGCATACAGCCGACTGCCAAAATCATTAAATCTGTTCAGGGGAATGTAGATGTGAATGAAATTTTGAATACAAAAAGATTTGATTTTGAGCAGGCAAGCCACTCTGCCGGTTGGGTCAAGGAACTAATGAAGGAAGAACATGTCCCAGAAACAGAAGAGTATGGTATTTATTCGTTTGTGTATAAAAGAAAAATCCCATTTCATCCAGAACGCTTATTGAAATGGATTGCAAAATGGCCAGGAGAGGTTGTGCGAGCCAAAGGAATTATGTGGATTGCCACCCGCGACCGCAATGCGATCTCGCTCAGTCAAGCAGGAAGTTCTAAACAGCTTTCCAGAGCGGGTCTGTGGACAGCTGCTTTATCCGAAGAGGAGAAGCAGGCATTTGGTATTCATGAGGATACATTGAAATCGCCGGATTGGGATGCGAAGTGGGGGGATCGTGTAACCAAGCTTGTGTTCATTGGAGTGGACATGGATCAAAACGGAATTGTCACTTCATTAGATCAAACCCTTCTGACCGAAGCAGAGATGAAGCAGGACTGGAATAAGCTAAATGATCCGCTACCCGCTTTTTAGTGAACGGCTGACGTACAACTATTGGACTGAGGGAGGAAACTAGCTTAAATTAAAGCGGCTTGGTCTAGGCATTCGTCGGACTAAGCCGTTTTATCTTTATGGACCGTGCGCTAAGAAATGGGTGCTCCTATTCAATAATATTTGGAGGATTGAAATGAAGATTAACAATACAGAAGAAAAGATAATCAGTAATCACTCAGAACAGCAATGGCGACGCAGAGAGAAAGAGTTGACTGCTTGGCTACAGCGCTCTAAACAAAAGCAGCGGCCAAAACAAACGGCATATGTGGACAATATTGAAATTGATATAGAATTGCTCGGGACTCTTACACTCTTGAGGCGCATGAACATTCAAACGGAATTCTCTTGTGCTGGAGTAAGTATTTTGGATGAACCGCAGGATCATTCACTCTATGGGTACTTGACGCTTATTGCATCGAGTGAAGCAGATCAATTTGTGAAAATAGCCATGCAGTACATGAGACATCGTCTTTTGGTGACCTATGAACCCTCACGTAACCGCTATGACCTGTCGTCTTTTTATATTGGGCACAATCGTTCCTTTTGCTTGCTCTTGGAGAAAAGTGCTCAGTTATTCCAATTAGGGCGTTGAGGTTGACACATAAATAGCTAAGTTGTAAAATAATTTAATCGTAATAATTACGATTAGAGAGGGGTGGATATTTGAAATAAATCAATACACTTGCTTGTACAGAAACTGGCGAACATGACTATGCAACAATCGTGAACACCTTAATAGGAAAGCGGAGGGAATGTAAGATGTAACAAGTCGAGGTTCCGGTCTTAAGCTAAAAGGAGACGGTAAATGGGCAGCAAATGGTTAGAACTAGTTGAAGCGATGGAGGAGAAGGGGCTTCGAGTAACTTTTCAGCGAAAACTTATTGCAGAAGTGTTCTCATCTACGAAGGGGTTTGTGCTTCCCCGCCAAATCCATTCTTATATTGCTAAAGATATCCCAGGAGTCAGCTATGATACAGTTTATCGGAACCTTAGAGTTATGGTGGATATTGGGTTAATTGAAGAATTTGATTTCAAAGAAGGCCTCCGCTACAAATTAAAATGTGGTCCCGACCACCACCATCATCACTTCATTTGCTTGGAATGCCACAAAACATATCCTCTTGAGTTCTGTCCGATTGATATGGGAATTCAGCCCCCAAAAGCATTTGAAGTGATTTCTCACAAATTTGAAGCTTACGGTTATTGTGAAGAATGTGTTCAGCAGAAAAACAAGGCTGAAATTAATGCTGAGAAAGTAAAAAAATAATTAAAAAAGGCGGAACTACAATGGCCAAAAAGTCAAAAGTAGTAAAAGAACTAAAAAGACAAGCTGGTAATATTGCATCTTAGATGACAAGGGGGATTTTTATGAATATAAGAGTTAAATCCATAGTTGCTTTAATGATTGCCGGCATGTTTGCATTAACAGGTTGCGGAGTTAACCAGGGCAATAATCAATCCGCTGCCTCTCAGACCACTGCCTCCAGCGATCCTCTACAGACTCCTGAAGTTACTCCTGCACCAGAGGTGAAGAGTGAATTTCTGACTTTTACAGATAGCGAGGAGCGTACAGTCACCCTTAAAAGCCAGCCGCAGCGGATTGTAGTCATGTCGCCTGAAATCTTGAACATGCTGTATGCCATTGGGGGAACGGTAGTTGGAAGAGCTGATGCAACAGACATTGATATTCCGGCAGGCGCGGAACAGGCTGAAAGCGTGGGACAGGTATCTGAAGTCAGCACTGAAAAATTAGTGGCGCTTGCCCCAGATCTCGTTATCGGCCAGCCAAGATTCCATAGAGATTTGGCACAAACATTGGAGAGCAGCGGTATTCCCCTTGCTCTAATGCAGGTTTCTTCCTATGACCAAATATCAACGACATTGAAATTGCTCGGTACCATTGCAGGCAAAGAAGAAGCAGCCAAACAGGCAGCAGCCGCTTTGGATCAACGAGTAGGAGAGATTAAAGATAAAATCCCCGAGAAGCAACTGACCTTTGCCAACCTGAATGTAACACCAGGGTCTGTTTCTATCCAGCGCACAGGAACCATTGGTCTGGATATTGCCAAGAGCTTGAATATGGTTAACATTGCCGAGCAGATGGAAGCAGATGCAAAGAGCCCGACGACGGTTCCATACAGTTTGGAAAAGCTTGTTGAGCAGGATCCTGACTACATATTCCTGATCATTCACGGCAGCAGAGCTGCCGGTCAGAAAAAAATCAAAACAGACATGGAAAGCAACCCAGCTTGGAGCTCGCTGACAGCAGTGAAAGAAAAGCATGTAATCATTGTTCCTTCTTCTTTATTTTTGACCAACCCGGGCTTGAATTATGATAAATCATTAACTTATTTGGCCCAATATGTTTACCCTGATATTTTTGGAACACCTGTACAGGAAGAAGCTTCCGAAACTTCAGGCAAATCTGCTCATGGAAAATAAACATATTCAATCAGGCGAAGTTAATCTCCGGGATAAACCTGCCTATGCGCTTGTAATGATTGCCCTCTTTGCCGTTACGGCATTGGGGGCTATCATTTTTGGCATCTCTGTCGGGGCTGTAAAGGTTCCTTTACAGGACCTGATCCGATATGTGTTTGATCCGGACTTTGAAGGTCCGCTCCGCAATATAGTATGGAATATACGAATTCCCAGAGTCATTGTCGGAGTGTTTGTAGGTGCAGGACTTGCAGTTTCAGGATCTTTGCTGCAGGGGGTAATGCGCAACCCTTTAGCCGATCCGCACATTATCGGTGTATCCAGCGGTGCTGGCCTTTTTGGCATCTTTGTAATGATTGTGCTGCCTCAATTTGAATACTTATTGACGCCTGTAGCTTTTGTCGGGGCATCTGCAGCCGCCGCTATTATTTATGTTTTAGCCTGGAAGGATGGGGTCCAGCCTGTAAGGATTGTACTTGCTGGCGTGGCAGTTTCCGCTTTTCTCGGCTCAGGCATATCGGGTCTAATGATCTTTTACAGTGACCGTGTACAAAGCGCACTTGTATTTATGGTCGGCGGGTTGGCGGCCAAAAGCTGGCCGCATGTTCAAATAATTGGACCTTATGCGTTAATTGGAATTCTGTTAGCTGGGTTTGGGGCCAAGAAGATGAACCTGCTTATGCTCGGGGACTCGGCAGCCCGTAATTTGGGAGTTCGTGTGGAGTGGTTAAGATTGGGAATGACTGCCGTTGCCACGCTGCTTGCGGCAAGTTCGGTCAGTGTAGCAGGCTTGTTAGGCTTTGTCGGACTAATTGTCCCACATGCAGCACGTCTTGTAATAGGTACCGATTACCGGTTCCTGGTCCCTGCTTCTGCACTGCTTGGGGCTGCTGTAATTACATTTTGTGATACCATTGCCCGTATCGTATGGGCTCCAACTGAGCTCCCCGTAGGCATTATTATGGGTGCACTTGGCGCTCCGTTCTTTCTGTATTTGTTGAGGAGGAAAGCGGCATGAATGCATTAAAGGTACAGAATCTGTCTCTTAAATATTCAGGTGGAAGAATGATTGTGGACCAGCTCTCGCAGACGTTTGAAGAAGGAAAGGTATACAGCATCATTGGTCCGAATGGCTGTGGTAAAAGTACATTGCTGAAAGCATTGGCAAGACAGCTGAAGCCTGTCTGGGGAGATCTATGGCTAAAGGGTAAAGCGATGAATCGAATGTCTCCCAAAGAGGTTGCCCAGTATCTTTCATACCTGGCACAATCACAGGAACCTGTTGACTTAAAAGTGAGAAGTCTTGTCCGTTATGGGAGGACGCCACATCACTCGATCATGAAGCAGGCTCTCCCAGAGGACGAAAAGATTATTGAATGGGCGCTGCAAGCAACCTCGCTAGAACGATTGGCTGATCGGAATGTTACGTCTTTAAGCGGAGGGGAAAGACAGCGGGCATGGATTGCCATGTCTCTTGCACAACAGCCGAAGTTTATGCTGCTGGATGAGCCTACTACGTATCTGGATGTCAGCCATCAGATGGAGGTCTTGGAGCTTTCGCGGAACTTGAACAAGCAGTATGGAATGACGATTATTATGGTACTGCATGATATGAATCATGCTTGCCAGTTCTCGGATGAAGTCATTGTTATGAAAGAAGGAAAGATTTATGCCCAGGGGCGGCCGGAAAGCGTAATGACGACTGATTTAATGAAAGAAGTGTTTGGTGTCAAGGCCGTGATTAACAAAGATGAAGAAACAGGAAATCCGGTTTGCTGGGTTAAAGGCAGGTATAAACCATTAAAATAATATAAAGGACGGATAAGGATGACAGCTTTGGAACATGAATACCCTTTCTCGGCAATTATGGGTCAGGAATCCATGAAGACTGCCCTGCTGCTTAACATGATTAATCCACGACTTGGCGGGGTGCTAATTCGGGGGGAAAAGGGAACCGCTAAATCAACAGCGGTCCGGGCAGTAGCCGGCTTATTGGAGGATATGAAAGTCGTTAATTTACCGGTCAGTGCGACAGAAGACCGTGTTGTAGGAACGCTTGATATTCAGCATGCCATTCAATCGGGGGAAAAGAGGTTTGAACCAGGTCTGCTCGCCCAGGCTGACAAGCAGATTCTTTATGTCGATGAAATCAATTTACTGGACGATCATATTGTGGACGTGTTGCTGGATGCGGCTGCATCCGGTATAAACACGGTGGAGCGTGAAGGCATCTCGCATTCACATGCTGCGCGGTTTATTCTGATCGGCACGATGAATCCCGAAGAAGGAGATCTTCGTCCTCAACTGCTGGACCGGTTTGCTCTTTCAGTCGAAGTTAAGGGTGAGAAGGAGATCTCCCAAAGGGTTGAAGTGGTTCGAAGACGTATGGATTATGAGGCAGACCCTTATCAATTCATTCAGCGCTTCAGGTTGGAACAGGATTCATTGACCCGGCAAATCAGGCAGGCCAGAGAACGATTGCCCAAGCTGGAAGTTTCAGATGACATTATTCAGAAGGCAGCAGAAATTGCTTTAGCCCTTCAAGTGGACGGCCATCGTTCAGATATTACAATGATCAAGACAGCTGTCACTCTTGCGGCTTATAACAATAACGACAAGGTTGAACTCAGTGATCTTTATTATGCCGCAATGCTTGCAATGCCGCATCGGCTCAAACGTATTCCCTTTGGGGAATTGGAAGACAGTACAGACAAAATTCACAGTGTTCTTCATAGCCTTGGGTTAGCAAGCCTATGAAGCGACCGGTGTACCCCTTTGCAGCGATTGTGGGAAAGGATTCTGCTAAAACTGCGCTCCTCATGCATGCTGTTCATCCGGGACTCGGGGGGGTGCTCGTGTCCGGAACTAGCGGTACTGCAAAAACAGCGCTGATTCGCGGCCTGGCAGAGTTGATGCCCGATCAGCGGTTGGTTGAGGTTCCGCTAGGCATAACCGAAGATCGTTTACTAGGTGCCATTGATATAAGCAAGATGACTATTTCAGGCAGCAAACGACTGCAGAAAGGATTGCTTGTAAAGGCGAACGAAAACCTTCTTCATGCTGATAACATTAATCTTCTTCCTTCCATGTTAATACATTCCATTATTGAAAGCGCCAAAACTGGCCGTTTGTATATAGAACGAGAAGGAGTTTCGTTTCTTCTCCCCACCCGTTTTCGCCTTTTGGCTTCAATGAATCCTGAGGAAGGCAAGCTCCAGGAAGGCTGCCTTGACTGGTTTGGACTCTATATAGGTGTAGACAATGAGAACGGTCTTTCGGAACGAAAAGAAATCATCCGCCGGCAATTGGCCTATGAACAGGACCCACGGCGGTTTGCAGCTTCGTTCAGTGAGCAAACGGAGCAGCTTCGACAGCGTATCCGGACAGCCCAGCTGCTTTTATCAAAGGTTCAGCCTACAGTACAAATTTTTGAACTGGCTTCATATGTGGCTGAAGAGGCTGGTTGTGAAGGGCATCGTGCCGAGTATTATCTTATTCAGTGTGCACGAGCTTTGGCAGCTTGGGCTGACCGGACAGAAATAAGGAATGAGGATATAAGACAGGCCGCAGAATGGGTACTGCCGCATCGCATGAAGACCTTCTCCGAGAGCAGTAAACAAAGGGAGCAGGACAGGAACCGTGAAGAACCTCAGTCTAATGAAAGTCGGGATGATAGGGAAGCGAGTGGAGAACCGAAACAACAGTCCGTATCCGCAAATGAATCGTCAGAAGCCAGCGAGGCCGATTCTGGTACGGTAGATAACAGCTCAGCCTTGCAGAATTCTAAAAAAGGGCCGTCTGCTAAGCGAAACGCTGAAACCCTGCTGCCGGAATCGGTACAATCCATAGGAAGAACTTTTGCTGCGCGTGCTATAGAATTCCGCGAGAAAAAAAAGCTAGTGAGAAGCGGACCGGGAAAACGTAATTTAACACGCTCCGGAACAAAACAAGGCAGATATGTAAGGTTTATAACCCCTAAGGGAAAAATCACAGACCTCGCGTTGGATGCAACACTCCGTGCGGCAGCTCCTTATCAACATATCCGGAAAAACAACGGGATGTCAGTAGTCATTGAATCCGGTGACCTTCGTCAAAAGGTAAGAGACAATCGCACCGGAACCACGATGCAGTTTGTCGTAGATGCAAGCGGCTCTATGGCTGCACGAAAGCGGATGGAGGCAGTTAAGGGAGCGATTTTATCCATGCTCCTGGATGCTTATCAAAAGCGAGACCGGATCGGAATGGTAGCCTTCCGCAGGGGAAAGGCGGATGTGGTACTTCAGCTAACCCGGAGTGTTGATCTAGCTGCTCAACAGCTCAGCGTGCTGCCTACAGGAGGAAAAACGCCTCTAACACTTGGAATTATGCGCGGCTGGGAGGTTCTTGATGCAGCCAGACGCAAGGATAAAGAACTGATACCCGTTATGATTGTTATAACGGATGGTAAGGCCAATGAAGGGGTGAAGACTGGACAATCCGTTCAGCAGATTATGGATGAGTGCCTAAGGACAGGAAGAGCTTTCCGGGAATCAGGCATACATGCACTTGTTCTTGATACAGAGCAGGGATACATTCGTTTAGGATACGCTGCAAAGCTGGCCAATGCAATGGGCGCAGCTTATTACAAGCTGGAAGAGCTCGATGAAAAGGCAGTTGTTGCTGCGGTAAGACAGATGATTAAATAAATACCAAGTAAGGAGCTGTTAATATGAAGCTGGTTTTATTCACCGCCTCACAGGCGGTTGTCCGCGACTTGTCAGAAGTATATAGCGAACTTTCAGACCAGCAGAAACAGGAACTTGATCTTTCTGTATTTCCTATGGAGCAAAGAGTAACAGATCATGTTTCTATGATCATATCGAAAGCCATCCAACAGGCAGATTTTATTATTCACGATCCCCATGGCATGTCAGTGGGTGCGATTCAGCAATTGCTTGCAGTCTGTTCAAGCTTACAGGCACATCAGGTTGCGGTAGGCGGAAATGTAGAACAGATTCGCAGTTTGATTTCACTAGGGACGTTAAAAGCTGCGGATTTACAGAGGGGGGCCATGCAGCTCACGGACAAGAAGCAGCGGGATTATGAGGCTTTGCAGCGGATACGAAACTATTGGCAGGGTTCTAAGAAAGAGAACATCCGAAACTTACTATACTTTGTAATGCAAGAATATGGAGATGGTAATAACGTGTGGCCTGTTCCAGCAGAGCCGGCACTTTTACATGGTGTAAATCTTTATGATGTTGCCAATTCTAAAGGATATGATGATGAATTAGCATACTGGAAAGCAAACGGGGGTGATGCTTCCAAACCTACTATAGCCATGCTGTTCATGGAATCCTCCTATCCTATGGACACGCATCATATTGTAATTGACATTGCCACCAGATTAAAGCAGCATGCAAACGTACTTCAAATTGCTTTTTCCTCCATCACGGGTGTCGATGTAAACCGGCTTCGAAAGCTGCTTATTCATGGAGGAGCCAGCGGCGGCAAAGTTAATCTAATAGTCAATTTCATTCCTTTCCGGCTCGGGGCAGGACCGGTAGGGGGAGATTCGTCAGCGGTAATCCGGCTGCTTGAGGAACTCCAAGCGCCCTTACTTCATCCGTTCTTTTTAACAAGGAAGGATCGTACCGATTGGGAAAATGCTCTGGAGGGCTTATCCCCTTCGGAATTTATGGTTCAAATGATGCTGCCAGAGCTTGATGGTTCTATTGACATGCTCCCGATCGCGGCACTGGGAATGGGAGGCGTCGATGACAATCTCGGGGTTTCCTGGAAGGAGCTGCAGCTGATTGAAGATAGAGCAGGCCGGTTAACAAGCCGTATTGTACGTTGGCTCACCCTGCAAACCAAAAAAACCCAAGAAAAAAAGTTGGCCATTATTGGTTACAACTATCCGCCTGGAGAGGGCAATTTGTTTGGCGGTTCTTTTCTGGATACATTCCAGTCCATCTCCCGGATATTAACCGCACTCAAAAAGCAAGGATATGATGTTGAAGAGATGACCGCTGAAGAGCTTCGCGACACCATGCTGGGAGGAGGTTTGATAAACTCTGCTATGTGGTCAAGCGATCTGACATCTTCTGCAATGCTGCGTTTTCCAAGCCAGCTTTACCATGGCACCGTGAATACGGAACGGGCTGCAAAAATGCTTAAACAATGGGGTAAAGCTCCTGGAGAAATTATGTCGTGGGACGATGACTTTCTGATTCCCGGATTTATCAACGGAAATATCTTTATTGGGTTGCAACCTTCCCGGGGTATACATGAAGATCAGGAAAAATCTTACCATGACAAATCGTTGTTGCCTCCGCATCAATATTTAGCATTTTATGAATACTTACGAGAACAATTCCAGGCCGATGCTTTTCTGCATGTTGGCACGCATGGCACTTTGGAATTTATGGAAGGTAAGGAGGCTGGGATGTCAGGAGACTGCCTGCCTGATGAACTGATCGCGGATATTCCCCACTTTTACTATTACTATCTCGGAAACCCGTCGGAAGCCATGATCGCCAAACGCAGAAGCCATGCGGTGCTGGTCAGTTATCAATCTCCTCCGTTTGTAGATGGCGAATTATACGGGGAGTTTCTGCGATTGGATGAGCTGCTTCACAGTCACCGGCAGGCCGAACGCCTTAGTCCTAATCAATGCCCCGATATCGCAGAACAGATCCGCCAGTGTGCCGCCGAGCTGCATTTAGATGGACAGGACCTAGATCGTGTAGAAGGTGAGCTATATCGCATGCGGCGTTCTCTGATTCCCAAAGGACTTCATGTGCTGGGAGAAGGATATAGTACTCAAGGCGCTGCCGATCATTTAAAGTTTGTACTCAGGCATGATCGCCAGGAAGCACGCTCCCTTGCTCATTTGGCTGCAGAAGGACACGGCTGGAATTATGATGCGTTGCTTAAAATGGGGCGCATCGAGAAGTTAATACAGCTGGATACAGAAGTTGCTGAATATATAGCTGAATTTATCCATTCTGGGCAAATCCCTCCTCCACCTGCGGGATTAAAATGTAAGGAAGATTGGGTGCATACATGGGAATTCGGGCGACAAGTCTATGAGGCATCACTTCAAAACTTTGAGCTTGAGCAGCTTATACGCGGGTTAGACGGTAAATACATTCCAGTCAAGCTGGCAGGTGATGTTGTGCGTCACCCCGATATTTTACCCTCCGGATATAACCTGGTGCAATTCGACCCCCGTTCGGTTCCGAGCGATACAGCTGTCCGCAGAGGGGCTGATCTGGCTGATAATACAATAGATCTCTATTATAAGCAGTACGGACAGTATCCTGTCACAACCGCTGTTGTTATGTGGGGGCTGGAAACCTCCAGAACACAAGGAGAAACATTTGGTCAAATACTGAGTTATCTTGGCATCCGTATATCAGGCCGGAATAGGTTCAACCAGCCTGAGTATAAAATAATTCCTTTACACGAGCTTGGCAGACCCCGGCTGAACGTTGTAGTCAATATTTGCGGTTTTTTCCGGGATATGTTCCCTAACTTGGTTGAAACGCTAAATTACTTATTCTCCCTGGTTGCAGGAATGGATGAGGCTGAGGAAGACAATAGATTTAAGAAGCATACCCAGAACCTGTACCAGCATCTTCAGGAAAAAGGCTTTGATAAAGAGGACGCGTGGGATCTTGCCTGTGCCCGCGTGTTTGGTCCTCCTGAAGGCGAATATGGGACAAGGGTTAACAAGCTGATTGAAACTAAAAGCTGGTCTGAGGAATCAGAGCTTGGAAAAAGCTTTAGTGAGAGCTTGAAATATGTCTACAGTGGTAAATACCGGGGCCGCAATATTAGCAACCTTTTTGAGACAAATCTGACTGCAGTTGATATCGTTTCACAGGTGCGCAGCAATCACGAGCATGAAGTTACTGATCTGGATCACTATTATGAATATTTTGGCGGTTTGTCCAAGTCGGTAGAGCTCGCCAAGGGCACCCGCCCAGAAATTTTCATTTCGGATACAACCGGTGAAAAAGTAATGACAGAAGAAGTCGCCAAATCTATTCAAAGAGGATTGCAGACACGTCTGTTGAACCCTAAATGGATTGATGGACTGCTAGAGCATTCTTACCATGGTACCCAAAAGATTGCACAGCGCTTTGAAAATATGTTAGGACTAGCTGCTACAACGAACAAGGTGGAGTCCTGGATGTTTTCATCTCTGCATGAGACCTATGTTGCCGATGAAGAACGGAGCAGACAACTGGAAAACAACAACAGCTGGTCATATCATCATTTGCTTGAGACTCTGCTTGAATGCCATCAGCGCGGCTATTGGACTGCATCGGAGGAAGAGCTGGAGCAGCTACAGAACCGGTTTATGGAGCTTGAGGGTGAGATGGAAGAGATCGATTGAACATAAAAAGTGGAGGGACCAGCCTCTTATACAACCGGATGACTAACCGCTGTATGAATAGCAGTGTGGAGTTTGACAAATCAGATAAATACACGTATTCTTAAATAGTGGTTTATTCGTAAACATTACTAATAAGGTTGAATATAAAGAAAGTGAGTGATTGTTATGAGACAAGGCATCCATCCCAAGTACGAGAAGGTAATTTTTTTAGATGCAAGCGTCGGTTTTTCATTCCTTAGCGCTTCAACCAGAAGCTCTTCTGAAACAATGGAGTGGGAGGATGGGCAAACTTATCCGGTAATCCGTGTAGATTCAAGCTCAGCCTCACACCCATTTTATACTGGTAGACAGAAGCATACTGAAACTGGCGGACGCGTTGATAAGTTTAACCAGCGTTTGAATGCGCATAAAGAACGGAATAACGCTTCTCAATAAGAGGTAACATTCAAGGAGGAAATGGCAGAAAAGCGAAAGCTATTCACAAGAGCATCTCACAAGAAAATGTGAGATGCTGCAGCCGTTTCCATTAACTAAAAGGAGCTGAGACGCGTGAGAGTTGTTGTTACATTAGCTTGTACAGAAACAGGCGACCGCAACTATACCACTACCAAAAACAAGAGAAACCATCCGGAACGTCTAGAAATGAAAAAATATTCACCACGCCTGAAGCGAATGACTTTGCACCGCGAAACCCGGTGATAACGGATGTACGAAAGGTTTCCTTGTACCTTACCCAGGTATCAGAAGGAAACCTTTTTCTTCATTCAGGAAAACTATAATATAGAAAAAAATGAATGTGAGGTTGTATTTTTAATACTAAAACTTAAAGAGGGGATCGGCATTGGGACTAATATCTTTATGTTCTTGTCGCCGACACGTTGCAGCTAATATTGCCGAAAAGGCCCCAAACCAACTTATATACATATGTACAAAATACGGGTTTTGTGAAGAAGTAGTAAGTAAATAAACCGGACCGGCTTAATCTAAGCTGTTTTACAGTCAAATTGGCTTAATTGTTTTATTCTCCATAAATTGTTTTTTACGGTTCTTTATTTTCTTAGTTCTTCTTGATTTTAGTTTTATTGTGATTTGTTTTATTTTTCTAAGTAATTTTTGTTTTAGATTGTTGTTCTGAATCTCTGAATTGTTGTATTACATATTGTACCCAGGCTTTGTGAATTGGCTAAATTATATGACCAAATCCGGCGCGTTCAAATTCTTAACCGGATTTCCCGGATCTGATTAATTAATCCATTTATCCGTAATCCGTTCGATTAAGCTATTAATCGTTCAATCACTGGTTGATCTCATTGATCTCTTTATATAAGCTTACATCTGCTGATCCCCAAATTTGCTGGTATTCTTAACTTTAGCATGCCCGATAATCACCTCGGCCGCCTCCCTCGTATATTTTTATTATTTTACAAAGTCAGGCTAACAGATCGTAGGTGTGAGTTACGCTAACGGACACAGCGTCCGTTATTTGCCGAAAATCGCCCCGCTTCCACCGCTAACGGACCGTAGTTCCTTTATTCCGCTAAATGTTAGACAAATTACGCCCTTTCGGATGAAATAACGGACCTAGGGTCCGTTAGCCTTCCAAAACACACTTCTAGGGCAAAATAACGGATCTACAGTCCGTTAGCAAGCCAAGTAATCATTCCCCAGCGCGGATGATGTATCGGCGGAAAGGAAAAGTGTGTGTATAACGGGACCAGTGTGTCCATTCACGCTGACGGGATCGGTACGTGCAGTCAGGCTAACGGATCGTATGTGTGAGTTACGCTAACGGACACAGCGTCCGTTATTTGCCGAAAATCGCCCCGCTTCCACCGCTAACGGACCGTAGTTCCTTTATTCCGCTAAATGTTAGACAAATTACGCCCTTTCGGATGAAATAACGGACCTAGGGTCCGTTAGCCTTCCAAAACACACTTCTAGGGCAAAATAACGGATCTACAGTCCGTTAGCAAGCCAAGTAATCATTCCCCAGCGCGGATGATGTATCGGCGGAAAGAAGCGGTGTATGTATAAAGGAACCAGTGTGTTCATTCACGCTGACGGGATCGATGCGTGCAGTAAGGCTAACGGGATCAGTGCGTGCAGTATGTCTTTTATACAGGCGGTTATTAAATAAAACTCCTCTATCTAAAATGCAAAAAAACCCGCAGCACACGCGGGTCTTTACCGTTAAATTATGTCTTAAAGCTGAACTACACGGTTCTTCCCTGCCCGCTTTGCACTTGCCAATGCTTTTTCCGCCTGGCGGATCAGCTTGGCGTGGCTGCGCTGCAGCGTGGGTATCATACAAGCGACCCCGATGCTGACTGTCAGCGGATTGCCGTCCGGGAGCAGGTCTGCCGGCATTTGCAGAGTCGATACGGCTTGCCGGATTTTGTCGGCCAGTTCGACCGTTTCGTCCTGTGGTGTACCGGTCAAATACAGGGCAAACGTACCTCCGCTATACCGGGCAATAAATGCGTTATACTCCGTACTAAGTGCACCAAGCACATCGGCAACCCATTGCAGGATGAGATCTCCTCCTTGAAAACCCTGCATCGTGTTGTACACTTTGAAATTGTCGATATCCAGCATCATAAGACAGACCGGATCTCCTGTCTTCAGGCATTGCTCCCATTCAAGATACAGTGATTTCTCAAAATATTGCCGGTTAGGAATATCCGTCAGCGGATCCATATTCATATAGGTTTGCAGCTGGTCCGTTATATCTGTAAAGTCTTCATCCTTGGTTTCTGCCTCCGCCCGGTCTCTGACAATGATCCAATACGAAACCGCATCATCTAGTTGAACCTGTACGGCCGTTAATTCAACATTCAGCTCTGTCCCGTCCACTGCGGTAAGCGTCTCGTTCACCGTAGACAACTGTTCAGCAGAATACTCAAGACGCTCCAGCTCAGAGAGCAGCCTTGCCGCTTCATGCTCATGACGGAAAAGCTCATCAATCCCTTTGCCGATGATTTCAGTGTTATCAGCCGCGCGGAACAGTTCTGCCGCCCGGTCGTTGCAGTAGACGATTTTATTGCCGGTCAGTGTGAAAAAGGCTGCAGAGGAAATGTCCATGAGCTGCATGTATCTTTTTTCGTTTTCTTTAATAATCCGCTGGTTAAGCATGGCCTTCTCTTCAGCTTCAAGCAGCTGCTGCTCCGTGCGTTTGAGCAGAACACTGTTAAAGTCAGGGATGACCCGGATCTCCAGCTCGCGCCATGGCAATGAGGTCGATTCTACAACCTGTCTCCATTTTTCAAAAGATTTACGGGGAGACAGCCGCAAGCTGTCATTTTCCTGAATAACCGCTTTTGCCGGATCGCCTGCCCAATCAACGATCTGCACCACCTCCGGCCGAAACCAGATGATGTAGTCACTATGCTCTGTTGACAAGGCTGTATACATGACACCAGAAGCAAGATGCTTGTAGGTTTTGGCAGGCTTGTATTCCTGGCTGAGGCTTGAGGTGTGATAAATGTTGTCTTGAGCTTGCCGGGACAGCCATTTGGCCAGCTCTTCTACCTCACTGACGCCGGGAACAGCACCAAAAAGGGTCAGCTCTCCCTGATAACATACAGCAGCACCGGAAGATTTCATCACATCCAGCAATACCGATTCTTCTTGAATCAGCTGCTTAATTACAGCTTCAGCCGTTGTACTTCCTATAAAAATACCGGAAAGCCGGTTGATCTTGGTCTTAAGCTCGATCTCTTCCTGGTAGTTGTCCAGCTGCTGGCGCTGATACAGCTCACCGGAGAAAAATACACCCAGAAAGTTGCACAGGTTGCGGATTCGGTGCGGAATATATTTTACAGAGTTATGATGGCATGTAATCAGCCCCCACAGCTTCCCTTCATGAATCAGTGAGATGGTCATCGTGGCCTGCACACCCATATTATGAAGATACTCAAGATGCAGCGGGGAAACGCTGCGCAGCGTGGACAGGCTCAGATTGAGCGGCTGGCCCGTCTGGGGATTCAGTACCGGAAGGATCGGCACAGGCCGGTAGCTTACATCGACGATCAGACGAAGCCAGTTGCGCAAATACAGCTCACGTGCCTGTCTGGGGATATCAGAAGCCGGGTAGTGATGACCCAGGAACGGCTCCAATCCCTTTTTTTTCGCTTCGGCAATGACTTTCCCGTTCCAGTTCCCGTCAAACTCATACACCATTACCCTGTCGTACCCCAGAATGAGCCGCAGCTGATCAGCCGTCACCTGACTTGCCTCCACCCGGCTGCTGGTCTGCTTCAACATGTTAAAGAAGCTTTGTATCCATTCGAAGTCGTTCTGCGCAGTATGGGCTTCGTCGTTACCAGGCTCCAGCTCAAGAATGAGTGTGTTATCACTGTCATGCATGATCGCAAAAAAGGGCTTGTCCCCTTCAGGGGTATGAATGGTAACCTGCATATAGTCCAGCGCAGAAGGCACCGATCGGTTGCGGTACATTCTCACCATATGATCCAATTCCTGCTCCGGAATAAGCTCCTTCAGACTTTTACCCAGAATATCTTCATGGGCAATGCCCAGAAGCTCACCTGTATTCATACTGCTCTGAATGATCGTAAAATTGTCCGTTGAAACCGCCAGCAGCACGCCATGCGGCTGTATACTGCCCGGAATATGGATCGGCTCCTTTTCACAGTTGGTCAAATCAAGCGGTTCATTTAGCATTTCTCCGCCATCTGTCAGAAGAGTGCGATTCAGCAGCTCTTTGTTGTTGGGTTTGCCTGCTTCAGCCATCCAATCACTCCTTCATAATTATGTATATCTAGTTCGTATCCGTTGTCTGAGACGCTTCAGGTTCAACAAACCACCGATCCAGCAGACGAAAGGTATTCTTGGCCGCCTGTATCATTTCTTCTTCTGCTTCAGGTCTGTCTGCCGCCTTCTCCAGCTCACTGCAGAATGCCTTCCAGTGCTCACGGGTCGAATCACCATAACTGTTGAAATAATTCCCATTCACATGGGGATCAACCGGCAGGTACTTGGCTAGCATACGAATGATCATCTGGCCGCCAAGCGTCGAGCCTTCCAATACATACAAACAGCCCAGCGCTTTAGCATGCGTAGATACATCAGGCAAATCCGTGCACAACGGCAGCCGGGAAAGCGTCTCTTCGCTTAATCCAAGCGCGGATAAATCCCGCTCCAGCCATTCGCTTTTATTCCGGGCAGATTCATAAAGTACACCTTCCGCTGAATCTGTAATCCCGCTCAGACGAGCCTCTACCGGTTTCACAAAACCATAGAATTTGATAAGGTACGCTTCATATTTATCCATGGTAAGGCTATTATTCATGATCGCAGCCGCGTATTCATTCTTTTCAATTTGCTTGTGCAGCGGTGCCGTTTCTTCTTTTAGACGCTTCAGGATGTTGGATGCATTATCCATAGCTATATTATCTCCTTTAGACAATTTTGATAAAAATCTGATTAAATAATAGTGCGCTTCAATTCAGTGTACACATCAACATTAAATCCTACAAATTTTAAGTGAAATACTTAGATATGTACTATAAATAAACAAAATAGCCGATTAAAAAGCAAAGCCCTGCAAACAAAAAGGCTGCAAGGCTATTTCATGTATTACATTTCATCCAGCTTCAGCAGAAGCTTATTGTAATTTTCCAAAGTTTCCGGGTCTTCTACCTTTACTCCGGATTTAAAGTATACGATGTCCCCATTGCCGCTGTTAATCTGCTGATTGGCTTCCAGGATCCGTTTGAGGTTCGCTGCTGTCCCTGCGCTGCCGGATATGATGTCCACATCTTCAGGCAAAAGCTTTCTTAGTGTATTCGTAAAATACGGAAAATGCGTACAACCGAGGACTACCGTCCCATATTGGGTCAAATCAAATACAGCTAGCGCCCTTTTTAAATAACTTATAACCCTGTGTTCATCAAAATCAAACCGTTCCGCGAACTCCACCAGTCCCGGCAGTGCCAGACTCTCGACAATATCATGCTGATCCAGCCTTTTTACCAGCAGGTGAAACTTCTCTTCATTCAGCGTCAGGCTCGTGGCCAGAACAAGCACCTTCTTGCGGTGGATCTCCGACTTCTGCACAGCCGGTTTGACAGCCGGTTCAATTCCTAGGATCGGAAAATCATACTTTTCACGCAGCTCGCGGATGGCGACACTGGTTGCTGTATTGCAGGCAATGACAAGCGCTTTTACCTGCTGCTCTGCTATAAATGAAACCGCATCAAAGATATATTGTTTCACTTCTTCTTTAGCTTTCTCACCGTAAGGAACGTTCAAGGTATCCGCATAGAACAGATAATCCTCATGGGGCAGGATCCGAAGAGCCTGATGCAGCACGGTAATCCCGCCGATTCCGGAGTCAAAAAATCCAATCCGCATACACTCACTCATTTCGTACGTAATCATTGCTAACCTATTTTACCACATCAGCCTTTTAAAATTTGAAGAAAAAAGACAGGAAAAGCCCCCCGCCCAAACGGGCAGGAGGCTGCTGCTTCATTCATTCCATTATTTTACCGTCAGACGGAAGCCCTTGTGGATATAATTCCGCTTGGCATAGGCAATGTTGCTGGTTACGAGGTTGTTGAAGGTTGCCGCACCGTTGCCTGTGTAAGTGAACACCGCGGCACCCTTATGCGGACCGGAGAACCGGGAACTGGTAATACCGTCCAGGCCTGTACCTTTTATAGCAATGTTGTTAAAGACAATATTCTCGAATCCGCCGCCATATCCGAACTGGATCGCATCACGCTGTGTGTTCACAATATCGATGTTGTTAAAAGTCACGTTGCGGATGGCATCCGTAGATGCTTCCAGATCAATGGCACCGCGTTCCCCGTTATAGAGGTCTTTGCTCGTTCCGCTGTTCACGATGGTTGTATCCGAGATGACAATACCGGTATTGTTCTGGAAGTGGTGTCCAGGAAAAACTGTGTTTAACCGGATTCCGGACCCGCCTACCGTGTCGGTAATATAGTTATGATCCGCTTGATGCCCGCTGCCGCCGAAAAAGGCGATCCCCGCAGCACGCCAGTTATTCTCGATCGTGTTATAGGAAAAGGTGTTCTTTACGCCTGCACGTGCCCCGTTCGTACTGCTTGGCCAGACAGCCAGACCGTCGTCACCGTTATTGCGGATCGAACTGTTGCGGACCGTAGAATCGCTTGTGCCCTGCGCGAAATTAATACCGTCGGCAAGATTGTTGCGGATTCTGCTGTTCTCCACCGTAAGACCGGATGCATAGATCGCCGGCGTATGCGCGTAATCCCCTACCCACATCCCGGCTTCAAAATGCTCCACCCAAACGCTGCGGATCACCGAATTTTTGCCGAAATTGTCCATAAAACCTTTATATACGGCGTTCTGGCCATACCGGGAGCGGAGATTGGAATTCATATAGACATTGCTGAAATCCAGCTTGCCGGAGATTCTTAGCGAAATCCCTCCCCCTGACGGATTAGGATTCGTAAACTGCAGATGGGTGTGCCACATTCCCGCGCCGGTAACTGTAAGGTTTTTGATCATTTTGCCGACCGAACCGATTTCCCACATACCGCCCAGGTTAAATGTGCCTGCAGGAATATACAGCTTTTTCCCGCCTGCCACTGCCGCATTTACAGCGGCTTTGAAAGCTGCTAAGTCATCTTGCCCGTCGTTAGCCGCCGCACCGTGATCCGTGACCGAAACCGAATTTGCCGGACGGCTGATCACTGCGGGCACCGGTTCGATCTCCAGAAAGTCTACACCATATTTAATGCCGTCCCCGTTGTTCTTTTGGATGCGTATCGTGTCGCCGCTCTTGAGGGCCGTATCTAATTTAAAATGCACCTCATCAAAACGGAACAGCGGACGCCCCGCTTTAGGGGTATCTCCCGGCTTATCGCCAGTGAAATACTGCCAGCTGTAATAAGAGGTCAGCGGGACGGCCTTTGCTTTCTTCCCATTCACATATACATCCAGCGAGCCTTTCCGCCCCATACCGTCAGAGGAGTCAGGCATCGTAAACCTCATGGTTACACCTGCTCCGCCCTGTCCTGCCTTTACCGTCCACTGGGCATAAGCCCCTTTGGAAGGCAGTTCAATATAACGCTGCCCCGAAGCCTCTGAAGCCGTCAACGACTGGTTAAAAGTAGAGGCAGATTTCATAACGGCACCTCCGCCGCGTACAGCATTTTCCGTATCATACCGGCTGTAAGGCATACTTGCCCCCCGCCCGTTTGCCGTAACTGAAGCAGCTTCAGCCGTATAATCCGGTCCCCCCGCTGTAAACAGCATTGAAATCAGCATGGCTGCTATGACAGATCCTAGTGCATATTTCCTGCGCATTGATGCCCTCCCCATGATGTAAGTATTTGTACAGTTAGCCACTGATCTTGCTATAAAAATATACACGAAATACACCCAATACACAGTAATCCAATATCAGGAATTTTTTAGTTATATTTTATTGAAGAAAACTCTTTAGAAGTGGACGGCTGCATACGATATTAATAGAACAGAGATTTAAATTTCTTACATCAAGATGAGAGCGAGTTGTTGTCAAAATGAAGTTTGCGGCCAATCAAAGAGTTTCTGTGAAAATCATCGGGTTAATCGGGTTATCCATTCTGTTCATGTGCCTTATTGGCTTCTCCGGCTTCTACTATTTGAACAAAATCAATGCCAATGCCAAAGAGATGTACCGGCATAATATGATGCCTAACGAGCTTTTGAATCAGATTATTATCAATAACGCCCAGATTGACGGGCTGCAGCTGGAATTGATGATTAGCGAAAATTATAGCGCGGCGCGGCAAAAGGAAATAAACGACGAGATCGGCACCATTATCGACAGCAGCATCGCCGCACAGAAAGAGCTTGAAGCGATAGGAATGACAGATGAAATCAGGCAGCTTTATGATGCTTTTAAAAATAGTATCGGAGCAAGCAATGAAGCGCGTGACGCCATGCTGGCAAACCTTACGGCTAACCGGATTGCTGAAGCATACACCGTATACATTAATGAGCTCAAACCGGTCCGCAGCGGGATCATGAATACACTCGTATCCATCAAAAAAATTAACGAGGAATCTGCCGCACAGCTAAATGAGACGAATAAAAATGATGCTGCCGCCAGCCAAAGAAATCTTATTCTGCTGCTGCTGGCCTCCCTGATCGTCTGCGGAGCAGTAAGTGTATGGCTCTCCCGCATGATCACTTCCCCGCTGGGTAAACTGAAAATACTCATGCAAAAAGCGCAAAACGGAGATTTATCTGTACGCGGTTCGTATGACTCCAAAGATGAAATCGGCGTGCTGACTGCAGGCTTCAATGATATGATCGCCAGTCTTAGAGCCATTGTCTTCAAAATCGGCCAGCACTCCGAGATGCTCTCCGTCAGCTCGGAAGAACTGCTTGCCAGCTCCGCACAGACCAGTGAAGCCAGCAGCCATATTGCTGCTGAAATTCAAGAGGTAGCGGACGGCATGAGCGTCCAATTCAACAGCTCGCGGGAATGTACCCGGGCCATGGATGAAGTGGCGGCCGGTATCCAGCGGGTCGCAGAATCTGCGGCAGATGTGTCGGGTATCGCCCGGTACACCACAGATCAGGCACTGCACGGCAGTGAAAAAATCAGGCATGTAAGCGGACAGCTGGATTCCATCCTGCACACCTCGCAGGCTTCTGCAGCCGTTATCAAGAAGCTGGACCTGCATTCCCAGGAGATTGGCAGCATCGTGGATATCATTAAGGGAATTTCCGGCCAGATCAACCTGCTTGCCCTCAATGCATCCATTGAAGCTGCACGTGCCGGAGAACATGGACGCGGATTCGCAGTCGTAGCCCAAGAGGTGCGCAAGCTCGCGGAACAATCCAATCAGTCCTCTGAACAAATTTCCGCTATTATCACAGAGATTCAGTCTTCGACCTCAGAAGCTGTGGAAATGATGGAGAAGGAAAGCAGCGAAATCAGCCAAGGGCTGCAGGGTATGCTTGAGGCGAAGCGCTCTTTTGAGCAGATTGTCGGATCGATACAGGAGGTCAACCAGCAGCTGGAGGAAGTTTCGGCCGCATCGGAGCAAATCTCAGCCAGCTCGCAGGAGGTCAGCGCCTCGCTGCAGGTGACTGAGGAAATTGCCGGCTCGTCTTCCGGTAAAACGCAAAGCGTGGCAGCCGCTTCCGAGGAGCAGATGGCTACAATGAAGGAAGTCGAAGAAGCTGTAAAATCGCTGACTGCCATGGCTGAAGAGCTTCAGGAATTGTCCTCCCGGTTTGTGATTTAATCCTTATACGAATATTCATAAAATCCCCCTTAAGACCATATAATAAATGCGGTCAGATTGTATAGAAACCCAGCCTTTAATGCTCTGGGTTTCTTTGCTATGTTTCCATGTCTGCGGACGCGGCATCCGTTAACTGTCTCACCCTCTTTCGCATGCTAATGGACACTGCGTCCGTTATTTGCCTAATATCGCCCCGTTTCCACCGCTAACGGACCGTAGTTCCTTTATTCTGCTGAATGATGAGTGAATGAAGCCCTTTCGGATGAAATAACGAATCTAGGGTCCGTTAGGATTTCAAAACACATCTCCAGCGCAAAATAACGGATCTGGAGTCCGTTAGGATTAGTTGTTCTGGTGCGCGTGAGTTAACGGGTTGGAGCCGCCAAACGTGCCCAGACTTCACCATTTGACGGATGCGCACAAAAGGTTTACATTTAAATAGTTAAAAGTTTTAAACTATTAAGTTTATTTAAGTAATTTTAATCCTTTTACATTCGGGGTGATGATCACTGGATAAGCAGGAACTGCTTACAAGCTTAATAAGCCGGCATATGTTCACGCTGGTAGCCAGCTTTACCAAGCTGCTGGATAACAATCTGACTGCGCCTCAATATTTCATTTTGCAGACACTGGCCAAGCAGGACATGCAGACCAGTTCCTACTTTGCAGGAGCGCTGGATGTCACCCTCTCGGCCATTACCAACCTGAGCAGCAAGCTGGTACAAAAAGGTTATATTGAACGGGTCACATCCGAAACGGACAGACGCCAGGTCTATTTGAAAATTACGGATCAGGGACGTGCTGTCGAAGAGCGTATGCTTGAACAGTACCGGCAGCTGACAGATGGACTGTGGGAGGACTTCTCCGGTCCGGAGCTGGACGTGTTGATTCATTCATACCAGAAGATGATTCAGCACCTGGAGCTTAAAATGGACGGAACATCAACACACTTACAGGAGGATGAAACAAATGGGAAGACTAGATCATAAAGTAGCAGTGATTACCGGTGCAGCCGGAGGAATGGGCAAGGCAGACGCTCTCCTGTTCGCCAAAGAAGGCGCCAAGGTCGTCATTACAGATCTGCAGGAAGAGAAACTTCAGGAAGTGGTGCGTGAGATCCGGGAAAGCGGCGGCGAAGCTATCGGGTTCAAGCAAAATGTCACTTCAGAGGAAGATTGGGCCCGTGTAGTCGATGAGACTATAAAAAGTTTCGGTAAAATCGATATCCTGGTCAACAACGCAGGGGTTTCCGACCCGACTCCATTTATGGAACAGACGGTGGAACGCTGGGAGCGGACGATGAGCATCAATGTGACCAGCATTTTTCTGGGACAAAAGGCGGTTATCCCGCACATGATTGCCGGCGGCGGCGGTTCCATCGTGAATATCTCTTCCATTGCCGGTCTGACCGGCGGAAGCGGTGCAGGCCCGTACACTGCCAGCAAAGGGGCGGTACGTATGCTCACCAAAGCTACAGCCGTGGATAACGCAAAGCATAACATCCGTGCGAATTCCATTCATCCCGGCTACATTGAGACCCCGATGACCGAAGACCTGCTGAAGGATGACAAAATGAAGCAGTGGTTCTTCTCGCAGACACCGCTGATGCGCCTGGGTACGGCGGAAGATATTGCAAAGGGAGTCCTCTTCCTTGCTTCGGACGAATCCTCTTACATTACCGGTGTAGAGCTGCCGATTGACGGCGGTTATTTTGCCAAATAATACAGCTTAACGTAAACGGCCCTGCTGTACGGATGCTAATCCATACGGCAGGGCTGTTTACGTTAAAACAAATCAGAACATATGTTCTCTTCGCTAAAAAACGGCATTTATTCCCGCTTCACTCCCCTGCTTTCCGGCCAGTTGAACTTGGTTAGCAGGTGAATATAGCATAAGTTTATCTAAAAATGGATGAAAATTGTAATTGTTGATCATTCTTAACTTTTCACCACATGAGAACACATGTTCTAATTCGGTTTTAGTTACACCGCGAGCTCTACAGAACCGTCTTTATAAATATCCACTCTTTGCGCGCAGAGCAGCATGCCGGGGCCTGAAGCTGTCCCCTTCTCGAGCAAATCCTTCCCTCTGCGTTCCCAAAGCTCCACGTCATGGATAATATCGTACAGATAATAGCGCCCAGAGTTCGCAGCGCCCATCTCCTCCACAAATACGAACCGGTCCGGAAACAGCCTTGTGAACCATTCTGCCGCTTCGGTATGACTGGAGAACACCGGAAGGTCCTGTTGAAACCGGCCGGACAAGTACCGCTGCTTCAGTCTGCCGATCCTCACATAATAATCTTCGAGATTGTCTGCAGTAATCACAAGCAAGCCCCCTTCATGTGAAATTTGCATTAAGATACCACATTAAAAGGATGCCGGATATGACAATCTGCATTACACATCTTTTTTCAGAAAAATACGCAATGACAGCAAATATGAACTATAGATAACCACTATATAAGCCAGACCGGCGATAAGCGGGATCAATACACCGTCCGTATTCCCTGTCAGAATCCAGTTTGAGAATACGGGTACTTTTTGAGTCAGACGGCTAAAGGCAGTCACATTTAACATAATCATCATAATAAAAATAAGATTGACGACCTGCGCCCCTTTCTGGCCCAGCCAATAGTGAAGCGGCAAATAGATGGCAGCCAGCACAGGAAAGCTTCCGATGGACAGTAGGATCTCCCTCCAGGCTAACGGCTCGCTAGTCAATCCGAATGCATAGCCTGCTGTATAGAGCAATAGCGTAAATACAAGACTAATTACACAGTATGGTATAAGCGCCAAATATTTGGCTAATACAAGCTGCTGCCGGCGGAGCGGAAGGCTGACGAGGAACTTCTGATTGTTGTGCTGAACGTCCATCGTGCAGGAGTTGATCAGGAGCAGCATTGCCGGAAACAGGGTGAACATCGTATAGCTGTCAAAGTTCGTATAACCCATAAGAATAAAATACGGGATCAGCAGCAGCACGAACTTGCGGATCAGCGCGAAGTCTTTGCGGATTAAATAGAATGAGCTATACATGTGCCGCACTTCCTTTTACCGTAAAATACATAATCTCTTCCAGTGTCGGAACCTCGCAGATGGCATTGTCCCTGAAAAAGCGTTCACCCTCAGCCCGGCTGCCGAGCAGTCCCTCAAACCCGTGCGCGCTCTCACGGATCCCGATAAATAACCGCCGCACATCACGGTCAAGCAGCTCCTTGGCGCCCTTTACAAGCAGATATTTCTCTGCCTGCGACTCCTTCATCTCATTAAAAATGATCCGCCCGTCATTGATGAACACGATATAGTCTGCAACCCGGTCGAGATCGGCAGTGTTATGTGTAGAGAACAGTATGGACTTCCGCTCGTCCTGAATGTGCTCTGTCAACAAATCCAGCATCTCTCTGCGGAATACAGGATCAAGGCCTGATGTCGGTTCGTCCATGATCAGCAGGTCGGCGCCATGCGACAGGGCGACAGCCAGCGAAAATTTGATTTTCATCCCTTTGGACAGATCCTTGATCCGCTTGGTGGGCGGAAGCTTGAACAGCTCCTGGTATTTCTGATAGGTATGCTCGTCCCAGCGGCTGTAAAAAGGGGCAATAATCTTCTTCATCTGCTTAATGGTTAGGTGTTCATAGTAAATATTCTCATCCGACACGTAACCGATCCTCTCCCGGTTGGCAGCAGCATGGTGCAGATGGTCCCGGCCAAAAAGCTGTATGCTCCCGCTGTCCGGGTAGACCATGCCCATCATCATTTGGATAAGGGTGGTTTTGCCGGCACCGTTAGGACCGATCAGTCCGGTGATAAAACCTTCTTTAATCTGAAGTGAAATGTCCTGCAGGGCAAACCGGTCATAGCTTTTCTCCACATGCTCCATATGGATGACACTGTTCATTCTTTCTCCTCCTCATATAGCAGCTTCAGCATTTCTGTAAGCTCATCAAACGTTAGTCCCAGCTGGGTGCTCTCCTCAATGATCTCCTTCAGCTTGTTCTCGACAATCCGCAGCCGCTGTTCCCTGATGAATTCCTGATCCGCCCCGGATACAAACGAACCTTTCCCGACGATAGAGTTAATCAGCCCTTCCCGCTCCAGCTCCTCGTATGCCCGTTTAGTTGTAATTACACTGATCTGCAGCTCTTTGGCGAGCAGACGGATGGAAGGCAGCGGCGTTCCTGACTGCAGTTCCCCTTGGAGAATCATCTGGCGGACCTGTCCGACAATCTGTGCATAAATAGGCTCTCCAGATGTACTCGAAATCAATATGTTCATGTAGCGGCATCAGATCCTTCTGTGATTAATGTGTTTAGTGTATATATGTAATATATACACTAAACATTAAGCTGTCAATGCCGTATGTAAAAAGGCTGAACCTGAAGTTTCCTGCAGCAGCTCAGCCTAACGTCCATGACTCCTGTCTTTATCCTATTAATCCTGCAGCTCTTAAAAAATGGTGCACAATCTCGCTCTGATAACGGACCCGCAGCTGAAAATCCAGACTCCAGCAGGTTTCCACGGTAACCGCTTTGGCACCCAGCATCCGCTCTGCCGCCATTCTTGAAGTCCCGGTGCGTTCCCGGCGGCGGATGTTAAAGTGATATGAAGGATTAGAGATGGACTGGTTCATCCGTTTCACGATTTGTCTGGCAGTGGATGACGCCCGGCTCCCTTTGCTGATAATTAACGTCTGCCCTACACGTCTGGGATTTCTGGCCGACAGGCCGTTGGCTTCATGCAGATCCAGATACCAGGAAGGGCTGTGCTGCTTGGCCAGCCGGTATAACGCTGCCGAGAGCGGATGACTGGCCCGGACGCTGCCTGCATGCGGAAAAGTCCGGTTCAGATCCGGCTTTCCCCTGCTTTTCTTGCGGTACGCCTTCTTATTGACCAGCGGTACGATGACCAGCCGGCCTCTCAAAAGCATCATTTCCCCGCGGATGAACAACTCCGCCAGATTCTTTGCCGCCCGGATGCTTGCCCGTTCATTCCCGTGAATACCGGATACAATCATGAATACCGGGCCTGACTGAAGTCCGCTGACCACATAGTACGGCACAGCATAGAGAGTTCCGCCAGCCAGCGTGCTTTTCTCGACATACATCGGCTTCCACCCCCTGCTTAAGAATGAGGAACTGCCGTCATTGAATTGGATTAAGCATCCTGCCAAGTTCTTAATATATGTATGCGCTTTGTCCCTTCAACGTATGGATATTAGTCCGACACAGCAAAAAAGCCTGATTGCTCAGGCTTTTGTCGAATGCAGAGATGAATAGTTACTGATTATACGGGAGGATCATTAATTGTACTGCGGCAGCCAGTCGCCATGGGCAGCAATCAGCTCATCGCACATGCTGACGATGTCATCCATCGAGAGCTCGGCAACTGTATGCGGGTCCAGCATGGCTGCATGATAGATATGCTCTTTCTTGCGTGTCATCGCCGCTTCGATGGTCAGCAGCTGTGTGTTGATATTCGTGCGGTTAAGCGCCGCACATTGCGGAGGCAGGTCGCCGACATAGGTTGGCGTTACCCCGCTGCTGTCTACGAGACAAGGTACCTCGACACAGGCTTCTTTTGGCAGATTCGTAATCAGTCCACCAGTGTTCATTACATTTCCGCCAATCTTGAACGGCACATTGGTCTCGATCGCTTCCAGGATGTATGAGGCATATTCATGGGAACGTTCATGCTTCAGCTCCTGATTATTCACCAGCTCCTCACGCATCTGCTCCCACCGGCTGATCTGCTCCACACAGCGGCGCGGATACTCATCCAGAGGGATCTGGAAGCGGTCGATCAGCTCAGGATAATTTCTTTTGATAAAATACGGATGATATTCCGCATTATGCTCGGACGATTCTGTAATGTAATAGCCGAATTTCAGCATCATCTCATAGCGGACCATATCTCCGTGAGGCTCAAGCTGCTTCTCTGCGGCGCGGCGTTTGATCTCCGGGTACAGATCCTTGCCGTCCTTCGTCACCTCCAGCAGCCAGGCCATGTGGTTGATGCCGGCAATTTTGGCCTGCACCCCTTCCTGGCCGATGCCGAGGTGGCTGAACAGTCCGGGAATACACTGCTGCACGCTGTGGCATAATCCCACCGTTTTCACACCGCCGTAAGTGCTCATTACATTGGTAAGTACGGCCATAGGGTTCGTGTAATTCAGGAACAGCGCATCCGGGTAGACTTCGCAAATATCTGCAGCAAAATCAAGCATCACCGGAATCGTGCGCAAATTGCGGAAGATGCCGCCGATCCCTACGGTGTCCGCAATCGTCTGGCGCAGCCCGTATTTCTTCGGAATTTCAAAATCGGTAATGGTGCAGGGATCATACCCGCCGACCTGGATCGCATTGATTACATATTTGGCACCGCGCAGCGCCTCCTTACGGTCGGAATAAGCCTTAATGGTGCAGGTGCTGCCGCTGCTGCTTTTCAGATTATTGAGCATGTTCTCGGAGTCCTTCAGCCGCTGCAGATCAATATCATACAAGGCCAGCTCAAACCCTTGAAGGGCAGCAGTAGCCATGCAGTCGCCCAGGACGTTTTTGGCAAAAACAGTACTTCCGGCACCGATAAATGTAATTTTGGACATGATGAATCAGCCTCCTGTTTGCTGCGGAATACGCTTCTGTCGGATGAAACCATAACCATAGGAAGGAAAAGTATAGTTCCGAAAATGTTAATATAGAAGCTTTTTCCGCTGTTTTCTTCTATAATCACTATAGATTAGAACAGAAAGCGCAGCTATGGAGGAACACAAGTTAGATATGGAGGAATGTTGCATATGGATCCCGATCACTATGAATTTAACATAGGTATTAACCTCACACCGCTTGAACAGGATCTCGCCGTATTGTTCAGCGGTGAGGGAAGGCCGCATCCCCGGCATAAAATCGGACCGGCCGTACACGACTTCTATCTGATACATACTGTTATAGAAGGCGAAGGCCTGTTTCAGAACGGAACGTTCTCGCAGCAATGCCAGGCTGGAGATACGTTTGTTATTTTCCCCGGCTCACTTTTCAGTTATCAGGCTGATCACCATAATCCCTGGCACTATACCTGGGTAGCTTTGCAGGGAATTGGAGTTCAGGAGCTTCTTTCACATACCGGCATAACCCGGGAACTGCCTTTTATGCACTCGGATAACGTCCAGGAGCTTCACAGCCTGTACAACAAGATCCGGTTTGCATTCCGGCAGTCTCCGCAACCGCGGCTTGAGAGTCTGGAGGCTTCGGGCTGGGTGAGACTGCTGCTTCATCAGTTCGGTAAAGACAATTTGAACAGACTTCCGGCATATCCGGGTGAAATGCCCGAGATGATTGACCGGCAGATTGACCAGGCGATCCGCTGGATTTCCCTGCAGTTCCACCAGCAGATCAGCATTGATCACCTGGCGGCTTCGCTCGGCTATCACCGGGTCCACCTGTCCAAGGCGTTCAAACAGCGGACCGGCTTGTCGCCCAAACAGTTTCTGCTCAAAAAACGGATGGACAAAGCCAGAGAGCTGCTTGAGGGTACCCTGACCATCGATCAGGTAGCCTCCTCTGTAGGCTTCAATGATGCCTTATATTTCTCCAAGCAGTTCCGCAAGTACGCCGGAATGCCGCCGAGCGAGTACCGGGCGGGGAAGCGGAACGGGTGAGACGGGTTTTCACTCTACTTGGCACAACAAAGCGGAACATCCGGGGATGCTCCGCTTTGTTGTAAAGTCTCAGCGATAGTTAAACATATAACCATTTTCAATCCCAAACTCTTATCTATAATTTGCCATAAAAACATCATTATAACAAGAAAATCGACCATTTTTAAGTATTTCATACTGGCTAATGGTCAAGTTATAAACGATTGGAGCCATAATCTCCATTTTGAGGCCATACTGGCTTTGCTCTGCATTGAATCAGCACCCTATAATAAAACTACTCTGCGCAGAGAGTAATGTTATAAGGAGAGCCTTAAAGCCTATGGATTACAAAACAACACTATATCAGCATATCGTTACGGAAGGTACACATTATGAAATCGGCCGCGCTCTGGGAGCCATTGTTAAACAAGACCCGCCACTTCTGTCTTTCCTCTCTTCCCCCTTTATGGGCGCAGACTCCTTACTGCCTGACGCAGTTGAACATGCATTGAACTGTTTTGAACGCTACTGTCCGGGAATCAATGATGAAGTAAAAGGTTTTGCTCATGAAACCGGTATTAGAGAAGAAGAGGCAGTATTCTATTACTCCTATCTTCAGCCTTCCGGACATTGCAGCCAGGCGGCCATGCAAAGCGGGCGATTAAGCGGCAGCCGCACATACCATTTGCGCACCTACGAATATGGCTGGGAAGACGCGCCATATAACCAGCTGCTGCTCAGCACAACAAGGGTCACCGGGAAGCCGGCACATATAGGTTTCGCTTTGCAGTTATTCGGGCGTTATGACGGGATGAATGATCAGGGACTCAGCGTAACAACGACCTCGGGCAGAATCCGCCCGGACATGTCTGAGGCGGGATTTGTATTTCCGGGAGTCGTCCGGGCCCTGCTCGATCAATGTGTTTCCGTGAAGGAAGCGGTCTCTCTTATGCGTAGTATGCCGATTTCCGATTACAGGAATTTTCTAGTATCCGATGCAGCAGGAGGCATTGCTCTGATTGAAGTTGCCGGAACGCACAAAGAGATTAAGCTGGTCGAAGCCGCCCATACAAACTCTCCGCAGCTTGTTGTGTCCGCCAATCACTATACCCTCCCCTCCATGATGGCTCACAACTTGCAGGTAATGCATAATTCTAAGAATAGGTACGATGTTCTTCAGTCAGCCTTGTCCAGTAAAAGCGCATTTAATCATCCGCTTGAGGCCATGAAGAATGCTGTCAGCTATAGCCTGCCGCAAGGGGTGTGCTGTCATCATTACAGTGAAGGCTTTGGCACGCTGTGGTCCATGGTGTTTGATAACACCGGGCGGCAGGTACATATCTGTATGGGATCACCGAGGGCCAATCCCTGGATAAGCTTCGGCTTCGGTGATCCGCCGGGACTCAGCAGCTATACCGCCATTCTCCCTAACGAGACATCGGAAGCTTCATTTTGGAGCCCTATTCCGTAATAACCTGATAACAGCTCCCACGCACACATGACGCTTATGGCATAAAATTCATACGGCCTCCCCATACTACCGGAAGGACAACGGAGGTGAGAACTCATGCCCAAAAACAATTCAGATGCCAAATACGACAGAGCGGATAATAAAGCGGACAGCAAACACAATCAGCAGAACCGTGCTTCCATTATGGAAGAGCCGCAAATGCTGACCAATGATAAAGCCGAGGACTATGTTCCTAGCTTAAATGGTGTTACCAAGAACGAAACGTAACCGCCGCAAAAATGAAATATGATCTGTAAAAAGGCTGTGCTGCTCTTTGATTCTGATGAGTGCGCAGCCTTTTTGCGCTTCCAAAAGCACCGCTACCCTCTAATTGACTTGCCGGATGGGCAATGTTAGGCTTTTGGTTATAGCATGGTTAAGAGGAGAATCCGGATGAAGAAAGCCACGATGAAAGACATTGCCCGGCTGGCCAATGTATCGGTAGCCACGGTGAGCTATGTACTTAATGATGTTAAGAATCAGACCATACCCGAACCTACCCGGGAGAGCATTCTGCAGATCGCTAAGCAGCTTAACTATGTGCCCAATCTGGTGGCGCGTTCCCTCGTCAAGCAGCGGACCGGACTGGTCGGTATTCTGATCAACAAAACTGCCGATTTGCCTTACTGGAAGCGCCAAAGCTACCTCTCTCTCGCGGCGAACCTGGAAGCCAGGCTTACAGAGGCGGGCTATCATACGCTGCTTGTCAGCTTAAATCCGGAGGCGCCGGCCATGGATATTATCCGTGAGCGCAAGCTTGACGCAGTGTTTGTAGTGGATGTGAGAGATGATATGTTCTACAGGATTTCCGCCAATTTCACGGAGGGTGTGCCGCTGATTCTGATCGGCTGCCTGATCGGCGACCCTTTATTTAATCAGGTTAATTATAATATCCCCCAAGCGCTGGCTGCTGCACTTTCCGTCTCACAGACTTCTGCCTGTCTGGTGATGGAAGAGCATAATAACAAGGCTTTGGCCCAGTGGATTATTGACCAGTCAGGCTTACCCCACGAGTTAATTCATATCGTTAATGATTCTGCGGATAACCGGAGTACGCTGGAGTTTTTCGTGGAGCAGCACTGTGATAAGCACATCATTGTCATTAACGAATTTCTGGCAAAAGAAGTCGAACGTCTCGCCCCGGGCTCGGCAATATCTGCGGTCTGCACCTGTGGCGTACCGGAAATTCTCTCTGCGGCCACCCGTCCCATTTCTTTTCAAAATGACAGAGCAGCCTTGGCCTATGAGTTGATGTCTCTCCTTAGCAGCGGGCAGCCTGCTGACAGTTTGAAAAAGCAAAATCATTTTTGGGTTGATGTTCTGGAGTAATCTCCTTATAATAACTTAAACGATTAAGTTAAGTTGTTAAGGGGGCCAGTTCATGCATGCACCTGCTTCCGGAAGTGCTGCACCGTTACATTCAGCGCAGCCTGCATATCCTGTTTTACGTAAAAACAAAGTATTTCTGCTGCTGTTCACAGCCAGTACGCTTTCGGTTCTGGGCAATGCCTTCCACAGCCTTGCACTAAGCTTGTGGGTACTGCAGGAAACAGGCAGTGCAAAAATGATGAGCATCCTGACGGTAAGCAATCTCATCATTTGCTCGCTTCTGGGCAGTCTGACCGGTACGGCCGCCGACCGCATTAACCGCAGAACACTGATTCTCTCCGCTTATGCCGTGCAGAGCATAACCGTTCTGGGGATTGCTTTTGCCTTGACGAAGCCTGATGTTTCCTTCATCCTGATTGTAATCCTCACCGGAATCGCCACTTCCGCAGGGCAATTTCACGCCCCCGCCTTTCAGGCTTCCCTGCTGACTGTCGTCGGCAAAAAGTACATTCAGCAGGCTGCCGGCCTGATGACCTTGTCCGAGAATATTTCACGCACGGCAGGTTACGCCCTGGGAGGGATTTTTGTCGCCGCTTTTGGCGGGGCCTGGGCGATTTTTGTGGACGGCATTGCCTTTATGATCTCTTTCCTTCTCGTGCTGGCCGCCGGTCGCTTCGCAAGTACCAATACGTCATCATACAAACAGAAGACAAACACCTTTAAGCAGGATGTGATCGGCGGATTCCGCTATATCTGGAGCAATCCTTTTGCCAAGGCGGTGGTTCTCCTGCTGCCTGTCTTATCTTTATTCTTCCTCTCCTGTCTTATGCTCACACAGGTTATGGCCGTGCAGGTCTGGAAAGCCATCCCTTTTCAGTTCGGACTAATGGAAGCGTGTATCCCGCTTGGCTATATGCTGGGTTCGGGTCTTATCCTGACTATGGGCAGCAGAATCAAAAGGCGCGGAGCTGTGGTTGCCGGCAGCATCCTTTTGCTGGGCCCTCTATATGCAATTCTCGCTGTAACGGGCTCTATGGCTGTGGCGATCCCGCTCATTCTTCTCATCGGGTTCACCTTTTCATTCAGTACGCTGCTGATTAACATCATCTTAAGGCTGGAGGTGCCGGAAGGTTTGCAGGGAAGAATGTTCGGCGTACTGGGTTCCCTGATGAGTGTCAGCCCACCGCTCGGGCTTGCTGTCTTTTCTGCGGCAGCAGACCAGTTCGGGGCACCTGTAACGATGCTCTCAGCAGGCCTTCTGCTATTGCTGTTTGGCACAGCCGCCGTGGCCGGGCTTAAAGAAGTCCGCCGATATCATTAGAGTAGGAGTGAAGGACTGTTGATTCCACAAGAACAGATCTTAAGTTACTTGCGTAAGAATCCCTTGAAGAACATTACTCCGCTAAAAATGCTGACGGCTTATCATCAGGTCATGGACAGCATTCTGATTGAGCAGAATAAGGAATGGGGAATTCTTCTGCTGCTCCCGGCCAAGGCATTCCCCTATGACCAGGAAGCCTATCCACAAGCGGACTTAGTGGTTATGATGGACTGCAGCAGTCCGGAAGTGATTCCCGCACTTGTTAGAAGGCTCCCGCCTGATGCCAAACTGGTTTTTAAGCTGCAGCAGGAAAATAGAATAGCCGTACAAGAGCATCTGTCCCTGCAGCCGGTCTGCAGCTTCTACTCTTACACCGCTTCCGCAGGCCGGCATTTTCCTTACGACAACGAAAGTGTGTTAAGTGAGACCCTTCATGAGCGGCTGCTGCCGCTGTGGAGAGCTAACGGTTATTCCAGTGAGGAGCTGGAGCATTATTTTCAGGAAGGCGCATTCTCGGTTTCCATCTTCGACGGGTCAGCTCCGCTTAGTACATGCTTTATATTCCGGAATACGGAGCAGATTTGGGAGATTGGCGGTGTGCATACAGCTGCAGCCGGCAGAAGGAAAGGGTTCGCGCAGCGCCTAGTCCGGACGGCAGTATACCATATTTTGCAGCGGGGGTATGTTCCCAGATATCAGGTTCTGGATACCAATCTGCCTTCAGTCCGGTTAGCCGAATCTGCCGGTCTGACACTCGCGGTGAAGCTGGAGCACTGGACCAATTACTGAGATATTTTATTTTATTGCTGCCAAAACAAGGGGGAAGCGTATATACTCATAGAAAAATGCACTTTATCTTATACTTAAAAGGAGTTACAAATGAGCTATCCGCCGCTTGAACCAAATTATAATCAGAATTACCATTATCAGTATCCGCCGCCTCCACCGCCTGGCCGCACGAACGGCAAATCGGTCGCCTCGCTGGTGCTGGGGATTCTGTCCATTGTGACACCTTATATCGGCCTTCTGTTCGGAATCATCGCTATTATTCTTTCCGCGTTTTCGCTCAGAGAGATCCGTAACCGCTATGAACAGGGCAAAGGGCTGGCGATCGCCGGACTGGTATGCGGGATTATCGGGACCGTGATTTACGCAGTTATCCTGCTGCTGCTTATGCTTACCATCGTATTTTTCAATAATATCGACACGAATTTCAATACCTTCAACAGCTGGAACAACATTTAAGTTGGAACAATACAGAAGCTGATCCGGAGAAGAACCGGGCGGCTTCTTTTTTCATCTAGAGGTTATAGTTTTCTAGGCCTGTTGATTAACCAAAAAAAGGTAGCAAAAAGGCCGCTCATTCGGTAAAGTGTTTGTACCCCTACAAACCATCCGAAACGAGGCGACCTCATGAAAAAGTCTACTTCATTATCGAATATTCTGCAATTAGTGATTCCTGAAGAAAAATTACGTCCCATCCTCGAAGAATTAAATTATGTCGATGTGGGACGAAAATTTACGGTCTATGATTTACTTCTCTTCTTGGGCGAAGCTGCCTTCCAGCAGTGGAAGGGATACCGGGATGGGGTACAACGAATGGCTCTTAGCGGGCTAAGTTCTGTGAATCACTCCACCCTTTCCAAAAAAGCCAAAGACGTTCCTTATGAATTATTCAAGCGTTTGCTGAATGTAATGATTGGACTGTGTAACCGAAAAACGAAGCGTAAACTCGGCATTCCAAAGGAACTGCTCATCGTTGATTCCACTACCATTTCTGTAGGTCTGGGCCGGCTGCCTTGGGCTCCGATTAAAGGCGAAAAAGCCGGCGTTAAGCTACATGCAGGAATCATTGGCGACCGGATGGAGCTGCACAAAGTCACCGAAACGACAGGTAAAGAGCATGATTTGAATAGTTGCAAAGACTTGCTGGATAGCCAATATATTTTAGTTGCAGACCGCTCTTACGGTAAACACAAGTTGTTTGACCTGTACCAAGCACGGGAGGATAGACAATACTTTGTGATTCGGCTTCACAATAATACTACATTTACGAATCCGATTTCCCGACACCGAAAGCGTCCATTTTCCGGAAGTATTGAGCAGGATTTAACCTGCCAATTGGGCAAAAAGAAGGCTCTTTCCGAGAACCGGTTTCGGGTGGTCATTCTTAAAGATCCCAAAGGAAAGCCGGTTATTCTTGCTACAAATCTGCACTGGTACTCCCCTGAAGGGATCGCAAATATTTATAAAAAACGTTGGCAAATTGAAGTCTTTTTTCGTTGGATAAAGCAGCATTTAAACATTCCGAGACTATTTGGAACGACGGAAAACGCAGTGTATGGACAGTTGTACATGGCTTTATTGGTTTATGTTTTGCTTAAATTTCTGTTTGAACAAGGAAACGCTACCGTACATTTTAGCGCTAAATTAACATTTGCCGACTTTGACCGGTTATTTACATTGCAAACATTACCGCTGGAGTGGAGGATTTACTTAGCCGATGCCGCGGATATAATTACCAGAATATAGATAATCAACAGGCCTAGAGGAAATCCAATTAAGCTATAGAGCAGCCGGCCTCCGAAACCCTTGCAACCTCTCTAACGGACCGAGGATCTCTTATTTCCTCCATATGTACTATTTTAGGCAGCTAACGGACACCAGTTCCTTTATTTATGGTATCTTGCCACGAAAAGGTCTGTTACTGACGAAATAAGGGAACTACGGTCCGTTAGCACAGGGAAAAGCCCCTAAATGGGCAAATAAGGGAACTACAGTCCGTTACAGTCTGAAGGTCGCTAGTGGGTTTATAAAGGAAGGTTTGTAAGACAAGCTCAGTAGTTAAATTCAAAATCACCTGTTCATCGAAGTGATTTATTCCGCATAATTAATGCCGTGTAATTTTACGTGGAATAGAGGGTAGCAGGGGACATTATTGGAAAACTATTAGGCCTGTTGATTATCTATATTCTGGTAATTATATCCGCGGCATCGGCTAAGTAAATCCTCCACTCCAGCGGTAATGTTTGCAATGTAAATAACCGGTCAAAGTCGGCAAATGTTAATTTAGCGCTAAAATGTACGGTAGCGTTTCCTTGTTCAAACAGAAATTTAAGCAAAACATAAACCAATAAAGCCATGTACAACTGTCCATACACTGCGTTTTCCGTCGTTCCAAATAGTCTCGGAATGTTTAAATGCTGCTTTATCCAACGAAAAAAGACTTCAATTTGCCAACGTTTTTTATAAATATTTGCGATCCCTTCAGGGGAGTACCAGTGCAGATTTGTAGCAAGAATAACCGGCTTTCCTTTGGGATCTTTAAGAATGACCACCCGAAACCGGTTCTCGGAAAGAGCCTTCTTTTTGCCCAATTGGCAGGTTAAATCCTGCTCAATACTTCCGGAAAATGGACGCTTTCGGTGTCGGGAAATCGGATTCGTAAATGTAGTATTATTGTGAAGCCGAATCACAAAGTATTGTCTATCCTCCCGTGCTTGGTACAGGTCAAACAACTTGTGTTTACCGTAAGAGCGGTCTGCAACTAAAATATATTGGCTATCCAGCAAGTCTTTGCAACTATTCAAATCATGCTCTTTACCTGTCGTTTCGGTGACTTTGTGCAGCTCCATCCGGTCGCCAATGATTCCTGCATGTAGCTTAACGCCGGCTTTTTCGCCTTTAATCGGAGCCCAAGGCAGCCGGCCCAGACCTACAGAAATGGTAGTGGAATCAACGATGAGCAGTTCCTTTGGAATGCCGAGTTTACGCTTCGTTTTTCGGTTACACAGTCCAATCATTACATTCAGCAAACGCTTGAATAATTCATAAGGAACGTCTTTGGCTTTTTTGGAAAGGGTGGAGTGATTCACAGAACTTAGCCCGCTAAGAGCCATTCGTTGTACCCCATCCCGGTATCCCTTCCACTGCTGGAAGGCAGCTTCGCCCAAGAAGAGAAGTAAATCATAGACCGTAAATTTTCGTCCCACATCGACATAATTTAATTCTTCGAGGATGGGACGTAATTTTTCTTCAGGAATCACTAATTGCAGAATATTCGATAATGAAGTAGACTTTTTCATGAGGTCGCCTCGTTTCGGATGGTTTGTAGGGGTACAAACACTTTACCGAATGAGCGGCCTTTTTGCTACCTTTTTTTGGTTAATCAACAGGCCTAGATTTCCTCCACCTAATTCCGTTATTTTTCATAAATCATGATAGTTAGTTGGAAAACCTCCATCTATTTCGCGCCATAATCACCATTTGGGAGTCATTCGGTACTTTTAACTGGAGTTTTTCCCACTAACTGCGTAATTTCGTTGTTTAATGAAGAATTAGCTGGAGAAAATCCAGTTGGTTGGGCAGCTGATTGAGTAGTTGGTCGTTGCTTAGGTAGCTAATTGGGATAGTTGGTTGAGTAGTTGGTTGGGGAATTGGTTGGTTAGTTGCTCATTAGTTGGAGACTGCTCTATAGCTTAATTGGAATTACTCCACCTAATTCCGTTATTTTCCACAAATCATACTAGTTAGTTGGAAAACCTCCCTTTATTTCGCGCCATAATCACCACTGCGGAGTTATTCGGTACTTTTAACTGGAGTTTTTCCCACTAACTGCGTAATTTCGTTGTTTAATGAAGAATTAGCTGGAGAAAATCCAGTTGGTTGAGTAGTTGGTTGAGTAGTTGGTTGAGTAGCTAGTTGGGGAATTGGTTGGTTAGTTGCTCATTAGTTGGAGACTGCTCTATAGCTTAATTGGATTTCCTCCACCTAATTCCGTTATTTTTCATAAATCATGATAGTTAGTTGGAAAACCTCCATCTATTTCGCGCCATAATCACCACTGCGGAGTTATTCGGTACTTTTAACTGGAGTTTTTCCCACTAACTGCGTAATTTCAATGTTTGATGAAGAATTAGCTGGAGAAAATCCAGTTGGTTGGGCAGCTGATTGAGTATTTGGTCGTTGGTTAGGTAGTTGGTGGGATAGTTGGTGGGGTAGTTGGTGGGGTAGTTGGTTAGCTTACTGGGTCGAGGATTGGTTACCTGGTAGTTGTGCAGACATGGAATGTTTCTCATTAATTTAAATTTCGTGGTACGTCTCAAGTATGCGTATAATCGCTGATAAAAGGTAATTAAAAAACGGGCCTCCCGCCCGCTGTATCCTCCCGACTGGGCTATTCAGTCTGCCAATTAACCGGCTGGGCGAAATAAAGCTGCAGGAATTCCCGTCAAAGTTCTGAAAACTAAATGATGTTAATTTTGTTAATGTTGTTAATGTTGTTAATGTTGTTAATGTTGTTAATTTGGTAAATGTGTAAATGTTCTAAATGTAGTGGCTCCTCCGCGTCAGTTCCCCGTCTCCCACTGCTTCAGCACCTCAATAAGTCCGGGCACATCCAGTCCGTCCAATGAAAATGCCTTACGCAGCAGATCATGCGGGATGAACTCATCGTATTTGCCCAGATAAGGCGCTTCATCCTTACTTAACAGCGCTAAAGGATCTGCCGCAGCAGCTGTTTCGGCTATAATCTCATCCTGAAGCGTTGCAGCATCTGTCTTCCCTGCTACAACCATATAGTAGGGCTCCATTGGCACAATGGAACGAAGGCCCAGACGGTCCTTCAGATTGTTCTTCAGCAGCCGTTCCAGTGTACGGAACTGCCGGCTGCCTGCCCACGGCAGGATGAACATCGAGTCGCCGCCTGCAGGCAGTACCGACCGGGTCAGCAGGCCGCTTTCTTTGGCCAGGCGGCGGGCCCGCTCGAGCCGTGCTGCTGCACTAGGCGCCAGATACGGATACAGCGCTGTCGATCCCAGCACTTCGCGGATTTTGGTCATGATGCGGGTATGCACATCACCGCCGGCTCCAAGCCATAAGGTGTCCACTTTGCCTCGTGAGCCTTTGACATACACGGCCTTGTGACGGTTATCAACTTCCTCCACCTTCCACAGCTTGCCGGCCAGCGTAAAGCAGTAGCCCGGCGGCGGCACAGTAGTAATCGAGCCGATTTCTTCCGTGCCGTTATAGACGACATGCTCCTCGTCGTCTTTAAATACCGCGTAGAAGCGGTAATTGTTTACGATCTTTTCACCAGCCAGCCCGATGAGCAGTCCTCCCTCATCCAGGGTCTCGATATGGCCCATGCCCAGCATGTATTCCATAAAAGCATCGTAATCGGCGGGATCGATTCCCTGGAAGGAAGGCAGACTCAGAACCGCCTCCTTCAGATCCTCCGCCTCCGCTTCGCCCATACTCTTAAGGATACTCATTGTCTGGTGGTACAGCAGACCGACCGGCAGTTTGCGCACGACCAGAGGCTCCACCCATTTCTCCCGGACATACAGCTCGATGACGGCAATGGCCCGCAGCAGCGTCCACGGCATCCGCGCCGGCAGCTGCGCTTCTTCGTCCTCCTCTTCGGGAGTGACGAAGATCATCTCGGACGCGGCGTCGCCCCGCCGCCCGGAGCGGCCCAGCCGCTGCACGAAGCTCGCGCAGCTGTAGGGCGCGCCAAGCTGCAGCACCCGCTCCAGCTCGCCCAGATCAATGCCGAGCTCCAGCGTCAGGGTCGCTGCGGCCACAGCAGGACCGGCCCCCTGCCGGAGCGCGGCTTCCGTCTCTTCACGCAGCATCGCGGAGATACTCCCGTGATGCACGTGGAAGATATCCCGCTCCCCGCGCTTTGCTGCGGTCCGGCGCATCTCCAGGATCGCCTCCTCGGCATCTGTGCGGCTGTTGGTGAAGATCAGCGCCTTCTTCAGGTGCGTGTGATCGTAGATGAAGCCGTAGTACGCCTGTCGCGCGCGCTCCAGGTGTTCGGCCTGCTCCTCGTTCCGCGCATCCGGGAAAGAGAAATGCTCAACGCTCAGGCGGAGCTTGCGCCCGCCCTGCGGCGCAGACACCTCCACGCGCTCTCTTGTGCCGGCGGACAGCCACTCCGTCACGGAGGCATAGTCACTGAGCGTGGCGGACAGCCCGATCCGGCGCGGATGACAGCCGGCCATCCGCGAAATCCGCGCCAGCTGGCTCAGCACCTGGATGCCGCGGTCAGCGCCCATGAAGGCATGCACTTCATCGACAATGATGAAGCGCAGATCATGGAACAGTGCCGGGATCGCATTCGGCCGGTTCATCAGCAGCCCTTCCAGCGACTCCGGCGTAATCTGCAGCACGCCGGAGGGGTTCTGCATCAGCTTGGTCTTATCCGCCTGGGGCACATCGCCATGCCAGTGCCAAACCGGAATATTGCCTTCGCGCAGCAGATCATTTAACCGTGTGAACTGATCGTTGATCAGCGCTTTCAGCGGCGCGATATAGAGAATCCCCACAGAATCAGAAGGACGCTCATACAGCCCGGTCAGTGCCGGAAAAAATGCCGCTTCCGTCTTCCCGGAAGCCGTACCTGAGGCGATCAGCAGATGATGCGGTGTATCGAACAGCACACGGCAGGCATCGACCTGTGCCTCACGCAGCGTCTCCCAGCGGTTCTTGTAGATAAACTCCTTAATGAAAGGCGCCAGCCTGTAAAACGGATTGTCACTCATAGCTCAAACTCCGCCAGGAAGCCGTCCAGTTCATTTTCTTCTTCTGCTGCCGCCGGCTTGGAAGTGCGTTCACCTACCAGCTTCTCGAAGGAAATCTCCGGATGCTGGCTTAGTGTATGCAGAAGATCCATGAAGTCGCGTACGACTTCACGCGGCGTCAGCAGCTCGTCAGCGCCAAGCCTGCCCACCGCTTCCTCCATGAAATGCACCAGCTGCTCCTGTGTCAGTCTGGCTTCGTAGCCATAATGCAGGGCATGGATATCTCGGAGCTTCTGCAGCAGCACGAGGATTTCTTCATGCGACAGCATCTCCAGCGCGATGATCGGTCCGGTAAAATTGTTAAGGCCTGCCGCGCCGTAACGGCCGGCGACCAGCCGCGAACGCAGTGCCTCATAGCTGAACAGCCCGCGCCGTCCGTCCTCGACAAACTGCGGAGTCCCCCCGATAAAGATCCCCAGCCGCTCCGCCTTGCCCTGCATCGTATCATTGAACATGGTCAGCAGCTTCTCGTAGTTGCTTTGACGCGAGATACTGTTCGTAATTTTGTACAGGTTAACACCTTCATCTATAAAGAGCAGCAGACCTTTATATCCGATCATGCCCGTAAATTCAGCCCATAGCTTCATATAATCGTACCAGTTGTCATCGTCGATGATGACTCCCACGCCCAGCGCCTTTCTGGCCTCTGTCCGGGTGGCAAATTCTCCGCGCAGCCAGCGCAGCGCATCCTGCTTCAGCTCGTCATCGCCGAGCTTGTGTCCGTTCCAGTAGGAGGCCAGCACCTTCGCAAAATCAAACCCGTGCACCAGCCCCCGCATCTCCGAAGCTACCGCATAAATTCTTTGCTCTACTTCCAAGGCAAGCCCGGCGGAATCGGGGCTGAGCCCCTTGTCCTGCATCACTGCCTGCTGCAGCGTCATAATCCACTTTTGCAGAACAATCTCCAGCGCCCCGCCATCCGGACGGGTTCGGGTGGACAGATGGCTCATCAGCTCCCGGTATGTGGCCAGACCTTGACCTTTGGTGCCGACAAGCCTCCGTTCCGGTGAAAGATCGGCATCCGCAACAACAAAGTCCCTGTCCATGGCATAGTTGCGGATAATCTGCAGCAGAAAGCTTTTACCGCTGCCGAATTTACCGGTAATCAGCTTGAAGGCAGCTCCGCCGTCTGCGATATTCTCCATGTCCCGGAGGATCGCTTCGACTTCCGGCCGGCGGCCGACGGCGATGTGCTCCAGACCGATACGCGGCACTACACCGGCAGTCAGCGAGTTCACAAGCGCTGTGGTCATGCGCTTCGGTATTTTCAGTTCACTCATTCAGGATTCACCTCTTCAAATATTGCAGCATGGGCATAAATTCACCGGTTACTGCTTCTCCTTCAATCAGCAGATCCCCAAGCATGTCCATGGCGAGTTCATTAATTTCATCGTACAGCAGCTCCGCCATCGTTCCTCCGGCTGCAGCCAGCTTGCGGGCAGCAGCTTCACCGCCGTCTTCAGTTAAAGTCAGCAGCACCTGCAGCTGCAGCGGGGACAGCGCGTCTGCGAACTGCTCCCAGATCTTATTCTCCGTATTGCCTGCAGCAACCGGCGGCTCAGGAACGGAATACTTCGCCCCGGTAACTGCTGCCTGACCATCTGCTGCAATACCCCTGTCAGCAGTTTTATCGGCTATCTCCTGAGGCTCCCGTGACTGCGCCGACTTATCGTGCTCATACAAATCAACCTCATCCGCGTAATCTTCTCCTCCGTTTTCTACAGTAAGCAGCGTCCGGACAACCTCAGAATCGCTTACCAGCTGTTCCAGCCTCTTCGGGTCAATCACTACAGCCGGACCTTTCTCCGCCTGCTCCGCTTTACGGAATTCCCTGTGCAGGAAGCGTGTAATCAGGTCTTCCATTTCTTTTTCTACCTTAATATCCTTAAGCCGCCCGCGAAAGCCCATCAGCTCACGCAGCTTGTTCTCGGTCAGCCGGAACAGGCGTGTAACCAGACTGCGCAGCGGCAGCGATTTACTGATCCGCACAACCGGAACAAGCACCGAGTATCCATAAAGGGATATGTCATACACCGCGCTGCGGAACAAATAACGCTCCCGGAGTACCGGTGAGCCCGGCGGGAACATGTCCACGAGTTTGGAACCATGTTTGCGTGCCACATAAGCATCTATTAGTGCAACTACCTGAGGAATATAACGTTCTAATGCGCTCTTTCCTTCCCCGGTATAGAATTTCGATTTGCTGATGTCATAGTCAGACATGACGGTTAACACTTCAAAGCTCAGCTGCTCCGGAGCTGCCGTCAGGCAGCGCATCAATTCCAGCTCCGCCAAATCTCCGGCAAGACCGCGCGAACGGGCAACGATACCTGACAGAGGAATTTGCAGCTTGTGTACGAATGAAAAGTCGGCAATCCAGCCTCCCATATACTGGTCCAGCCGTTTGAATGCGTCCCGGTAAGCTTCCCACAGCAGACAGAGCTGGCGGCAGCCTTCCTCCGGCTCTTTCCAGCCTACTCCGTTGATCAGCTCATACGTATGCAGAAAAATATAAGAAAGATCTGTCTTCGGATACCGGCCCTGCCTCACTTCATCCCGCCAGAAGAAATACCATCTGCTCTGCTCGCCTGTCATATGGCCGTAGGTCGGCCAGTAGCTTTTGAACGGGACAAACAGCGCCGGATTCTCTTTGTGGTCCACAAGCTCCCTGGCACGATGCACGAACTGGCTTTCTGTTGTAGTCACAGGTTCCGGCTTCACTTCCAGATCCCACAGCTTCAGCTGGACCGCATCCGGCACGGCCGCATCCTTTTTCTTAAATCCAGGCTCCGCCGGCTGTGCGGGAACCGCTGAGTCCCGGGGAGGAACGGGCACATTCCGCTCTGTACTGTCCCATACCAGCTCAGTGAAGTGCGGCTGATTTCTTTTATCTTTCATACACCTTCACTCCAATTCTCATAAGAACCGGGAAACTCAGCTCACCCTGCTTAATAAAAAACGGTCCTGTTCACATGGCGTGAAGGAACCGTTTCTCATGATTTCCCGAATTTGTCCGAACCCTGTACACTTCTCTTCTAATATTAGCACTGTTGCATGATCTACATCAAGTAGGCTTTACCGCTTGGCAGGTGCTAGAGCAGCTCTGTTCCCTTGGTCTCTTTGCCCAGCAGCAGCACGGCGGCCGCACCGATGATAATCGTTACAAAAAACAGCATAAAGATCGAGCTAATACTTACAGAATCGCCTACCAGTACACCTACCAGCAGAGGGGCGATGATTCCGCCAATCCGTCCGAAGGAAGTAGCCAGACCTACACCTGTTGAGCGGATCGCGGTCGGATACAGCTCCGGAGAGTAAGCATACATGCCGCCCCATGCCCCGAGATTAAAGAACGAGAGGCAAATTCCGGCAGCCATCAGCATGCCCTCAGTTGTAGCATTCCCGAACCAGGCGGCACTGACAGCTGTGAACAGCAGATAAATTACCAGCACGAACTTGCGGCCGAACTTTTCGATGAAATAAGCAGCTGTAAAATAACCCGGTAATTGTGCCAGTGTCATAATCAGCACGTACTCAAAGCTTTTGACCAGACTGAAGCCCTTCATGACCATAACAGTCGGCAGCCATAAGAACATACCATAATAAGAGAACACTACGGTGAACCACAGAATCCATAACATAATCGTGGAACGGCGGTACTCCGGTGACCACACGGTCGCGATACGCTTGCTGAGCGAAACCGGCTTCTGCTTAATTTCCGCAAACCGCGGAGAATCGTCGATGGCCTTCCGCAAATACAGGGCGTAAAGCGCCGGAACAGCCCCGATTGCAAAAGCCACACGCCAGCCGTAATCGGGGATCACAAAATAGGCGATCAAAGCCGACAGGATCCAGCCGATGGCCCAAAAGCTCTCCAGCAATACTACAGCCCGTCCTCTTTCCCTGGCAGGCATACTCTCCGATACGAGGGTGGAGGCCACAGGCAGCTCGCCGCCAAGCCCGAACCCGGCCACAAACCGCAGCACACATAGAATTGCAAAGCCCGTAGCAAAAGCCGACAGACCGCTCGCCGCAGAGAAAATCACCAGTGTCCACAGAAGCACGGATTTGCGCCCGAACCGGTCGGCCAGAATGCCTGCCGCAGCCGCGCCGACAGCCATCCCTACAGAGTTAATGCTGGTCAGCAGGCCGATCTTCTCCGGCCCCAGCTCCCAGTCCTTGGCAAGCGCCGCCACTACAAAAGAGATCATTCCGACGTCCATTGCATCGAACATCCAGCTCATGCCTGCGCTCAGCAGCAGTTTCCGCTGTTTCGGATTCCGCAGCAGTGTCATTTGATTCATCCTCAAGCCCCTTTTCCTATCTCCGACTAATCACCTTTGATATGTTAGTTTCACTTACACATTCTATGATTGTAGAGCCTAAAAATCAAGGAATAATGCGGCATTTACATACTGCCTGGCCACGGACTGGTAGTAGCAGGTCTGCACGGAAATGGCCGAGATCATGAGCATGTTTTTGACAGCCTCTTTCTGCTGCCGGGTCAGATGGCTCAGACGGTTCATCAGCTTTTCAATGGCGCCGCGGATCGCACCCTCTCTTTTCAGGCAATAGTCCTTGGGCGTACTGCGTGCTGTCATAGCTTGTACCTGCAGCAGCGGGCTTTGTTTGATCTCCTCGAACAGCGCCGAGTAACCATTATACAGCTGGGCGGGTTCGACCAGGTCATCCTCCTCAATATCTGGCTTCAGAAATATCATTCTGAAAAGCTGGCGGATGCTCTCGAAATCAAGCGCGGCCTTCAGATCATCAATAATAAACAGCAGCGCAGCCTGGTTGACCGAATATTTTTTGCCCTGCCGCGGAGCACCCAGATAGTCCTTGAAATCGCGTTTCACCCAATTTTGCATCGTCGAAACGGTCAGTGTGGAGTACTCGATCAGACGGCCAAGCGCAGCAATATCGGACAGCGAGAAGCCTTTCACTTGGCGTCCCTTGAGGATCTTCTGTAGAATGGGCGGAACATCTGTAGTAAGGAATGCCGGCAGTGTTGCCCCTCTCTGCACCTCATCCTGATGATATTTCGTCCAGGCATCCTGTAAAATATGAAGCGGTTTACGATCGAAGTTTCCGGTCAGGGACAGCAGAAGTCCCGACATCTCTATTCGACTCAAAGTAAAAGTTTCCATAGATGGCACCTCTTCGCCGTTTGATATTTTCTTAAAAAGTTCGTACAATAGGTTCATATGAACTCATAATATGAGTATAACCTATTTTAACGACGAGAGGGATGGTAAAGATTTTATGGGTATAGGACTTAGTTTGACGTTGGTGGCCATTTTGATTATTTTAACCGCTTTTTTTGTAGCTACGGAATTTGCAGTAGTACGGCTAAGAGGCAGCCAGGTAAGCCAGATGGTGCTTGAAGGTAAGAAGAATGCACTTGCAGTTCAAAGAGTTGCTGCGAATCTGGACGGTTACCTGTCTGCCTGCCAGCTTGGGATTACAATCACTGCCCTCGGGATCGGGGCGCTCGCAGAGCCTGCCTTTGAGCAGCTGCTTATGCCTCTGTTCGATATGGCAAATATCAACCACAGTGTCAGTGAGCCCATTGCTTTTGCCTTAGCATTTATTATTGCCACATTCCTGCATGTCGTGGTCGGCGAGCTCGCCCCGAAGACAGCAGCTATAAACATTCCGGAAAAAATCGGTCAATTTACATCACCGCTGATCATTTGGTTCTACAAAATTCTTTACCCTCTGATCTGGCTTATGAACGGTTCAGCCAACCTGCTTGTGCGCATGTTCGGAATGAAGCCGGCCAGCGAGCATGGGGATGCACACAGTGAAGACGAGATCCGCCTGATTTTGTCAGAGAGTTACGAGAGCGGCAAAATCAACAAAGCCGAGTACGGCTATGTTAACCGTATTTTTACTTTTGATGAAATGCTGGCCAAAGAAATTATGGTTCCCCGCACGGATATGATCTGCTTGTTCACCGAGAACACCCTGCAGGAGAATCTGGATATTATCCGCAGAGAGCAGTACACCCGTTTCCCTGTAGCGGACGGCAGCAAGGATAATATTATCGGTATGATCAACACCAAGCAGCTGTATCTGAATTATGACAACAACCCTGATTTCGATTTCAAAAGCCTGATTCAGCCTCTGCTGACCGTCTCTGAAGTCACACCTGTCAAAACACTGCTTACCCGTATGCAGGTTGAGCGTGTACACATCGCTTTGCTGCTGGATGAATATGGCGGTACTTCGGGACTGATCACCATTGAAGACATTCTCGAAGAAATTGTCGGTGAAATCCGCGACGAATTTGACGGTGACGAACGAAAGAATATCGAGAAGATCAGTGATACAGACTACCTGTTCGACGGTAAAGTCTCTTTGCTTGAGATTAAGCAACAGACCGGCCTTGATTTCAATGATGAAGAGGTTACAACCATCGGGGGCTGGTTATACAGCCATCTTCCGGAACCTGCAGTCGGTAAAAGTCTTGTCCATGAACATGTTACACTGACTGTACGGGAAATGAACAAGAACCGCATCCGCAAGGTTGAAATTGTGATCGGCGAGAAAGAGTCACTGGAAACGGCGCAGCATACGGAATAATACAATATTTATAGTTAAGTACAGACAACAGGCGCCCTCAGTGAGGAGCGCCTGTTGTTTTGGTCCCGTATAGATCAAGCTAAGTGGAATTTCTTCATCTAATCACCCGATAAATAGCGGTTTTGCAATACTAGCGGGAAAAAGTCCGCTTACATGAACTGAATTAGTCTCTAAAGGCCATTAGCCGCCCGAATAGCTGGAGAATTTCCAACTAAAACTCATAAATGCTGAAAAAGGACAAAATTAGGTGGAGAAAATCCCGTTACGCTCGTGAAGCACTTCCATTGAAGCCGATCCCCTAGTTCAACAACGCATGGCTGTTACTAGCTTGTTCAGCGGTGAAGCTCTTTGCAGCCGTAGCAACATTTAACCAAACAACCGGCTCATATAATACTCATCCACCCATTCCCCGTTCACCCTCAGCGACTTCCGTTTAATCCCTTCGATTGCAAAGCCGCTTTTGGTGTACAGCGCCACCGCCTGCTCGTTGTGGGTCATTACCGTAAGCTCCAGCCGCATAATGCCGCTGCCGGCAGCCCAGGCTTCAATTTCATTGAACAGCCTTGTGCCTATGCCCTTCCCATGATAGTGTTTCAGGATGCCAATAACAATATAAGCGCTGTGCCGGTTGCGCCTTGTGCTCTCGCCCATGACCGATATATACCCCGCCAGTCTACCCTCTGCAAACGCACCGATTATAGTTGACGTGTCAGCTGCGGCAAACTTCCCGATCATTTCCTGCACCTGCTGAACATTACTCTGCCTCTCATCCGGTTCCAGCAGCATAAAGGAGGTCTCTTTGTCCAGACGGTGCTGCAATTGCAGCAGCTCAGCAGCATCGTCCGGCATAAGCTCCCTCAGTAATATATCCACGCTAATTCCCCCTCAACTGCTTCAACAACGGCAGATCATCAGGACATTGCCGTCCGGGTCCTTGAAATTAAACCAATGGTCATTCTCGATATCGGTTATAATTTCCGCCCCGCTTTTCTTTACAAAATCATAAGCAGCATCAATATCCTCCGTGTTCAGATGAAAAGCCGGGATCTTCAGCACGGACTCAGCCGTAAAAATCTTACTGTCCAGCACAAGCCCCGTCCCCTGCATCGGTACCACATACAAATGTCCAAACAGCACTTCGCCGTCAAGCGGTAATCCGAGCAAGCTGCAATACCAGTTCTTTGACCGCTCAATGTCGCTAACCGGAATGAAGACGGCACCAATCTGATTCAGAATCGGACTTGTCACAGCAGGTATAGCCTCCTCTATGATTTTGCAGAATAGGTGTTGCTTTGTATGTAGTTCGCTAAAATACGGCAATATCCTGCCTCTTTTATTGAAGCAAGGGAATCTTATGCTATAATCTTGAAAGAACATTTAGATGGTCAGGAGAATGAAATTGGCTAACATATCCTTCGGGCGCCTGAGGCTCACGCCTCCCAAAATACTGTCTTTAGGCTTCATCCTGCTGATTGCGGTGGGCACGATACTGCTTTATCTGCCGGCCTCATCAACCGGAGAACGACTTTCGTTCATCGACGCGTTATTTATGGCGACTTCGGCTACTTGTGTTACCGGACTTGCCGTTGTCGACACCGGGACACAGCTCACCGTTTTTGGGCAGGTTGTTCTGCTGGTGCTGTTCCAGTTCGGCGGACTCGGGTTCGTGACTATGGCTACGCTCATTACGCTTGTACTGAACAAACGGATTTCCCTCAAAGACCGGCTGCTGCTGCAGGAATCCATGAACCAGAACTCCATGCAGGGAATCGTCAAGCTGATCCGCAGGGTGCTGATCTATTCCCTCGTTATACAGCTTAGCGGGGCCGCAGTGTTCGCCGCAAGATTTATGATGGAGATGCCTGCCGGTAAAGCGGTCTATTACGGATTTTTCCACAGTGTGTCCATTTTTAACAATGCCGGATTTGATCTCTTTGGGGATCTTCACGGGCCGTTCTCCGGAATTACCCGGTTTGTGGAAGACCCCATTGTAAATATCACGTCCATGCTGCTTATTTTTCTCGGCGGGATCGGGTTTATTGTGTTGTCCGATATCATTGATTTTCCCAAGCGCAAACGGCTTACCCTGCATTCCAAAGTCGTTCTCTCCACTTCTGCTGCGCTCATTCTGATCGGTGCACTCATCTTTTTCTGGCTGGAGCTGAATTCAACCCTGAAACCTCTGCATGCCGGCGGCAAAATCATGGCCTCCTTCCTGCAGGCGATTACCCCGCGCTCCGGAGGAGTTACTACTATTGATATTCCGCTCCTTCGCGAATCCACCCAGTTCCTGATGATTCTGCTGATGTTCATCGGTGCGGCTCCGGGGTCTACGGGCGGGGGGATCAAGGTTACAACCTTTGCCATTCTGGTAAGCACGGCTGTGGCAAGACTGCGCAAAAAAGAGGATATTGTCATGTTCCGCCACCGGATCTCCAAGGATACCGTGTACAGGGCTATTACGATGACCCTCCTGTCCCTGATGCTTATCGTTATCGCAACCATGCTGCTGTCTGTCACAGAGAGCGCTGACTTCCTGACTGTACTGTTTGAGGCGGTATCCGCCTTCGGCACCTCAGGCATTACGATGGGGCTGACCCCGGAGCTGACGACTGCCGGCAAGCTGCTTGTAATCATTCTGATGTTCGTCGGCCGGACCGGCCCGCTTACATTAGCCTATGCGCTTAAGCCGAAGAAGAGTAAAGAGCTGTACCGGTATCCGGAAGGAAATATTACGATCGGGTAAGGATCACGTCATAAAAAATGCGACCCTCAGGCGGCATCAAGCCCTGAAGCGGTCGCATTTTTGCATCCTATTCTTCTTCTGCGTTATCCTGTGTATCAAGCGCGGCATCCAGCAGCCGGTTGTAAAGATCATCGTCATTTTCAAGCAGCGAATCGATCTCCAGGAACTGCTCCTCACTCCCCGGTTCGCCGGCAAAGCTGAGGCTGTAATCCCACTCCGTACCCTTTTTGCTGAAAAATGTGATTTCGTACGGGGATTTATGATTTTCTACTGTAAATACAGTTCTCCCGATGAAGCTGTTGTCTTCCTCCTGTTTCAGCTCTGCTCTGATAATCTCCACGTTCATGTTCTTCCTTCCTTTCATCTGTTTCTTCACATCCTCCAGTATAGCACTGATAGCAGTGAAATTCCTTCTCTTCGCACTGCAATTGACTTTTTTCATCCGGCGGTTAATAATTTAATACAATGCTTGCAGAGTACTAAATTATAGCAAATGGAGGAATCCCAGTGACCGATTTTGAAGCAAAGCTTAACAAATATGCAGACCTGGCTGTTGAGATTGGGGTTAACGTTCAACAGGGACAAACCCTGGTCATCAGCGCGCCCATTTCAGCCGCAGAATTCGTGCGTAAGATCACCGCCAAAGCCTATGCCATTGGAGCAAGCCTGGTCAAGGTGAACTGGAGTGATGAGAGCATCACACGCCAGCAGTTTGAACACGCCGCACCGGAGGTCTTCACCAAGGCTCCAACATGGTTTGCCGGAGAGATGACCGAGCTTGCCGAGGAAGGTGCCGCATTCCTGCATGTCATTGCCGACAATCCGGATGCCCTCAAAGGCATAGACCCTGAACGGATCGCCAATTTCCAGAAAACACGCGGCGCCGCACTTACCAAATACCGCGAGTACCAGATGTCCGATAAAGTCAGCTGGAGCATTGTCGCCATCCCTTCCGAGGCATGGGCCGAGAAGGTATTCCCAGATGTACCTGCAGAAGAGCGTGTAGATAAACTCTGGGAAGCGATTTTCCACACCGTACGCATTGACCGTGAAGATCCGGTAGCCGCATGGCAGGAGCATCTCGATAACCTGGAACAGAAAGCTGACGTACTCAACGCCAAAAAGTACAAAAGCCTGCATTACATAGCCCCCGGCACAGATCTCACCATTGAGCTTCCGGAAGGCCACTTGTGGGCTCAAGGGGACAGCATCAATGCAAAAGGCCATTCTTTTGTAGCCAATATGCCGACGGAAGAAGTATTTACAGCCCCGCTCAAGACCGGCGTTAACGGTACCGTCAGAAGCACCAAACCGCTGAGCTACGGCGGAAATGTAATTGACAATTTCTCCATCACCTTTGAGAACGGACGGATTGTCAGCGTGAGCGCAGAGAAAGGCCAGGATTCCCTGGAGTATCTGATCGGCCTGGATGAAGGTGCAAAATATCTGGGGGAGGTTGCTCTCGTTCCGCACAAATCACCGATCTCTGAATCCAATATTCTGTATTTCAACACTTTGTTTGACGAAAATGCCTCGAACCACCTGGCCATCGGCACAGCCTATGCGTTCTGCCTGGAAGGCGGTAAAGAAATGAGCCAGGATGAGCTGATTGAGCGCGGCCTTAACACCAGTGTAACGCATGTCGATTTCATGATCGGTTCCGCCGAGATGGATATCTACGGTATTACTGCTGACGGAACCCGTGAACCGGTATTCAAAGGCGGAAACTGGGCTTTCTAAATAAAAGACTTGCGGAATACAGGAGGAAATATAACTATGTTAAGTTTTAAGCAGAAGCTGGAGAATTACGCACTGCTCGCAGTGAAAATCGGAGTGAACATCCAGCCCGGCCAAACGCTCGTACTGAACGCCGATATCGCCGCAGCCGAGCTGGTACGCCTGGTTGTCCGCAACGCGTACGAAGCCGGCGCTAAGCTTGTCAAAGTCAACTACACTGATGAGCAGGTGACTCGTACCCGCTACGACCTTGCTCCGCGGGACAGCTTCCTTGAGCCGCCGCAATGGCAGGCGGATGAGCTTGCCGACCTTGCACGGGGCGGCGCTGCTTTCATGACGATCATCTCCACGAATCCGGACCTGTTAAACGGTGTAGAGCCGGGGAGAATCTCCGATCATCAGCGTACCCACGGCCAGGCTATGGCTCCTTACCGCGAAATGATGATGAGCAATCAGGTCAGCTGGTGCGGGCTCGCTTTCCCTTCACCGTCCTGGGCAGCCAAAGTGTTCCCGGAGGCCCCCGCTGAAGAGCAGGTAGAACTGCTGTGGAATGCCATCTTCCAGGCTGTCCGTGCCGACCTGGAGAATCCGGTAGAAGCCTGGACTCAGCATCTGGACGGCCTTAAGCAGCGCTGTGATATGCTGAACGCCAGCAAGTTCCGCAAGCTGCATTATACTGCCCCTGGTACAGACCTGACCATAGAACTGCCGGAAGGCCATATCTGGTGCCAGGCAGGTGCGGTGAACAGCCGCGGCGTATCCTTCCTGGCCAATATTCCGACAGAGGAAGTCTTCACTGCTCCCCTCAAAACAGGCGCGAACGGTACTGTCAGCAGCACCAAACCGCTCAGCTACGGCGGGAATATCATCGACCAATTCTCACTCACCCTGGAGAATGGCAAGGTTACAGACTTCAAGGCTGAAATCGGCCATGAAGCATTGTCTTCCCTGCTTGCCATGGATGAAGGCGCCGCTTATTTCGGCGAAGTTGCCTTGGTTCCTTACCACTCCCCTATTTCAGAGAGCGGAATCCTCTACTACACGACACTGTACGATGAGAATGCCTCCTGTCACCTGGCACTGGGGGCTGCCTATGCGTTCACCCTGCAGGACGGGATCTCCATGACCAAGGAGCAGCTGATCGAAAAAGGCATGAACCAGAGCCTGACGCATGTTGATTTTATGATGGGCTCACCGGAAATGAACATTGACGGGATTACTGACGATGGAAAAAGCACGCCGATTTTCCGCAACGGCAACTGGGCGTCACCACTTGATTTTTCGGTAAAAATATGAATTAAATAAATCAAAAAGCCCTGTTTTTCTTTTTAATGGAGAAAAATAGGGCTTTTTTTTCGTTAAAATCAATAGTTAATCTGCATAATAACCCAATTTTAAAATTTAGTTCAAATATTTTTCACAATATTGTTGAATTTATTTCACAATTATGTCACAATACAATTAAGGATTGAATTTCCAATCCGATTGGCATGTCAGACTCCCGCTTCCGCTGCATAATACTTTTTAGGAGGTCATTCTGATGAAAGAAACCTTCAACCAGGACCTGGAGCCGAATGAGCCGGAACGTGCAGAAACCTATGCTCCTACGGAATCCAGTATTGCTGCATCCAACGCGATCAAATACACAGCCTACATCATGCTACTATTCGGTTTTTTATATTTTCTGGTTGCCTACCTTGGCCCGATGCTTTAAGCATGCTACTTATATAGAATCTATAGAAAGCGCTTACGGCTGAAATCTCTTGAATGAGGTAACAGCCGTTTTTATTTGACATTAGTGTTATATAAAAAAAAACTTCACTTCCCTGTCACGGAAAGCGAAGCTTTTTTTATGTCACCAAGACAGAACTTTACGGATCCAGCTCACCGCTGCAGGCTGCCAGATCCCCTCCATACGGGACAGCAGCCAGTCAACCGCCTCTTCACGGGTACCTTCAAACTGGGGAATTTGGTTGCTCTCCATCCAGTGCTCCGCGGTTTCAAAGGAAGTGCTGTTCCAGCCGTTCGTTTCCCCTTCGGCATTATGTCTTTCCTGTACTCCGGATATTACAATATCCAGCGTGCCCTGCAGCTCGGTGAGCGCATTATCAAAGGCTGTTTTCTTCTCCTTAGCCTTCATATCCCCCTGCACACGGAGCTGACGGGTCTCAATTCCCTGATGGGAACGGATAATTTGCAGGAGGGTTACTGCTTCCCTGCTGGCCAGCCCGTTATTGTACCGTTCCTCCAGCGGCTGGGAGCTGCCGGCAGCCTTCACATAAGCCGGGAACCACTCCCGGGAGACGAGAACTGCTTTTTTCTTGATGAATTTGCCGTATCCTGCCAAGCCATCGCCAGGGAACCGCGCACGCCACTGCCATGGATCAACCTCTGTACCGGTATGCCAGTTCTCAGCCTTAGTGAGAGCATTTACAGAAGGATGCTCAGGAATCAAGGCTGCGAGCGGTACAATTCCGAGCCGGGCAATGACTTCCCCCATCTCTTTATAAGTCGTTACAATACGCTGCTCTTCTGCGTTCTTCAAAGACCTTTCCTCCTCTTACTGATGATCTTTCCCTTCAGAGCCCATGCAGTGTATTCCTGATAAATAAGTGTTAATCAGACGGGCGAGACTGTCTTCAAGATTTACAGGCAGCCCGAAGCCCCCTTTGTTCTCAATGGATGTAAATCCGTGCAAAATGCTGCGGAAGCCGCGGACTGCATGAATACTTCCCTCTTCTCCAAGCCTATAGCCGGCCAGCACCTGAATGATTAGCGACAGGATACGTTCGCTTGCCTCCTTCAGTTCGGTGTCTCCTTGTTCCGGCGCCTTAAGCGTTGTTTCGTAGAGTCCCGGATGCTGCCTTGCAAAACCGACATAAGCCTGTCCTATGGCATGCACTGCAGCATCACCGCTAAGGCCTTCCAATGCCTCTGACATGCCCGTATACAACTGATCCAATCCGTAAACCGCCATTAATGTGCGAAGTCCTGCAAGCCCCTTAACGTGATTATACAGCGACGGAGAGCGAACACCTAGCCTGGCTGCAAGTGCAGCCAGCGTGACAGCTTCTATTCCCTGCTCATCCGCCAGTTCTGCCGCTGTCTTAACCAGCGAATGCGTATCCAGTCCTGCCCTCGGTGACATAAACTATTCCCCCTCTTTCTTAAGCTGTATCTGGGCAGTACGAATCGCCTGCTTCATTTGGTCTGCCGGAGCTTTCAGCAGATTCCCGTGACCGGCGGCCAGAACAGACGGTGACAACTTCAGCAGCCGCTCTGCGCTGGATACAGCCTGCTCCTTGTTCCATGTGGCCATTGCCGGGAAAGGGAACCATGGAACCACAGTACCGGCCACAGCCACTCTCCCAAAGGTCTGAAAAGCATCTCCGGCAATGACGGCATTGCTGCGCGAATCCAGAAAAGACATCGACCCCGGAGTATGACCGGGTGTGCTGACCGCACGTAATGAGCCTACACTATCTCCATCCTCAAGCAGAACATCAGGCTTCGTTGTTACTTTGGAAGGTACGCTTCCTTTAATGGGTGTCTGCGGCTCTCCCGGCCATAAAGACTGGTCACCGGCCAGCAAAGCGGCATCCCGTGAGGAGATATAGACAACTGCCTCCGGATAGTGCTGCTTTACCACATCCAGTGCTCCCACATGATCAGCATGTGCATGAGTAAGGATGATGCGTGTGACCGGCTTATTCAGCTTGGCGGCTGTACTGACGATCCCCTTCAGACAATAGGACATTCCAGCATCAATAAGGGTAAGCCCCTGATCTTCAATAACAAAGTAGCAGTTAACCGGGAAGAATCGAGGCAACCAGGTAAGCTGCAGTAAATTACCTTCTTGAATTAGTCTCATATGTATCCCTCCGTAAACTAATGATATTAGTTTAAATATAAACTAATATCATTAGTTTTGCAATCTTAAATACCTTTCATTCCGCCTACTTGCCCCATTTCAGCAAATTCAGAGGTATAAATACCTTTCATTTCGCCGACTTGCCTCATTTCAGCAAATTCAAAGGTATAAATACCTTTCATTCCGCCTACTTGCCCCATATCAGCAAATTCAAAGGTATAAATACCTTTCATTCTGCCTACTTGCCTCATTTCAGCAAATTCAAATGTATAAATCCCCTTCATTCCGCCTACTTGCCTCATTTCAGCAAATTCAAAGGTATAAATACCCTTCATTCCACCTACTTGCTCTATTTCAGCAAATTCAAAGGTATAAATATCTTTCATTCCGCCTACTTGCCTCATTTCAGCAAATTCAAAGGTATAAATACCTTTCATTCCGCCGACTTGCCCCATTCCAGGAAATTCAAAGGTATAAATACCCTTCATTTCGCCGACTTGCCCCATTCCAGGAAATTCAAAGGTATAAATACCCTTCATTTCGCCGACTTGCCCCATTTCAGCAAATTCAAAGGTATAAATACCTTTCATTTCGCCGACTTACCCCATTTCAGTGGGCCTACTCACATAAAAAAAGCACCGCCCAATTTGGACAGTGCCTGTGTACCTTCGAATCAGCCGAAGCGGCCCATGATATATTCCTGTGTCATTTGATTCTCGGGATTGCTGAATACCTTCTCCGTCTTGTCATACTCCACAAGGGAACCCAGGTAGAAGTAAGCTGTGTAATCCGAGATCCGTGCCGCCTGCTGCATATTGTGCGTTACAATTACAATCCGCAGCTCTTCCTTCAGCTCCTTAATGAGCTCCTCTACCTTCCCTGTAGATACAGGGTCAAGTGCGGAGGCCGGCTCATCCAGCAGCAAGATTTGTGGGTTAACCGACAGTGCGCGGGCGATGCACAGACGCTGCTGCTGTCCGCCGGAGAGGGCGAGTGCAGAGTCCTTCAGCCGGTCCTTAACTTCATCCCACAGGGCTGCACGGCGCAGGCTGCTCTCCACAATTTCATCCAAAGCTTTTTTACCTTTGATGCCGTGATATTTCGGGCCGAAGGCAATGTTATCGTAAATGGATTTATAGAACGGGTTGGGCTTCTGCCAGACCATTCCGATCTTCTGGCGCAGCTTGATCACATCCGTACCGGGTGCATTGATATCTATCCCGTCAATCCAGATGCTTCCTTTGGTTGTCGAACCGGAAATGTCATCATTCATTCGGTTAAGCGACCGCAGGAATGTCGATTTCCCGCAGCCGGAAGGGCCGATCAGCGCTGTGACTGTATTCTGGGCAAAAGGAAGACTGATCCCCTTTACAGCCTCATATGTGCCGTAAAAAATGCTCAAGTCCTCCGTCTGAAATGATTCCCGCACCGCAGATGCTGTTCCCATGTTTTACTCCTCCTACTTATCTCATCTAAACGTTAATTAATTTACTCTCTTGGATGCTGTCAGCTTGCGGTAAATGAACCGGCCGAAATAACGGGCAACCAGGTTGAAGATCAGCACCATGATTACGAGTACAGCCGAGGCTCCGGCTGCAATCTGGATCGCATCAGGAGCAAGGCCTTCACTGTTGATTTTCCAGATATGAACCGCCAGCGTCTCCGCCGGACGGAACGGGTTCAGCGGCGAGTTCGAGTGCAGCGGATTCCAGTCTGTGAAATCCAGACGCGGGCTGCTCATCCCCGCAGTGAACATCAGTGCCGCCGCTTCACCGAAGACACGTCCTGCGGACAGGATGGTTCCGGTAATGATGGTAGGCAGGGCTACCGGGAGCAGCACAGAAGTAACGATTTTCCATTTGGACAATCCCAGGGCGAAACCGGCTTCCTTCTGGGCTTTGGGTACAGTGCGGAAAGCCTGCTCTGTAATACGCACCATCAGCGGCAGATTGAAGAAGGTCAGCGCAATGGCGCCGGATACCAGGGAGAACCCGAGATCAAAGTAGTTGACGATCAGCAGCAAGCCGAACAGGCCGACGATGATCGAAGGGAAAGATGACAGGACTTCTACAATGAGACGGATGAAATTCGTAAGCTTGCCGGGACGGGCATATTCCGCCATAAAGATTCCGGCGCCAAGACCCAGCGGTACTGTGATCAGCAGTGTCAGCACAAGCAGGTAGAGCGAGTTGAACAGCTGCGGCCCTACGCCGCCGCCTGCCCGGATTTTTTGCGGTGCCGAGGTTAGAAAATCCCAGCTGATATGATTAAGTCCGCGCACCAGGATGTAGCCCAGCAGGCCAACCAGGATAGCAACAATCAGTAATGCGAAAAAGACAATAAACGTAGTGGCAATTTTATCTGCTGTCTTCGGCTTCAAATCTTATTTCTCCTTTCGAGCATTCTTACGAGGAGGACGAATACGAACGTCATCAGCATAAGAACCAGCGCCATACTCCACAGCGCATTATTTAACGTCGAGCCCATCGTTGTGTTCCCCATGCTGAGTGTAATTACACTGGTCAGCGTGGAGGCCGATTCAAAGAGCGAGCGCGGCACGAAAGGCGCATTACCGATAACCATCTGTACCGCCAGGGCTTCACCGAAAGCGCGGGCCATCCCCAGCACTACCCCGGTCATAATGGCCGGCAGCGTAGTCGGGAGAATGACCCGTGAGATCGTCTGCCAGCGGGTGGCACCGAGCGCAAATGAGGATTCTTTCAGGTTTTGCGGCAAAGAAGCCAGCGCGTCTGCAGCCACGCTTGTAATTGTCGGCAGGATCATGACCGAAAGTACAAGCGCGCCTGCAGCAACCCCGATACCCTGGCCGGGAAACGTATCCCGCAGAAACGGAACAATAACACTGAGGCCTACAAAGCCGTATACAACGGATGGAATACCGGACAGCAGCTCGATTACCGGCTGCAGCAGCTTTTTCCCCCACCCTGGAACGATTTCGGTCATGAACAGTGCAGCACAGATACTAAGCGGACTTGCAATCAGTGCGGCAAGCAGTGTGACCAGGAATGAACCGGAGATAAAAGGTAATGCTCCAAAAGACGGTGTTTCCCCTTCAGGAGACCACTTTGTGCCGAACAGGAAATCAGTCAGCTTCACTTCACCGCTGATAAAATTGGCTATACCTTTGGACGCTACGAAATAGACCATTGAAACAATGATCACAATCAAGAGCAGAACGCACAAGGACATATAAATACGCCCTACCATGTCCTCAATATGATGTTTTTCGATCTTTTTCTTGTTAGTTTTCCCCTGCAAGAATACTCCCTCTTTCTAAAGTGAAAAGAGAGGCAGAAGGGATTCCGCCTCTAATCACATGAAATTCTAATCATAATATCTGTGAATTTGTTAAAATTATTTCGCTGTTACGTTTCCGTCTACATCACGTTGAACCTGCATTGCAGAAGCAGGAATGTATCCCAGCTCAACAACGTCACCATTTTGTACTTCATCAGTCATCATGTAATCCAGGAATGCTTTTACAACTTCGTTAGGTTCGCCGTTAGTGTACATGTGCTGGTAAGCCCATACCGGATAGTCTCCGCTGATTACGTTGTCCACAGAAGGCTCGATGCCGTCATAGTTCAATGTTTTTACAGTGTCGTCAAGGTAGGACAGTGCCAGGTAACCGATCGCTCCCGGAGTTTCGCCGATCATTTTCTTAACTGTACCGGAAGAATCCTCTTGTACGGAACCTTGCAGGTCTTCTGTCTTCGTTCCCAGTGCAAATGCTTCGAAGGTAGCACGTGTACCGGAACTGCTTGGACGGTTGATGATTTGGATCGCCTGGTCGGCACCGCCAACTTCACTCCAGTTCGTTACTTTACCAGTGAAGATGTCAACCAGCTGTTGTTTGGTCAGGTTGTCAACACCTGCATCCGGGTGGGATACTGCTGCCATAGCTACAACTGCTACCTGGTGATCCACCAGTGCTGCTGCTTTCTCGGCATCGGCATCTTTCAGCTTCTCTTCGGCAAATACGTCAGAGTTACCGATATCTACTTGCTTCTCAGCTACTTGTGTCAGGCCGGTTCCGCTTCCGCCGCCTTGGACTTGAATGTCAACGCCGCTGTTAGCATCCATGAAGCTTTCTGCTGCCATCTCAACCAGTGGCTGAAGTGCAGTGGAACCGGAAGCCAGGATGGAACCGCTCAGATCTGAACCGCTGCTGCTGTTTTCTGTAGGTGTATTTGTCGCAGCTGCATTATTGCCCCCGTTATTAGTTGCCGCAGTGTTGTTGGTGTTACCGCATGCCGAAAGAGCTACTACACTTGTTAAAGCTAAAGCCATGACCCATGATTTTCTGAATTGCATTGTTTTTTGTTCCTCCTAAAGGTTTTGTGTGTTGTCTGCCCCAATTAAATCTGCTTCGTACAAAACTCACTTTGGAAGCATACATCAGAAGATCGTGTCTTCTGACTCTTCTTATTCTAGAGCTCGTTCGTTAGGGAAAACGCCTAAGTTTGTAAAACGAAAGATAAAAATACTAATACAAATTGTATAACACCATAGATTTAATCTATAATATTGATAATAATTGAAAAATTTTTCGTCGAACGGGTGGAGGAAATGTATGAATATAGTGAAATTGCAGATCGTTGTGTTAATTGAAAAATACAAAAAGGTTACCGATGTCGCCGCCGAAATGGGTTTGAAGCAGCCGACCGTGTCCTTTCATATGAAAAGCCTGGAGAATGAGCTCGGGGCCTCCCTGTTCCAGTACCGCAGCGGACGGGTGCTGTTCACCGATGCCGGACGGGCGCTGTACCAATATGCAGTACGCATCGTCTCTCTGGCTGCGGAAGCGGAGCGGAGTGTCAGGCAGCTCTCCTCTTTTTCTTCCGGGACACTTGAGCTTGAGGCCGGTTATTTGCCTGGTACTTATCTTGTTCCTAAAATGTTAACGCAATTCATCAAACTTCATCCGGAAGCCGACGTATCCCTGTCTGTTCAATCCGAGCATCTGGTCCGGGAGCGTCTGCGGGCACGGGATATACAGCTGGCGGTTCTGCCGGTGACAGATCAGCCTGACGAATCTTTACATACGGCGCTGATTGCCGAAGATGAGGTTGTGCTTATTTTTGCCCCGGATCATCCTTTAGCCGGCGCCGTTGAGCTTACTGCAGAAACGGCAGCACGTGAAACCTGGATACAGCATGATCCTACCTCGTTTCTTAGAGCGATATCCGACAAATGGGCACAGGAAAACCAGGTCAGACTGTGGAGCCATACCGTCGTTAATACACCGGAAGCCTTTAAAAGGATGGTATGCGAGGGCGGATGCGTAGGTTTGTTCTCCAAAAAAGGGATCGAAGCGGAAGTTGCGGCGGGGCGTTTACAATATGCTGCATTGCCGGGGATCCCGCCCAAACAAGCCTCTTACGTAGCCGCCTGGCGGAAGGATCATACATTGACACCTATGCAGCAGGCCTTTGTGGACATGACGGCGGCTAAGGATGAGGATGAGCTATAAGCAGCTGCTTTGTTTTGCGGTTTTACAAAAAAACCGGTAACCCCACGTACGCTGTATTTTAACAGCCGTACCGGGGTACCGGTTTTATTCATGTTCAATTCTTTTCTGCAACCAGGGTAAAAGTTTTCGGGATGCCTTTGTCGTATACATCGGAGGACAGGTTCGGCTCTTCTGCCAGCTCCAGGATCATTAATCCGCTGCGCGCCGCCGCTGTAACAATTTCGCCCAGTGTCCATCTGCGCCAGTACACGACGCTGTGCTTTTCCCCGGAGACCGTTCCGCCTGAAGAGGGCAGGTATTTGGAGTAGGACACCTTTTTCTCCTCAAGTGAGGTATCAAAATAATCCCCGCTTACCTTGTGCTTGCGCACCTTGGCGGTAGAGCCTTTGGAGGTGATCAGTTTGGTTGTTACCGGGTGAAAGTCACGCAGGACGAACCTGCCGCCGGGAGCCAGCAATCTGCCGACCGTCTCCATAAAAGGAGCCAGATCGGTGAAATAGTGCAGAATCCCCATCTCTGCGAACACCAGACTGTAGGATTGATTCAGCACTTCTTCAGGCAGCTTTAGCACATCGGATACGATATAAGTAAGCTGTACGCCGGCCTCACCGGCGAGTTCTTCTGCATAACGGGCATTGGCTTCCGAGAAATCGGCTACCGTGACTTCCGCCCCGAGCAGCCCCAGCGCCACAGCCTTCATCCCGTTGGAGCCCATGAGATTCATAATTTTCAGGCCGCTGACTTCACCCAGGTAATTCATTAACGGATACAGCTTTCCTGACGGATCTTTGACCAGCTTGGCTGCAGCTTCTGCAGGCGTACCGAACCGGCTGGTCCATGCGGCATACGTATCTTCATTCCAGGTCTCTTCACTGGTAGGAACCCCCGGCTGAGCTTCGTCCGGCTGCCCGTTGTGATCTTGTTCATTCATTGTGTAAACTGCCCCTTTGAAATTCTATAATGTTCTATCCTTAAGATGCATTAGGAAGAGCCTCGCTCTGCCCCAGTGTTTTTTTGCGTCCCGCATACAAGTAGACGACCAGCCCGCCCATAACGAGCACGCCCCCCATCCACTGCAATCCGGTCAGCTGTTCACCCAGCAGCAGGAAAGCCAGGATACTTGCGCCTACAGGTTCACCCAGAATGTTCATGGATACTGTAGTCGCTGAAGCATACTGCAGCAGCCAGTTGAACAATATATGGCCGAAGACGGTCGGAACAACCGCCAGCAGAACGAAAATCCCCCACTCCTTGGAAGGATAATCAAAAAACGGGATGCCTGCCGCAAGATTATACACTGCAAATACTGCTGCAGCCGAGATAAAAACGATCAGACTGTACAAATACGCAGGCATGCGCGCCACAAGCTTTTGACCAATCAGCATATGGGCTGCAACTGCAGCCGTACCGCCAAGAGAAAGCAAATCACCTTTAAGATTGTCTGCGGACAGTCCGATATCCCCCCAGCCGATGAAGATCACGCCGAATATGGCGATCGCAAGGCCCAGAATGGCCGAAGAGGTACTCCGTTCTTTATACAAAAGATAAGCGCCCAGCATGATGAACACCGGCTCAAGTGCCATAATCATGGTTGAGCTGGCCACAGAAGTGAACTTCAGCGAGCCCATCCACAGCAGAAAATGCAGCGCCAGCATCGCACCGGATACAGCCAGCAGCAGCCAGTCCTTTTTGCGCAGGGCAGCAGCGGCTCCGGTATAGGGCCGGGCAAACGGCAGCATCAGCAGTGAGGTGAACAGCAGACGGTACATCCCTTGAACCGAGGCGGGTGCCGAAGACCATTTTATAAAAATAGAGGAGAAAGAAATAGCCACAATTCCAACCAGCATGAGCAGCGGAACAGGTACAGGCGGTTTTTTAGCATTCACGAACAGACGTCCTTTCGGCATGATAAAAGTCACTTATGTAAATTTACCGCAGAACGCAGAATTTTGCAGCCCTTTTCATAAAATTTCATTAAATAAAGACATGGGCTCCCGGAACCGGGAAAACCCATGCCTAAGAACAGAAGCAGCTGCTTGAGCCGGCCTAACTTAAGGCTTCAGAATAACCTTGATACAGTCATCTTCCTTCTCGCCAAAAATATTGTATGCGTGCTCCGCTCTGCTGATCGGCAGACGGTGTGTAATGATGTCCGTAGGATCGAACTTGTTCTCCTTAATCATCTGATACAGCTTCGGCATGTAGTGGATGACAGGGGCCTGGCCCATTTTGAGTGAAACATTGCGTTCGAACAGGTGGCCCAGCGGGAACATATTATAGGTAAGTCCATACACGCCGATAAGCTGGATCGTACCGAACTTGCGCACAACCTCGGAAGCAATACGGAACGCACTGAGAGAGCCACCCTGCAGCTTCAGGTTAGTCTCTACTTTTTCCATAATCGTTTTCTTGGCATCAAGCCCGACACAGTCGATCACGACATCCGCCCCGCCGCGGGTAATTTCCTTCAGATGCTTCTCAAGGTCTTTTACCTCGTCAAAATTGTAGATTTCAACGTTATTCGTCCGTTTGGCATGCTCCAGGCGGTACGGGACATTATCCACTGCGATGACGCGTGAAGCGCCTTTCATCCAGGCGAACTTTTGGGTCAGCAGCCCTACCGGTCCGCAGCCAAGCACAATTACGGAATCGCCGGGCTTCACGCCGGCATGCTCCACTCCCCACCATGCGGTCGGTATAATGTCCGAGAGAAACAGCAGCTTCTCGTCTTCCATCTCGGCATCCTCCGGCACCACAAAAGGACCAAAATTACCATAAGGCACTCTCAGCAGCTCGGCCTGTCCGCCGGCAAATCCGCCGTAAGATTCAGAATATCCCAGCATCCCGCCGGTATCCTTCGCATCATTGGCATTATCGCATTGGCTCTCCATCTCATGCTGACAGAAGAAACATTGACCACAAGATACATTAAAAGGGATGATGACGCGGTCGCCCTTTTTCACTTTTGTAACCTCTGGTCCAACCTCTTCCACGATTCCCATAGGCTCATGCCCAATTACGTAGTCGTCGTACATGCCGGGAATATTCCCGTTATAGAGATGCAGATCTGATCCGCAAATGGCTGTTGAGGTAATACGGACGATAATGTCATCTTTCTTTTCCAGCTTGGCATCGGCTACTTCTTTGACTTCCACTTTCTTCTTCCCTTGATAAGTTACCGCCTTCATATTGAGGACCACTCCTTCGGTAGTTGAGTAATGGATAGTAGGGCATAACCCAATGTCATACTATGTTATAACCCTAAATCCTTACTCTCTATCTGTTATCCCCGAAAAATAGCGTCTTATTCTCATTCCTGTCCAATCTCAGACGGGGTACAGCAGCGGCGAATACATCATGAGTGCATGATTCTCGGCCACTTCCTCATCTCCTGCCAGCTCCCCGGACCTTGTCAGCAGTTTCCGCCTGATCCTGTTGCTGCGGATGTAGCCGCCCCAAGGTTCAAGACTGATGCCATGTTCCGCCTCGTAGACCTCGTAATGGTAAAGCTGTCTGCCGTCGCATCTCCATTCCCCGTGCAAATGGGTATCATCAAGCCATAGCTTTAACTGGTAAGTATGCTCTGTATTATTCAGCAGCTGCAGATCCAGATAATTATAGGCGCAGGTTGCCCCGCTGCCGAATGGCTGGGTCCGCTGCTCATCCGGAAACACATCATAGCTGTGGCGGTGCCGTTCCGTTACGGTCAGCGGAGTGTGCAGCGTCATCCAGTAGATCAGATTGGACAGCTGGCATAACCCGCCTCCTGTTCCTGTCCGGAATCCCCCGTAGTACAGGACCATTCCATCAAGGTACCCTTTCCGCCGGGCTGGCTTCCCGATGCTTTGCCAGTAAGAAAAGCGTTCTCCCGGCCGTACCATAAGACCATCAAGCCTGGCCACAGCAAGCTTCAAATTCATGATTTTGTTATATTGCAGAGTCATATCGACATTTCTCAGGCTGCGCAGCAGCGGTGTCGCATGTCCGGCTGCTTCATAAGGAAGATTCTCAGAACGATGCAGCTTGGCTCTCTTAGTGTTATCTGTCCACCATTTCAGATATCTTTTCCAGGTGAAATACCGCTTGCCTGCAAACAATCTCAGCTTCGAACGGCGGACCGGCTTCATGGCGGCTTTCGTTTTCCCCGGATTCATCTGAACTCCACCTCATGCTCAGGCTTCAGGACCGCAAACCTTCCCCCTAACACGGCGTTATGATGTCCAACAATCTCCTCTGCGTTAAAACGGGCATTAGGAAAAGTACTGTGGGCATCCTGTACCAGGACACTGGAATATCCCATACTGTAAGCGCGTCTGACGGTCGTGTCCACACAAAATTCGGTTTGCATGCCGCAGATTACGAGGTCGGTAATCCCCAGACGCTGCAGCTCCTCATGCAGATTGGTCCTGTGGAAGCTGTCCCAAGTCGGTTTCTCCACAATTGTATCTTCCGGGAGCGGCGTAATCAGACTGCTGATCTGCCATGTATCCGTACCTTTGGTGTATTCCTCGTCTTCAGTGTGCTGAACGTATACTACCGGTATTCCAGCAGCGCGGGCTTTGTTAAGCAGGGATACAATCCGGCCCATAACTTCATTCCCGTCGTGCAGCTCCACCTCATAAGAGAACATCGCTTCCTGAACATCGATAATTAACAGTGCTGTTGTCATTGTCATATGCCTCCCGGAATGGACTTTTTACCATGAAACCTATGATTATATGTAAGTTACAGTCTAAAGGCTGATAATATCATAGATAACAGAATTTACAAGTATAAATATGACAGCACAAAAAGGGCATCCCGGACACCATTAAATGGCAACAAGATACCCTTACAGTTATTTCAGTTATTCAATTATTTCCCGCGCTTGTTGTGCCAGATCAGCGCATGCAGCTGCGGGAGTACCCGTGCCCGGTTCATCTCAGGATCAGCAATGGCAAGACCAAACAGCCATTCCAGCCGTCCAAGCAGCCGTGCAGAAATATCGCCTTCCTCGGTAACATTCTCGTTACCCGGCTGCAGGAACAATGGCACTGCAGGGTAGCGTTTGTGGACGCTTTTGGCATATGCAAAATCCGCCTCATCAAATACAACCACCTTCAGACTGTGTGCAGACCTGCCGCCCTGCTGAAGCTTGTCCATGATGCTGTCCAGCATTTCAAAATCCGTATTCATCCCGGAGCTTGGCGGCTTGGGGCTGATTGTCAGCACATCCACGTCACAGAACCAGTCCTGCCATCTGCTGCCTTGTGTCTCTATCGCTGCCTGGATTCCCCGCTCATGCAGTCCTTGTATGAAAGTGCCCATGGCTTCGCCGATCAGCGCCGGATTCCCCCCGGAGATGGTAACACAATCAAAGTTATTGCCGGCCAGCCGCTCCAGTTCGTTCAGAATTTCTTCCGGCTCCATCATCTGCACCTTATCTTTGGCCGATCCGTCCCACGTAAAAGAGGAATCGCACCAGCCGCAGCGGTAATCACAGCCATAAGTGCGGACGAACATCGTCTTCACACCGATAACTGCGCCCTCCCCTTGAATCGTTGGCCCGAAGATTTCAATTACAGGTATCTTACTCACAGTCACAGCCTCCATACAGCCGGTAAGACGGTCCCTCTTCAGGAATATCTGCGGCAAGCACTTCAGCCCAGGAGGTAGGCGTCTCCCACAGCTTCACTGAGTAAAGCGGCAGAGAAGCCTGCTTCAATTTATAGGCGATGTATGCCGACATGTTCTCTACAGTGGTCCGGAAGGAGAGCAGTGCCACCTTGGAGCCTGTACGGTTCAGGGTCTCAAGCACAGGCTCGTTGCCCATTGCCAGAAAAGCATGATCCAGCCGGTCCACCAGGCTCTGCTGCACAACCGTTTTGATGTCACTGAAATCTATGACAAAGCCTTCATCCGAATGACCGGCCTCTGTGGAAGGTACACCTTTCAGCACAACCTCAAGCTTGTACGTATGCCCGTGCAGGTTGCTGCATTTTCCCTTATGGCCCACCAGCTGATGCGCGGAATCAAAGGTGAAAATTTTGCAGACTGTCACTTCATTCATCATGATAGACCCACCTGCTTGCTCTCAGCCTCATACTGCGACAGTCCACGGCTGCGCAGCTCGCAGGCAGGACAGGTTCCGCATCCGCTGCCGATAATTCCGTTATAGCAGGTTAAGGTGTGCTCACGGATATAATCGAAATGGCCCAGCTCGTCAGCCAGCTTCCAGGTTTCTTTTTTGTCCAGCCACATCAGCGGAGTGTGGATGACGAATTCATAGTCCATTGACAGGTTCAATGTAACATTCAGTGATTTTACGAATACATCCCGGCAGTCCGGATATCCGCTGAAGTCGGTCTGGCATACGCCTGTGATGATATTGGCAAATCCAAGCTGTTTGGCCAGAATGGCGGCAAAAGACAGGAAGAGCAGGTTCCGTCCATCCACAAAAGTGCTCGGCAGCTCCCCTTCCTCACCAGCCTCAATCTCAATGTCATCACGTGTCAGTGCGTTGGGAGCCAGCTGATTTAAGAGACCCAGGTCAAGGATATGCTGCTTCACATTGAAATGGGCGGCAATCGCCTTGGCAACTTCAATCTCGGCAGCATGGCGCTGATTATAGTTAAAGGTAACGACCTGAACTTCTTCGTACTGCTGCAGGGCCCACACCAGGCATGTAGTGCTGTCTTGTCCGCCGCTGAATACGACGAGTGCTTTTTGGTTCATCTCTTGTTTTCTCCTCTCCATACTGCTTAGCGGTTGTCGACTTTTTCGGGATACAGGTCATGGTTCATCAGGCGGTGTTCGGCCATGGCCTCATATTTGGTTCCCGGACGTCCCCAGTTGCAGTATGGATCAATGGAAATGCCGCCGCGCGGAGTGAATTTGCCCCACACTTCGATATACCGCGGCTCCATTAGAGCGATCAGGTCATTCATAATAATATTGACACAGTCTTCATGGAAATCCCCGTGATTGCGGAAGCTGAACAGATAGAGCTTCAGGGACTTGGATTCGACCATTTTGATATCAGGAATGTAGGAAATATACATCACGCCGAAATCCGGCTGGCCGGTCACAGGGCACAGGCTTGTAAACTCCGGACAATTGAATTTCACAAAATAATCGCGTCCCGGATGCTTGTTGTCAAACGATTCAAGAATCTCCGGAGCGTATCCGAATTTGTACTCTGTTCCCTGGTTACCCAGCAGGGTGACCTCCTGCATTTCCTCTTTTAATCTTCCTTCTGACATGACAAAAAACCCCTCTCTTTTCCCTCGGCATCTGTGCCGGAAGTGGAAAGAAGAACGAGATTCCGAAAACATGGCTCTACTAAGAAGAAACGACCCGGTTAACGGGCGTCGTCTATTTTGCGCACAGCATAGCAGAAAATAAGTACAGGCACAGGCCTATACCCCTTTAAGTCTCAGAATGAACAAGACTATTGTTATGCAAAAGCGGCTTAGTTTTTTATAGAGGGAGTTTGCGAACCTCTCCTGCGCATATACGCAGACTTCTTCTTTATATTGTTGCTTGCGTTTTGAACTATACCATGATTCACAGATGCCTGACAAGCCTCCGCCCCTTCCACTTTGTTCATGGCCGGAGGACGGATTCATTTTTAAGGAAAAGGGTAACTTAACAATAATAATCTATAACACAAGGATGGGATCAGCTTATGGAACTAGCTGTAGAAAAGCTTAGGGAGTGGCTCAGCGAGCAGGCAGGAACAACCATTGTCATTAAAAAGCAGGAGCTAGAGGATCTCGATACGGTTCACTTCACTGTGGAAAGTGTTGATTACCGTTCCGCAGAGGATACCATCGATGATTATCTGGACGACGCGCTGATTCTTAGAGGTTCAGGCAGCACAGTCAATGGGGATGGAGAGCCTGTCCCGCTTCCGCAGCCAAGCTATGAAATTGCTGTACAAGGCCTCAAAATTAACAGTGCGGCAGAAGACCGTGCGGAAATCCAGACGGACAGAGGCAAGTACGAGATTTCGTTAACGTAATTTATATTATGTAAACAATTTGCCATTGTGAAACAAAAGAACGGGCCGCGGTAACTTCTTCCGCGGCCTTTTAATTTATTCTTCTCCGATGATTTCCACTTCAGTTTCCAGTTCTACGCCGAATTTATCCTTCACTGTCGCCCGGACATGGTGGATCAGTCCGATATAATCACTTGCTGTAGCATGATCCGCATTGACAATAAAGCCGGCATGCTTGCGGGAGACTTCTGCTCCGCCGATTCTGGTTCCCTGCAGTCCGCTCTCCTGAATCAGCTGTCCGGCATAATGCCCCGGCGGACGCTTGAATACACTGCCGCAGGAAGGATACTCCAGCGGCTGCTTGGATTCCCGCATAAATGTCAGTTCATCCATCGAAGCTTTGATAGCCGCCGGATCGCCTGGCTGCAGCGCAAACCGGGCTTCGAGCACGAGAAAGTCCCCGCTGGCAAAGATACTTTTTCTGTATCCCCACTGGCATTCCTCACCGGACATCGTTACCAGCTGCCCCTCTTTGTTGATGGCAAGCGCACTATGCAGCACATCCTTGACTTCGCCCCCGTAAGCTCCAGCATTCATGTAAAGGGCACCTCCGACAGTCCCGGGAATGCCGCAGGCAAATTCCAGTCCGGTCAGCTTTTGCTCCAGGGCATACCGGGAGACATCAATAATTTTGGCGCCGCACTGGGCATACAGCAGATTATCCCTCATCCCCATATCATTAATCTCTGACGTTTGCAGGACAATTCCGCGGATACCACCGTCCCGGATAATCACGTTTGAGCCGTTGCCAAGTACAGTCAGGGGAATGCCGTTTTCCCTGGCGTATGTAACAATCGTCTGAATTTCATCGTAAGCAGCTGGTGCGGCAAGGATATCCGCCTGGCCGCCCATTTGTGTAAATACATAGCTTTTCAGCTCTTCATGGCTTTTTACTGCACCAGCTGGAAGCAGCTGCTGCAGTTCCTCTTTAATTTTGCTGATATTCATTTGATTTTGCTCCTTTAACACTATAGAAATAATGTCCTTGAGTTATAAATTATACATGTACAGGATATTGTTAAAATTAATATGGCTTACATGCGCCGTCTTATCAGGCAACCACAACTTTAACAACGAACAGGCTCCCTTGTCAATGACGGGAGCCTGTTGCAGGTATGCCTTTAATATAGTATGATACCATTCTTCCATTTATAACCTACCCCTGCGCCGCAGCAGCCTGCTTGCGGAACTCTGTTCTTCTTGTCGCCCGCTCTTCCTCTTTAATCCGCGGACAAGTGTAACAGTAACTCCCGCCTTCTGTACGGTAATACATGCAGCAGCGGTTGCGCATAAGTACGGTTTTGTCAGAATCCGCAAGGGATTCAATTCTGCGAAGCTTTACGTGAAAAGGATTCTTCGGAAGCAGAAACACCTCTGCAGGCATTTCATCCTTCAAATAATTATAATCTTCCTGCACAGTGGCCAGAAGCTCCTCATGATCAGCGGCTGCAGCCAGTGACTCCATAAAATAATTAAATTTGGTCGGCATCTGTCCCCAGATTTCTCCCAGAATCAGTCCGCTGACCGTCGACATCATCCGGAACAGAGGTCCGGCCGTTTCCGCATAGAACCGGTTAATGACTTCGTTGCGCCAGCTCATCCGGCCTTGCGGATCAGCAGGAGCCTCGTTCATATCCCATGATTCTAAAGAGAAAGCTACACGGCAATACTGTCCTGATGGAATGAGGTGAACACTCAGATTGGACAGGCTAATCTCCGGCACCGCGGAATACAGGGAAACCGAATATTGCAGTGCCATAGCCACACTGGAGAACCAGCCGCCAAAATACGCAGCCACCGCTTTATCGTCCAAAGCCTTCATCATCGGCCGGTAGGAAGCGATAAACGCCCTCATTCCCTCTTCATCTGTCAGATCGTTCATTTTGAACGTATGCACCGTTTCCTCCGGCGGGGATGGATGAAGATCAAACTTGCTGCCAAACTCTTTTATCTGCGATTCATTCATACCGTTTCCTCCTAAGATGGTTCACCTATTCCTTCAATAATATCTACAGGCCAGCAGCTTTGTAGGCTGCAAGCTCATAAGGAAGGCAGAGCGGCACGCCTGTACGCGGATCCGGGACAATATCCGCTTCTATACCGAATACTTTACGGAGTACATCCGGAGTCATAACCTCTTGCGGAGCACCTTCGCTGATTACGGTACCGGATTTGATGGCCACCATATGCTGCGCATAACGGGAAGCATGATTCAAATCATGTACGACCATGATTATGGTCCGGCCTTCTTCTTCGTTCAGCTTCTGCAGTAGCTGCAGAACTTCCAGCTGGTGTGCCATATCCAGGAAGGTAGTAGGCTCGTCCAGGAACAGGATGTCTGTCTGCTGCGCCAGAGCCATGGCAATCCAGGCGCGCTGGCGCTGGCCGCCGGACAGGCGGTCAATCGGCCGGTCGTGAAACTCCTGCATGCCGGTTACATGAATAGCATTCGCGATAATGCTGCGGTCTTCAGGAGTCATGGTGCCAAAGCCCTTCTGATGCGGATAACGGCCGTAGCCAACCAGTTCCGATACAGTCAGACCGTCCGGCGCGGTAGGATTTTGCGGCAAAATAGCTAGCTGGCGCGCGACCTCCTTGGTCGACAGATTGTGAATCGACTTGCCGTCCAGCATGACACTGCCGCTCTTCGGCTTCATAATCCGGGCCATTGTCTTGAGGATGGTGGACTTGCCGGAACCGTTGGCGCCAACCAGCGCTGTGATCTTCCCTGTCGGAACAGTCAGGTTCAGACCCTTAACAATTGTAGCCTCCGCATACCCGATACTTAGCTGTTCCGTATTCAATCTTTCCGACATGATCTTCCACTCCTTGAAATTTGTTTGTTGTATGAAAGAGAATAAGCTCCTAAGATGCTGTCAGGCCTTCGATCTGGCCAATAAATATAAGAAATAAGGTGCACCGATCAGGGCTACGACAATACCGGTGGGGATTTCCGAAGGCTGAAGAATCCAGCGTCCGATTGTATCCGCAGTAAGCAGCAGCAATGCGCCTACCAGAGCGGAGGCCGGCAGCAGGATTTGATGCTTCGGCCCTACCAGCCTGCGGGCCAAATGCGGTGCGATCAGACCGACAAAACCAATGCCGCCGCTTACGGCTACGCAGGCGCCGGATAATGCAACTGCTGCAGCAAGCAGCATAAGACGCTGCTTCTCTACCGGTACCCCAAGCCCGGCTGAGGTCTGGTCACCCAGATTAAGCACATTCAGCACCCGGGATTTATAGAAGGCAAACGGGATCAGGATAGCTACCCATGGTAGCAGTGCAAGCACAAAGCGCCAGTCTCCGCCCCATATTTTACCGGCCAGCCAGATCGCCACAAACTGGAAGTTCTGCGGATCAAGCCGCAGCGAAAGAATCATTTGAAAGGCATATATCCCTGCCCCTACTGCGATACCGATCAGAATCAGCCTCGTAGGGGACAAACCGTCTTCGCGGCGGTAAGCGAGAACATAGATAAGGGCCGCAGTAAGTGTAGCCCCGAGCAGTGCAAGCAGCGGCAGTCCGAGAATCGTGCCTGCTGATGATGCCGGAACAAACGAAATGAAAATGATGACTGCAAACCCTGCGCCGGCATTAATCCCCAGTGTGGAAGGCTCGGCAAGCGCGTTACGTGACAAGCTTTGCAGGATACATCCCGAGACCGCAAATCCTGCACCGATGAGCAGAGAAATTACGATACGCGGCAGACGGAAATCGAAGAGAATCAGCTTCTGCTGCTGGGTCCCTTCGCCCAGCAGAGTATGTAAGACCTCACTTGGCGAGAGCCGCACAATTCCTGTATTCATACTGACGATGAACATGGCGACGATGAAAACGGCAAGCAATGATATTATAATGACTTCACGGGTACGCCGCTGCTTATCAGCGGGAAAGGCAAGAGATTTGCTCATGACAGCTCCCCCTTGCGTTTGCTCGCCAGATAGATGAAGAACGGAACCCCGATTACAGCAATTAATGCGCCAATAGGCGTCTCATACGGGGCGTTAATCATCCTTGCAGCAATATCTGCAAAAATAATCATTAAGCTTCCGAGAACTGCCGAGCAAGGGATAATCCAGCGGTAATCGACACCCACGAGATAACGTGTAATATGCGGAATGATCAGACCTACAAAGGCAATCGGTCCGACTGTGGACACAGCGGCTCCGGCCAGAATGACCACTATGAGCAGACCGGCAGTCTGTACAAACCGGGTCCGCTGGCCCAGGCCGGCTGCCACATCCCGTCCGAGACTAAGCAGTGTGATTGATCGCGAAAGCATCAAAGATGCTATCAAGGCTGCCAAGATCCACGGCGTCATGATTTTCAGCTGTGTCCAATTCGCCCCGCCGATTCCTCCCGCAATCCAGAAGGTGATCTCCTGTGACAGGTGGAAAAGGATGGCCACTCCCTGGCTTACTGCCAGCAGAAGAGCGCTGACCGCCGCTCCGGCAAGCGTCAGACGCAGCGGTGTCAGGCCGCTGCGGGACAGAGAGCCGATGCCGAAGACCAGGAGCGCCGCAACTGCAGCACCGACAAAGCAATACAGCATGATGGACAGGAAGGATGCCGTGGGTGCAAAAGCAAACGCTATGGCCAGTCCCGCGCTCGCGCCGGCATTCAGGCCCAGTAGGCCGGAATCAGCCAGCGGATTACGGGTCATGCCCTGCATAATCGCTCCCGCAACAGCAAAGCATGCGCCTACAAGGGCTCCTGCCAGCGCCCGGGGAATCCGCAATTCCCTGATAATCTGATGCTGCTGGATGTCCGGGTTGAAGCGGAATACCGCTTCCCATACCGTTCCCAGTCGAACATCCGCTGCGCCCACTGATACGGACAAGGCAATTCCGAAGACGATGGCAGCAAGGCCTGCAACCAGAATAATTACTGCAGCGGCAGGTCTGGATTTCAGCGTTTTCGCCCCTGCCGGATCTGTATTGTTAGATGTAGAATGTGTGGATACGACCATAAGTCTTCCCCTTAGTAACCAGATATTCAGCTATTTATTGATAACTAATATCACTCAAATGATATTGGATTTCATTCTCATTATCGCAAAAATATAAAATATGTACAACTTCTTTCCCGCTAATATGACTATGATGCGAGTCTAAAAAATAATGCAGGTTCCTGCATCCCGGGATACAAAAACCTGCACATGGTTTATTTTACAAGAGCGGCCACCGCATCATCGATTGTTTTGGAGTTTGCGTAAGCACCGGAATACAGCCAAGTGCTTTCACCACTAAGTTCGGTAACATTACCGGCCTTTACTGCCGGGATTCCTTTCCAGATCGGTCCGTTAAGAATATCCGATCCTTCAGCCTGATCGCTGTTCACCAGGAAGATGTAGTCTGCTGTCAGCTCGGCAAGCTTTTCAAGCGAGATCGGATTCCAGGGTGCTCTCGATTCAGCCGGAATTTCGGTCACCAGATTAGGGAGCTTAAGACCCAGATCCCCATATAACACTGCGCCGCTGCTGCGGGTCTCGTCGACAATAAAGAAATTTTTACCTACGAGCCAGACAATCGCTGCAGATTTTTCGCCAATGGCAGCACTGATCTTCGCTTTGGCATCTGCTGCTTTCTGATTATAGGCTTCAATTGCCGCTTCGGCTTCAGGCGTTTTGTTCAGAAGATCACCGATGGTGAGCAGTGTTTTACGCCAATCCTGGCTGATTTCGTCACCGAGCACATAAGTAGGCGCGATTTTGTTCAGCTGATCATACAGCCCGTTCTGGACAGTGCCCTCAGATTGTACAATGTGGAAGTCAGGAGCGAAGCTAGTCACCGCCTCGAGCGGAAGATCATAGGCGATCGTCGGAACATCTTTGAGTGCATCAGCCAGGTATTCCTGGGTACCGTTAGTCACGGACCACTGTGCTACCGGTGTCACGCCAAGTGTTACCAGATAATCTTCCAGATAAGAACCCAGCACGCGCTGCGGATTGGCTGGTACGGTTACCTTATGCCCCATAGCATCCGTTACGGTCTTCTCGGCAGCCGGTGCTGCTGTGGCTTCAGCTGTAGCCGCCGGAGCTGCAGTTGCTGCCGGAGACGCAGTCGCTCCCGATGCGTTGTTTGCTGTATTTCCGCTATTGTTATTGCCGCAGGCAGACAGAACCAGCGTCATTGCGATCACACCGGTCAACGCCAGCTTGGCGCCGCCTGATTTCTTTTTATACAAACCTGACATTTAATTACCCCTCCTGTATGTACTTGCATGATTGGCCAAAGGTGACATTCCCCTCTGCCTTCCTGATATAAATGATATTGATTCTCATTCTCTGTGTCAACCTAAAACTTAGTTTTGTATCCAAAAATGGAACATGATCTGACATTTTCTTTCACAAAACTCTTTATTTACTGTAAAACATCCCCACATTTATACTTTCTGATACCTAAAAAAACATCCGGATTGCTCCATTCCGGGACCGGGGAATAAAGAGATTTTTCAATCTCTATTCTCAAGTTGTCCCGTGTTATGTGAGCATTCCGGATGTTAATTGTGTCAAAACCTTCTTCTTATTCTGCGGCCTCATCCTTGCGTCCGAACCAGAGCAGAACCGTAATCAGGGCAAAGGCAATCAGCGCCAGAAAAGGAATGGTAATAAACCCGAGCAGGTTAATATAATCCTTGTTACAAGGCACGCCGACAGTGCATGGCAGCACTTTGCTGAGCGCAGGAATCTTCTGTTCTGCATAATGGTAAACCGAGATGCTTCCGCCGATTATGCTTAAAGGCAGTACATAAGGGATGATACGCTTATCTCCGCGGTATGTAGCTATTCCGAGCAGAAACAATTGCGGATACATGAAAATACGCTGGAACCAGCATAGCTTGCAGGGCTCATATTTCAGGACCTCGCTTAAGTAGAGGCTTCCGGCAACGGCAATGAGTGAAACAAACCAGGCCAGATAGAGACAGTGGCGCCGGCAAAAGGCAGAGAACTTCATCACTCGGCAGCCGCCGCTTCAGCAGCAGCTTGAACTTCTGCATCAATAGCATCCAGGTTAAACGGCTCTTCGACCTTCACGCCATTGACGAACAGGGTAGGTGTAGATGAAACCCCGCTGTCCTCGGCAAGCTGGATATCACGCTGCAGTTCGCTGAGATAAGTGCGCTCTTCAATGTCTTTGCGCAGAAGATCATAGTCAACCTCCAGCTTCTCGCTTTGTGCGAGTTCTACCAGGAAGTCTGCCGTCGCCCACTCCTTATTCTCATCGCCCTGATTAGCATAGAGGGCATCATAGAATTTCCAGAAAGCATCGTTATTCTGATGGTATATAGACAGTGCAGCTAGTGAGGCTGTTGTGGAATCCGGCCCGATAAAGGCCATATTCGCAAAGTATAATGCGGCCTTATCCTGCTCAATATACTGCTGGACAATCTGCGGCTTAATTCCAATACTGAAGCTTGCGCATGCCGGACATTTGAAATCTCCGAATTCAACGATTTTGACCGGAGCATTCTCGCTGCCGAGTCTTGGCATCTCGCTGTAATTGAATTCAGCTGCGGATGCACTGTCGTTGTCTCTTGAAGCAAGCATAAACAAACCGACAAAAATGATGGCTATGATGGCAATAGTACTGATAATCAGAATTCTCGTTTTCTTCTGCTGCTGCTCCTGCTCTGCCCTGCGTCTCTCCTGTTTGCTCATTTGGGGAACGGGGGGGCTTTTACGTTTGTTTTTGCTCAAAGAGATTTCCTTTCTGTCCTGAATGGACGCAAAATAGTAATGATATAATTAAAAATTATATAATTAAACTTCTCTCCTTGGCAAACCCCGTTTTTATACAGCTTTAGAATTCATACCTGTCACTGTCCCCTCCTCACAGCCCGTCCCCTGTTCAGACGGCAGCCCTAAAGACTGTAAGGAGATTCTGAATATGAACGCAGCCCCTCCTCCCGGCGGGGATTCTACCCAAATCTCACCTTCCATTAGCTCCACCAGTTTTTTGCAGATGGCCAGGCCTAGTCCGGTACCGGGATACTTGCGGTTATGGGAAGCATCCAGCTGGCTGAAGGGCTGGAACAGCAGCTGAAGCTTGTCAGGCGCAATACCGATTCCTGTATCCGTTACCCTGAACTGTACAGTTTGGATATCATCCTCTGCGCCGTCACCTTCAACCGTTACCCTGATCTCCCCGGCAGGCGTGAACTTGACGGCATTTCCGATCAGATTGACAAGGATTTGGCGTATGCGTGCACAGTCCCCGATTAACACCTCAGGAATGGCGGGCGAGACCTGGAGTGTGAACTTCAGCTCCTTATCACTTGCGATCACCTCGAACAGACTCATGCATTCCGCAAGCAGCCCCGGCAGCTCAAAAGGCTCCTTATACAGCTGCATGGCATCGGCTTCCAGCCGTGATATATCCAGAATATCATTAATCACATTAAGCAGTGCCTGGCTGCTGCTGCTCTGCAGCTGAAGCAGTTCGAGCTGCTCCTCATCCCCAATCTCTTCGGCAAGCAGCTGATTGATGCCGATAATGCCGTTGAGGGGAGTACGGATTTCGTAGCTCATCGTGGCCAGAAACTCACTTTTCATACGGACTGCGCTTTCGGCCTCTTCCTTGGCCAATATCAGCTGCTGCTGATACTCTGCAAGTGATGTTATGTCTTCAGAGACGATATAGACGGCAGTATGCTTCTCATTGGCCAGCGGAAACACTGTTGTACTGCAGATCAGCCTCCGTCCCTCTTTGGTTCTCAGGGTAAGCTCAAGCTTTGTGGATTCGCCTGCAGATGCCCGCTCCACTGCACCTCTAAGCGCTGATTCATCTTCTGTGGTGCAGAGCAGACTGCTGTAATCCAGCAGTTCTTCCATACTATATCCTATGGTCTCCCTGAGAGACGGATTGGCGCTGATTACTTTTTGGCTGACAGGATCAATACAAGCAACCATATCAGGACTGTACTCAAAGAGGGCCATGTAACGCTGCTCGTTGAATCTGGCTGAGAAAATTACCCGCTGCCGGTCCCTGTACAGAAGAACCACAACCAGCGCGGCAATAAGTACAAAATCTCCTCCCAGAATTACACCCAGCAGCGAGTCACTCAGCATAGGAATAATGCCGGTATAATCTCCGTTCTCTGCATTGACGAATGAAGCGCCTGACATCGCTGTGTAATGTGTTCCGGTTAAAGATGCGGTTAAAATCAGAACCAGAATAATTTTTTTGACCGAAAACATATTGTAAGGCTTCTGCAGCCATGCCGGACTATAGGATGCTGTTACAAAGGGAATGATCAGCGAAAACAGGATGGACCACACCACCGATGACAGACTCTGTTCATATACGGCCGAGAATCGCATCGCCATAACTCCGCTGTAATGCATAATCAGCATTCCGCCGCTGAATAATATCCCGCCAAACCCAAGATAAGCTCTGTTGCAGGTACGGGGATTATTATACATTCCAAACAGCATGTAGGAGGCGAGTACCGGAACCGCCAGGGAGAAAATCAGCAGCGGAAGATCGTAGGATACCGGGAACCCCACCCTCATCGCCATCATTCCGGTAAAATGCATGCTCCACATGCCTATCCCGAGCACACTGGAAGTCAAGATCAGATAGAGATATCCTTTGGGCCTGCGGATCATCCGATCTGTCAGGTCAACTGCGGTAAAACAGGATAAAAATGCTATAGCAACGGAAAAGAGAACCAAAAGAACATTATAGTGTTCCAGGTTAAGCTGCAAACGGTTTCTCTCCTCTCCTGGTCAAAGGTACATAATTAATCAACTTACACTATTTGTACCCGGCTAGAAACAGAGCTAATCGGATAGTTTGCTGTAAATAAATAGCTAATGGCTATCTCATAAAAAAAGAGGCAAGAACACGGATCTCTCCGCACTCTCGCCTCTTGCTCTGTTTTCTACGCTCCGGCTTCCGTTTCCAGAAATTGCAGCCGCAGCAGCTTGATCCGGGAGATCCGTTTGTTCTCCGTTTCTTCCACCACGAACAGATGGCCGTCAAACTCCACACTCTGTCCTTTTTGCGGCGGATTAACCTCAAGCTTGGAGTACAGCCACCCGCCTACAGTATCATAATCATCAGTATCCATATGAAGGCCGAGCATATCGTTGATTTCTTCGATAAGCATCAGTCCGTCAATGGAATACTCATCCTCCCCCAGCTTCTCGACGCCGGGGCGTTCCTCATCAAACTCATCCTGTATTTCGCCGACAATCTCCTCCATGATATCTTCAAGTGTAACCATGCCGGAGGTGCCGCCGTATTCATCAATCAGAATTGCAATTTGTGTCTTTGCCCGCTGCATCACTTTCAGGAGATCACTGATCTGAATCGACTCGGGAACCGTAAGTATCGGACGGATCAGCTCATTGGTTCTCGGCGCACGCTCCCGGATCAGATCTTTGATATGGATGAAGCCCAAGATATGATCCTTATCGCCGTCGCAAACAGGATAACGCGTCCGCATACCGTCGAATGCAACTTCCAGGTTCTCTTCAGGCGACAGATGGCTGTTCAGACAGATCATTTCCGTCCGCGGAATCATAATCTCTCTGGCCATCGTATCCGCAAATTCAAAGATGTTATCCACCAGAGTCATTTCATCATTGTCGATCAATCCGCTCTTGTTGCTCTCCTGCATGATAATGCGGATCTCTTCCTCTGTATGTGCTGTGGCAAGCTCTGAAGCCGGTGCCAGACGGAAGATGCGCAGCAGCCCGCCTGCCAGGCCGTTAACCACCCAGATAAATGGATACATGACCCGGTAGAACACAATCATAGCGCCGGAGGTCAGCAAAAGCACCGTTTCTGCTTTGTTCACCGCCATCGTCTTGGGAGCAAGCTCGCCAAGTACTATATGAAGAACAGTAATAAACAGAAATGCAATGATCAGAGAAACCACATGCGTGGAAGTCTCTCCAAGGCCAAGGCTTGTAAACAGCGGGCCCACCAGTGTTGCAACTACAGGTTCACCCAGCCAGCCCAGTGCAAGCGAGGCAAGTGTAATCCCCAGCTGGCAGGCAGAGAGAAATCCGTCGAGATTGCCGATTACACTCTTGGCTGTCAGAGCCCGCTTGCTGCCTTCCTCAATCAGTGCGTCGATGCGTCCGCTGCGCACCTTGACCATCGCGTATTCCACCGAAACAAAAAAACCATTCAACAACACAAGCAAAATAATAAGACCTACATGAAATATACCGGGTAAAGGGTCACTCAAATTTAACTCCCGCCTGCCTCATTATGTCCAGAGGCAAGAGGGTCCACCTCCTTCGTTCATTAAAAATGTCTGCGAGTGGCGCAGTAACCGTTCCTTTCTCTAACAACTTCCCAATGGTCTCAGCTCCTGACTCGTCACGTATAAGAATCTATACTTGAATATATACTTATTATCTTAATGCGATTTGCCCGCACATTCAACTTTGTTTGGCGGATAGGCTGCAGGGTATACGTGGCATATTTTTATTATGTATATTCGCATGCTTCTGCTCTAATCGTAAATTATTTATGATTTTTATGTGGATTTCCTAAAAAATACAGGCCTCCCGTAATACTGCGGGAGGCCTTAATGTATTTATTTTAGCGGCAGCTGCGGGTTGTCGGAGGGTTACCGATAACACCGGGGTACTGGTAAGCAAGCGGCTCATCAAATGTGGCGTAATCGAAATAAATCATCAGCAAAACTGTTCTCTGCCCGGTGGTTGGATCACTGATGATGATATGATCCCGGCCGGCAGCCTCAAGTACGCCTTTGTATACTTTCGCATTCCATTCTTTGTTGTTCTCGTATGTGTAGTAGAAGGTCCCGACTTTACCCAGATTAAGACGGAATATATTCTCGATGTAGGACTGCTCAAATACAGGTGCTGTTGTAGGTGTTACTACTCCAGCCGGTGTCATCGGAGCACCGCTTGAAACCTGGGGCGGCACAGTGCCCATACCGGCAGTCTGGGGTACCTGCCCCATCTGTCCCATTTGTCCCATCTGTCCCATCTGCCCCATGCTCATGGGATTCATTGGAGCCATGGTGCTCATTCCGTTAGAAGTGGAGCTGCCGATCATGTAAGTCACGGGACGGTAAGGTTGTGTAATCATTGAATTAATCCTCCTAAAGTTTGGTATGCACAATTATCAATACATTGTCTGCAGAAATGGAGCTTAAGTGATTCAGAATACGTTCGGACAATCCTCGCCTGACGGAGTGAAGAAGCAATGGGCTTTGTAGCGCCCGGTATTCTGCTGGTTATACCAGGTGGCCGGGCAGGAGCCTTCAGGCCTGAAGAACCATAATGCATTAGAGGCGGGCCATCTTCTCTCACCGCCAATGACTCTCCGGGCCAGACGGATATCCTTGTCTCTTGCCCGTTGATAGAAGTATCCTTTTTGCGGCGCTTCGAACCCTCCAGGACTCTGGAAAATCATATCATTGACACTGCGGATGTTCTTGAAGTCCAGGCAATTGCCGAGAATCCGGTTGACGCCGACATTGCCGACCATCAGCATGCCGGGTTCCCCGTCCTCCTCGGCTTCCGCTCTCATCAGGCGTGCAAGCAGCCTTTCATCTTCCGAGTTCGCTTTGATGACGGCCAAGCTTTCTCCTCCTTATCTGCTTCGTTGCAGTTTGCACGGTTGGCCGGGATTCCGGTTTTTGCGCAAACCCGCTTTGCAAGCATCCTCTTTTCTTAACTGCTCGCTGTATTGTATGTGCATCCGCCCAAGAGGTGACAGTCCACGCCTATTTATATTCCTGCTGCTTCACAGATGGCTTACGGCTCGTAAATCATTTTGCGCGTCATCCCGCCGTCAATGATCAGCTGTGCCCCGGTAACAAAGTCATTCTCCGGTGCTGTAAGATACAGGCAGGCGCGGGCAATATCCTCCGGCTTGCCGACTCTCCCTGAAGGATGCTGGGTATGGTCAACTTCGCGCAGCTCTTCGTATTCACCGGTTTCTATCCATCCGGGACAGATACAATTGACGGTGATACCGTCTCCTCCAAGCGTCACCGCCATGGCATGGGTAAGGGCTGATATGGCTCCCTTGGATGCCGCATAGGCTTCTGTATCCGGCTCTGACATTACTGCGCGGGTAGAAGACATATTTACAACGGCCCCTCCTCGAGGGTTGTTGCGCATGATCTTGGCGGCTTCCCGGGTCGCCAGAAATACACTCCGTGCATTTGTATTCAGCACCTTGTCCCATTCTTCTGCGGACAGTTCATAGAAAGAGCTGCTGTGCGGATTGGCTATCCCGGCATTGTTGATCAGAATATCGATCGTACCGTATTCTTTGACCGTATGCTCAACCATTGCAGTGATCTGTTCCTCGCTGCTGACATCACAGGAGATGAATTTCGCGTTCCCGCCCGCTTTCCTGATTTCTGCTTCTGTCTCCTGCCCCTTAGCCCCATTCACTTCAGCAATGACTACATTCGCACCTTCCGCCGCATAAGCCGCAGCAACCGCCCGGCCTATTCCGTGCCCTGCCCCGGTAACAATCACTGTTTTATGCAAATATTTCATCATTACCTCACTCCTTGATCGTTAATTGAACAATATAAATATCCCCTTGTTCCCTGGAACGGAAACAAAGGGATTGTACCGGAAGCCTTGTTATATTGTAAATAATGAAGACATTCTGCGGCTGGAACTTATTTGGCAGTAGAATAATGAGGAAGCCGCTGAAATCCGCGGTATCTGGTACCCTGATAGGTTAACACTCCGCGGTCACCTTCGGCACTCATGCCAAATTCGCTCCCTTCGACCTTGAACTCTGTACGTAAGCCAGTCTCGTCTTCAAAGGTCAGATAATAAGTTGTACTGGTCCGGCTGGAGGTATCCTCCTGGGCCTGCTGCCTTACCTCGCTCCGTTTGCTGACAATACGGGCGGGAACAGTCTGCAGGGGCGCTTTATTATTCCGGCTCCACTGAAGCAGGCCCCTGCCTGCAGAAACCGCAACGATGCCTATCATCAAGGCGAGAAAGATCGGTATCACTGTGCCGGTCAGATCAAACATCCAAGAAGAATCCGGGCCTACTCCCATCACTCATTCCCCCTTATTCCGTATGAATCAAGCTTTTCATCAGACCAGATAAGCTTCTGTACATGTATATGCTTTTTGGCACGCCGGACATACCAAAAAGACCGCCACGCTCTCAACCTGCGAGAACATTAGCGGTCTTTCTTCTCTTGCATATCGCCCTGCTATATTAAGCATGTACGAGGTCCAGAAATTGTCTGGTTTCGTTCTCTTCCACCGGCAGCATTCCATTCTCAGCCCAGCATGCTCTGCATTGTTCTTCGGTTTCACACAGGTGGGCATCATCACAGTTATAGCATAATTGCAGCAGGTTTCTAGTCATATAATCCGTTTCAAAAGTTGTCATTGTAATCTCTCCTATTCGGGATGAAAGTTTGTGAAAAAATGAACTTGTTTTCTATGTGTTAAATATATCACAAGCTCTTTCTTTTGTCATGTGATTTTTTTCACATTTTTTTTAAAAAATTTTAAATAAGATGATTTCTATTGATTTCAGCTGATTTCTGCAAAAAAGAGGCCGCACAAGGCAGCCTCTTCTTCACATTTGAATCTACATTACCCTCCAGCTTACGCCCCCGTTCGTGGTCCCCAGAAGGATGGAGCGGCGGTCTTCTTCCTTCTGAATCAGCAGCCAGCCGACCTCGCTGGAGACGAACTGCAGCTTCACGATCTCCGGATATTCCAGCAGCTTGGACTGCAGAACACTGCTGGCCGGCAGTGCAGTCCAGGTTCGTCCTTCATCAGACGTTTTGTAAATGGTACCGCCTTTGATGCTCCAGCCCAGCTGCGTGTTCAGGAATGCGGGGGCAAAATAACGGTTAATTCCGCCCTGCGCTCCAAGAGTGAAAGGTACAAACTCCCAGGATGCTCCACCGTTGCTGGTAAAATAGCCGTTGTAAGCTACACTGCTCCCGCTATCCTTTTGACAGGCGACAGGCAGCCAGCCCGCTGTACTTCTGTCACCGAAAAATTCAGGCTCGCCCGTAATCACCCGGTCACAGCCCCTCCACTGTTCGTTGACCAGGAACTCCGGACCCTGGCTCCAGGTCGCTCCGCTATCATTAGTCACATATATTTTGGGAAGCGCACCGGTCTGCAATGTGACAAAGCCATGGGCTGTATCTCTGAAAATCATTCCGGTGGTCACGCCAGCCATAGGTATCGCATGGTTTGGCAGATTCGGATTATACTGCTCATTCTGCATCACCATATTCCAGGTGGCCCCGCCGTCAACCGTCGCATACAGCGCTTTGCTCTCCTTGGTGGAATTGGCATCCCAGGAGGTCATCAGCCAGCCGTGTTCACGGGTTTTAAAGTAAATAGAAGAGATCGAATTTTCATCAGGAAAAGAAGAAACCTTCCAGCTGTGCCCTCCGTCCGACGTCCGCAGCACAATCGTTTCTGCCGTTCCGGAAGCATTCCGGATGATCCAGCCATGGCTGGGATCAATGAAGAAGATTTCTTGTCCATAAACAGGATTAGACAGAAACTGTACATTTACCGGAGGTGAGATATTCGCCCAGGTTTTGCCGTTATCCTTGGTGATATACATGCGCAGTTCATTTTTGGTGACACCCCAGGCCAATCCCACAGCTTCATTTAGGAGTCTGAAATCGGTAAGCCGGGTCTGGATCTGATATTTAGGTGCATCTTCCGAAACTACATTTTTGGCATCAGGTGTAATTAGAGTGATCGTCTGCCCTTCTTCCGGCGCTTCCGTCGGCTGCGGGGGCTGGGAAGGCTCAGGAGCCGGAGAAGAAGAGCAAGCCGTAATTATGAATAAGGCCAGAATGAACATCCATACCATTCCTGTAACCTTTAGACCAGACGGATTGTAAGACACTTCCCTCTCTCCTCTTCTTCAAGTTCAATTATTCACGGTTCAGATTACTGTGTTTATATCCGTACAGCCAGTAGATTAAAAGGCCTGCTGCCAGCCAGACCAGGAACCCGATCCATGTCTCGCTACTCAAATTATACATTAAATAACCGCAGGCTGCCGCACTAAGCAGCGGAATGAACGGAACCCAAGGGACTTTGAAGCCTCTTGGCAGATCCGGATGCGAGTAACGCATCACGATAACGCCCAGTGAAACCACCAGGAAGGCAAACAGTGTACCAATGCTTGTAAGGTCAGCCAGCCGGTCGAGCGGGACAAAACCGGTCAGTACGGCAATAATACCGCCTACGACCCAGGTGCTGCGGACCGGAGTATGCGTTTTGGCGTTCACCTTGGACAGGACCTCCGGAAGCAGCCCGTCCCGCGAAATCGCAAACAGCAGCCGGGTCTGGCCGAACAGCAGCACCAGAAGCACAGTTGTCATCCCGGCAATAGCGCCGATGGAGATCAGGCCGGCTACCAGGTTCTGGTCCACAAAACGCAGGGCAAAGGACACCGGATCCGTGACATTCAGACTCTGATAAGGCACAATACCGGTCAAAACCAGAGACACAGAAATATACAGTACCGTACAGATCGCAAGTGAAGAGATAATTCCGATCGGCAGATCACGCTGCGGACGCTTAACCTCTTCAGCTGCTGTCGATAAGGCGTCAAAGCCGATATAGGCAAAAAATACGGTGGCTGCCCCGTTCACAACCCCTTCAAAACCGAAAGGCAGGAACGGCGTCCAGTTCTCCGGCTTGACATAGAACATGCCTGTGAAGATGAACAGCAGCACTACTGCAATTTTGATAACCACCATAATGGCATTAAAACGGGCCGTTTCTTTCACTCCGCGGGTCAATAAATAGGAAATCAGCAAAATGATGATGACTGCCGGCAGATTAATAAAGGTTCCCTCGTCCGGATTATAAGCCCCGGACAGCGCGACCGGCAAATGGATGCCGAAGCCCTCCAGCAGCCCCTGAAAATATCCTGACCATCCGCTGCTGACCGCCGCTGCCGCAACGCCATATTCCAGGGCCAGATCCCAGCCCAAAATCCAGGCCAGCAGCTCACCGAAAGCAACATAGCTGTACGCGTAAGCGCTGCCGGACACCGGAAGCGTCGAGGCAAACTCTGAGTAACAGAGTGCAGACAGAACACAGGCAAAGCCGGCAAGAATGAAGGATAACACAAGACCCGGTCCGGCATGCTCTGCCGCAGCTACACCTGTCATTACGAAAATGCCGGTTCCGATGATTGCGCCAACCCCGAGCGTAGTGAGATCCAGCGCCCCCAGTGTCCTGCTCAGTTTGGCTGCACCTGTACTCTGTGGTACGTCCAGCGGTTTTTTGCGGAAAATATCCATGCTACAATTCTCTCCTGTCAATTAAATAAATACATGTATCCTGCACTAAGGTGAAGTAGCCAGCAGCTTGACGCCCAGCGCCACAAAAATAATACCGGCCGCGATATTAGCACCTTCCTGCATGCGGGGCTTCTCCAAAAATCTGCTGCTGAACGCACCGGCAAAATAGGCAAACAGACCAAAAATCAGCGCAGTAAGCACAATAAAAATCAGTCCGAGCACAATCATCTGCAGCGGAACCAGGCCGTAGCCGTAATTTACAAATTGCGGAAGAAAGGTCAGAAAGAAAATGGCCACCTTGGGATTTAGGATATTCATAATCAGCCCTTTGCGCAGCAGCGCCATTTCGCCTTTCTTCTCCCCGCTGCCTACCATAAGCGGAGCTTTGCGGTGCTTCAGTGACTTGTAAGCCAGATTGAACAAATACAGAGCACCGGCAATTTTGAAAATAGTGAATAATACCGGAGAAGTCTGCACAATAATGGACAGTCCGAGAGCGGCAGCCAATGTATGTACAGTGTTACCGAGTGCGAGCCCTGCTGCTGTATAGACTCCGGCTTTACGGCCGTTTGTAATTCCCTGTGTAACGGCAAAGATCAGATCCGGTCCGGGGATAAGAATCAGCAGTACAGCCGCGCCCAAATACAAAATAAGTGTCGAAATCGTAAACACAAAATTCTCCTTTCTGCCTTAGCATGCCCTTTTTGGGGTAATGGATTAAAAGCATTCTGCTTGAAAACACTAACCTTTGAGATTATGATGGTTAAGATTGGACACAAAAAAATCAAATTTTGGAGGAGATGTAACAATGGCCCCCCCATTTAAGCCCAATCGTGTCGTAATCATCGGCACAGGTGCAGTCGGCACAACCACCGCGTATACGCTGCTTCTCCGCAGACGTATGCAAGAGCTGGTACTTATTGACGTTAATCATCAAAAGGCGCATGGTGAAGCGCTGGACATGAATCACGGCATGCCTTTTGTCGGCGGCGTGAAGCTCTGGGCAGGAGACTACGAAGATTGCCGTGAAGCGGACATTATCATCGTAACCGCAGGCGCCTCCCAGAAGCCCGGTGAAACCCGGATTGACCTTCTGCGCAAAAATATTTCGATCTTTAAGGACATCATTCAAAAGATAACGAAATACAACCATCATGCGATCCTGCTCATCGCTACGAATCCGGTGGATATCCTTGCCTACGCCACGCTGAAAATCAGCGGATTTGACCGCAGACGTGTCATCGGTTCAGGTACGGTGCTCGACAGTGCGCGCTTCCGCTATCTGATCGGCAAGCACAAGGAAATCGATCCGCGCAGCATCCACGGCCAAATTATCGGAGAGCACGGGGATTCCGAGCTGCCGGTATGGAGTCTGGCCAATGTAGCCGGTATCGACCTCGGCTTTGATGAAGAGGAACGCAACGAGATTTTTGAAGACACCAAAAATGCCGCTTACGAGATTATCGAAGCCAAAGGCTCCACCTCATACGCAATCGCACTCGCGCTGGACCGGATTGTCGTCTCCATTCTCGACAACGAAGGCGCTGTGCTGAACGTCTCCACACTGCTTAACAATTATAACGGTGTATCGGACGTATTCCTCGGTGCGCCATGCATTGTTGACCGTTCCGGTGTACGTGAAGTGCTGGATCTGCCGCTGAGTGAAGATGAACAGCTCCTGTTCCAGAAATCCGCAGAGAAGCTCAAGTCGGAAATTGCCAAGCTTGAATTGTAATCCATTGCTCTAACAAAAGGTTGTCCGGTTGTCATGCGATGACCGGCCAGCCTTTTTGTTTTGGTGCAGGCATACAAAAGAAACCGCCCCTCCGGTGGATGGAAATGAACCACCACGAAAAGGACGGCTTTTCTGTTAATAATATAACATGAATTAAAATGGCCTGCCAACGGATTAAATCACATGCTGTAAATTACCATTCATATGATCTTGTAACAGGTAATTTGTAATATTCCTTCAGAATGCCCTCGGCTTCCTTGCCGTAAATATCAAATCCTACGTTAGAAGCGGCTTCCTCTAGCGGGTACAGGCGTGTACTCCAGTCCCACCAGAAAAATCCGGCGAACCAAGGCTCATTCCAGAAGGCTTCTAGTGCGGAACGGTAGAAATTTGCCTGTTCACGCTGTGACACCGGCAGCTCCTTGTGCTCAAAGTCCCAAGGCATGGTTGCACAGCCATGGGCGCTGCGGCAGCCGATTTCAATAAAGACCAGCGGCTTGCCGAACCGTTCCGCCAGCGCTTTCAGTCTCGGCTTTTGCTTCTGCCAGGCAGCGAGCATATTCTCATAGGAATCCCCCGGCACGGAGGCTACCGGATAATAGGCACTCGTTCCGATCAGGTCAACGGCATCCAGCCACTGAATCCCTTCTTCCTTGCCGTGATTGGCGTTGTATACGATCGGTCCTGTGTAGAGTCTTCTGACTTCTTCAATCAGTGTCCGCCACTCAGCCTCTCTTGCTTCCGTACCCACCATTTCACAGCCGATGCAGAACATCTCGCAGCCAAGCTCTTCCGCCAGTTCCGCATAATGCTTAATAAAGTTCGTATAGGAACGGAACCATGCCGCCCAGTAAATATCCGCATCCTCAGGAAAACCGATCCGAGCTCTCCAGATCCCGTCCCGTGAGTTAACAACCGGTTTGAGGCAGACCTTGAGTCCCAGCTCCTTGGCCAGGCGGACGGAATGTTCAACATCCCGGTCTGTCGGCGTGTAACCGTAATCAAAATGAATGTCGGTGGAATGAATGGTATCCTGCCAAGTCCAGAATGACAGGGCGATCCACTCACTGCCGGTTTCGGCAAGCTTGCGCAGTGAATCCTCCGCATAAGCCTTGCGGTACTCCCCTCTTGGGGTCTCCCAGCCGTAAGTCATGCCTTTAAGGAAAATATCTTTCACTATCATGTCCTCCTACAAGTTAGTATCAGAAACAGACAATATAAAAACACTTATATTCGTTAGAATAAATCAAACATAATATAATAACAAGTTATTTTTTTGTTATAAAAAACCGGCTGCTCCACACTTCGTACTGGAAAAGGTTGACCAGTAATCGGTAGGCACAGCCGGTCCTATTATACTTAGATCCATATTAGTTTACATAATATTCGTTATGTCACTTTTTTTGCGGCGGCCGCTTTGTTATTAGGCATAGCAATCTGCAGCTTCGCCATCGCCTCTTCTTTTTCGCGGTTTGTAATATGAGTGTACACTGTCGTAGTCTGAATGGATGAATGGCCCAGCAGCTCCTGAACCGTACGCAGGTCCGCGCCTTTACGCAGCAGCATCGTGGCGAATGAATGACGCAGCTTGTGGCTGGAGTACGGGCGGCGCTGTCCTGCAGGCACATCCTGCTGAAAGCGGCCAAAGGTATCCGCAGCTATGCCCTGGATCCCGCGGATGGACAGCCGCCGGCCTTTTTGCGAGATGAACATCGCTTCCTCTTTACTGCGCCAAGGCGTCAGGCGTTCGTCTATTGCCTGCTGCAGATAAGGAGCGATATCTTCAGGCACAGGTACATTCCGCCATTTGCGGCCTTTTCCGAATACCCGGAGAGAGCGGCGCTCTGTATTATAATCCCCTAAATTGAGCGTATGAACCTCTCCTACCCGAAGCCCCATATAGGACATCAGCAAAAAAACGGCCAGATTGCGGCTCTGATACTTTCCCCCTACAGCATTCAGGAAGTGCTGCAGCTCATTTTCATCGAGATAGACCGGTTCGCGGTTTTTTTCAGTTTTGGACTTCTTGATGCCTGCCGCCGGATTCGCCGTCAACAGCTCCATTTCAATCAGCGCCCTAAACAGGCAGTTCACGGAGGCATGCTTGCGGTTCCGGGTAGCATCGCTCACCCCGCGTTCACGTACAGAGGTCAAATAAGAGACTACATGAAGCTTTTTGACAGATTCAAGAGGTTTGCCGCCCAGTCTATCCAGAAACTCATGCACATCGGCGAGGTAAGACTTTTGGGTGTAGGGAGTATACCCGGCATCCTTCATCCAGATTACAAAAGCCTCCAGCTCTTCCTCATAGTCAGTTCCTGGTTCAATCATGCCATCCCCTCCTTTCGCCTGACTGCATTTTTTCAATGGATCTATTATCTGACACTCTATACCTAAATACAAGAAAAGCGTAACGTTTCAGAAAGTATTCAAAGGGTTATGAAAGGGTAGAGCCTGACCTATACCCATTAAAGGAGACTAGAAACCATGCCTGAGCCTAAAAAGATTGTTCTCGAACCCGCAGCACAGAAATTTGCAGACGATAATGCCGAGCCCCCGTTTCTGCCGGACCTCGGTCCTGAAAAAGGACGGGAAACCGTAAATTCTGTACAGTCCGGTGAGATTTCTAAACCTGAGGCAGATCTTCAGGATCTCACGGTTTCCGGTGGTCCCGGCGGTGAGGTTAAAGTAAAGGTTGTCCGTCCGGTTCATACAGCTTCCGCCTCCCTTCCGGTGATCCTGTACATTCATGGAGCAGGCTGGGTGTTCGGCAACAGCCATACCCATGACCGGCTCATCCGCGAACTGGCTGTTGGCGCTGAGGCAGCAGTCGTATTTCCGGAATACAGCTTATCACCCGAAGCCAAATATCCCACAGCCATCGAAGAAATCTATGCAGTACTGGAATGGATTGTACGCGAAGGGGCTGAGCATGGCCTGGACAGCAGCAGGCTGAGCGTAGCCGGCGACAGCGTCGGCGGAAACATGACTGCAGCAATTACACTAATGGCCAAAGAACGCAGCGGACCGAAGATTTCCAAGCAGCTGCTGTTCTATCCGGTTACCGATGCTTCCTTCGATACCGAGTCCTACCATTTGTTCGCAGAAGGCTATTTCCTGCAGAGAACAGGTATGAAATGGTTCTGGGATCAATATACCACGGACCCGGAAGAACGGGCGCAAGTTACGGCTTCTCCGCTGAGAGCCAGCCTTGAGCAGCTGAGTGGGCTGCCTGAAGCCCTTATTATTACCGGGGAAGCGGATGTGCTCCGTGATGAAGGTGAAGCTTATGCCAACAAACTTCGTGAAGCAGGCGTACCTGTAACAGCGGTAAGGTTCCAGGGGATCATTCACGACTTCGTCATGCTGAATGCGCTGGCGGATACGAACGCCAAAAAAGGCGCGATTCTGCTGGCCACTTCCTGGCTCCGCCAATAAGATGTGAATAGAAAAAGGCCGGCAGCGGGACTCTGTCCCCTGCCGGCCTTTCTTTTATAATGAAGAAACTCTATTTACGCTGGGAATAAAACTCCACGGCTTTCACCAGCATATCCTTTAACGAGCCAAAAGAGGTCGTTTTGCTGACATGCTCGTCCACCTCCTCCCGGGGCAAAGATTTAAGGTCCTCTGCTGAGGAAGCATGAAATCCGCCGCTTTGCAGCAGCTCGCTTATTGAACCAAAGGACGTAAATTTTTGCAGAAAAGAGCTCGACAGCAGCTGGTCTAACGGAAGTTTTTGCAACAGCTGATCAATAGGAAGCTGATCCAGCGGCAGCTTTTGCAGCAGCTCGCCTACTTTACCCTCTTTTAGATTGCCCACGAGACCCTGAATTTTGTCGCCGAAGCCTCCAATGTTAAAGCCCATAATGTTATACCTCCTGCACATTGTAGTTGCTCCTATATTACCCGGATTACGACAAAATGAATTTAGGTATACATAATTAAGATTATGTTAACATTTCTTGTGGTTACCCGCTCACATCTCCACCATCTCTAATTCCATCTTCTTAGCAACTAATCTCCTGCGCCGGCGTCTACATCTTATGGAAATATTAAGGAGATGAGTCTGTTGACTATAATGAACAAAACACTGGCCATGTTTACCACAGCATCTTTACTCTTATCTGCGGTAACCGGTCCACCCATTGGGGCAAACGAAAGTGCAGCATCCGCACAATCCGCAAACGCATCCGGCAGAGCAGCTGTAACAGCTCCTTCACTCACACTTAAATGGAAAACTCCTACAGACGGCAGCGGAATCTATGAGGAGCAGCAGCCGGTGCGTAACGGAATGATCTTGTATTCTGCAGACAATACACTCTACGCCCGGAACATTGCTACTGGACAGATCAAGTGGTCATTCAAAAATGGCGGGCGGCCGCAAATTCTGACCAACCATTCGGTTTTCTTTATTGATCCTAACCAGCAGCTCGTCAAAGTATCCCTGGGAACAGGCAAGCTGATCTGGAAAGTCAAAGTTGCCAAGCGTCCAATGGAGATCGGCGGTCAGGCCCGTTTAATCAACGGGAAGGTTATTTTCGCTAATGAGAGCGGCGGTATCGCAGCATTTCATCCGGTGACCGGCGCAAAGTTATGGGAAAACAACAACATCCCTATGTACGCGGGAAGCATCTACGGAGAATACAAAGATACGCTTGTGGTGTCTAGTACGGTAAATAATATCCGCAGCCAATTCTTTGGAATAAATCCTGAGACAGGTGCACGCATATGGAGAATTGAGGGGGTTTACTCTTTTTTAGCACATGAAGCGGGGCAGCTTGTTCTGCTTGAAAGTGATTTAAACCGGTACAGCACCTCCCCCAATCCTGTTCCCGGACATCTGCTGACACTGGTCAATCTGGATCCTGCCACAGGAAAAATCTCCAATCAGCAGCACTACCAGCCGCTTGAAGATGTAAGAGGAGTCAGCCAATATTACGTTTCCACCCAAGGCTCCTATCTTTATTCAGCGGACACCAAGTCGGATCAGGATGAGACCATACTTACCCGCTTTGCGCGCGGACAGAGCTCAGATTATGCTTTTAAAACCTATGACGACTTCGGCAGCTGGGTGGCTGGGCCGGTACAAGGGATGGCCTTCTTTATGAAGGGGGCACAGCTTAGAGGTGTTAACATGGCAGATGACAGCGTGGTGGAATTTGATCATCCTTCAGGCAAAATTGTCCGGGTGACGCGGTCCGGCAAAGTTGTGTTTGCTTCTTTTGAAAACGGTGATTTTTCGATCCTGAATGCATCGACCGGTAAACTGCTGGGGACCCTTCCAACCGGAGCCAAGCATCCGTACTTTGGCAGTATCGCTATTGTCAATCGCACGGTGCTGGTTCCGACTGAATCTGCTCTGCTGGCGCTGGCGCTTCCAAAAGAACTGCAGTAGCGCACTTCTTACCTGATTACAGCGAGCGAAGATACCTTCCGATTCTCCGGGCGGCTTCCAGAAGCCGTCCTTCTTCTTCTACAAGCGCAATCCGCACATACCCTTTACCCTGCGAGCCAAAAGCATCTCCCGGTATGACTGCAACGCCCGCATTCAGCAGAAGCTCATAGGCGAACTTGCGCGAATCACCATCTGTATAACAAGCCGTATAAGCCTCAGGCAGCGGAGCCCAGATAAACATCGTAGCTTTAGGTTTGGGTACATTCCAGCCTTCCCGCGCCAAGGCTTCCACAAAAGAATCCCGCCGCTTCTGATACACCGGAGCAACCGCAAGCCTTGCCCCATCTGTCATGGCCAGCTCCAGCGCATGTATTGCCGCTTCCTGAACCGGTTCAAACACACCGTAATCGACATTACTTTTGAGTTCTCTCAGCGCACTGACGGCTTCCCGGTTCCCTGTCATAAATCCGATCCGGCAGCCGGCCATGTTGAAGCTTTTGGAGAAGGAATGAAATTCAACCGCGGTATGTATCGCACCCGGAACCTGCAAAACACTTACCGGCCGGTATCCGTCAAAGCCCATTTCCGAATAAGCGAGGTCATGAATGACCAGCACATTCCACTTTTTGGCAAGCGCGATCAGCTTCTCCATATAAGCAAGGTCCACTGTAACGGATATCGGATTGCCCGGAAAACCAACCAGTATAAATACCGCCTCCTGCCACACCTCATCGGGAATACTGTCCAGATCAGGGACAAAGCCGTTACGCTCCAGCAGCGGAAGATGCCATGCCCTCACCCCTGCAATGGCAAGCGCCCCGGAATAGATCGGATAACCCGGATCAGGAACAATAGCCAGATCTCCCGGGTTGCAGATCGATAGTGCCAAGTGGGCCAGGCCGTCCTGTGAACCCATCAGGGCAACCATCTCCTCTTTATCATCTACATTAACGCCAAAACGCCAGTTCATCCAGGCAGCCGCCTGCTTGCGGAAGGCATCGCTTCCTTTGGAAGCCGGATAAGAGTAGCTGTCCGTTCTAAGCACAGCTTCACTTAAGCTATCACGGATTTCCTGCACGGGTGCCTGGTCCGGACTGCCGATTCCAAGATCAATCACATCCCGGCCCGCTTGTACTGCTTCCCCTTTCCATGCTGCCACCTCTGAAAAAATAGACGAGCCCAGCTGAGACAGCTTGTCTGCCCGCCATCCTTTTTTCGGTTCAAAACGCTTGGTAGTCAATTTCATGCACCCACTTGTTTTTTTGAATTATTATAGCATGTCTCCTGCAGGGATGGCTGAGAGGTTCAAACCATTTTCCTGAAGCATAAGTGCCTGCACTATATGTAATGGTTATTTATATGATATCTACTATAATGTTGCTATAATTTTAGTCCAACATATGCTCGTGTGTCGCAATAAAAATCCCTCAGAATCAAAACAGCGTATAATTTATGTTATACGCTGTTTTTTTGCCGCTCATCATTATCTGTTTAAGCTCATATCATGGAAAGCAGGCTTTACATTTTCTATCGGTAATGATATCTTTAATCATGGAAAGCAGACTTTCCATTCACAGGCGTGAGGTGATCTTTTGAATAACAGACTAGAGGAAATCCGCAAACAGCACGGCATCAAACAGGAGGAGCTAGCTGCAGCTCTGGAGGTATCCAGACAAACCATCGGATCGCTTGAAAACGGCAGATACAACCCTTCCATCATTTTGGCTTTCAAAATCGCACGTTTTTTCAACCTGCCGATTGAGGAAATTTTTATCTATGAGGAGGAAATAAAATGAGAAGATCAAGTGTCTTTTATGTAGGACTGCTGATTCTCGGTGCCTGCCTGGTAGCGGCAAGCTTCTTTTTTGACAATGAGGAATTCAAGGCTGTATCGGGTACTTTGATTGGAATTGGAGCGGGTAGTGCAGGATTAAGCGTATCTAACTTATTGATGATCCGGGCAGCACGCAAAAATCCCGGGCATGAAAAGCAAATCCGGATTGATTATCACGATGAACGGAACACCCTTATCCGTAACCGCGCCAAAGCTAAAGCCGGGGACATCACCCAGTGGCTGGTTATGGCCATTGCCTATATTACCATCCTCATCTCAGCACCTTTATGGGTTACCATGGCTGTAGTGGCAGTTTTTCTGATTTACAATTTCATGAGTCACTACCTGATTTTCCTGTACCAAAAGAACATGTGATGTGACGCCTGGCCCGGGCATAGGATAGAGTATTACAGGTGAAAGTGGGAATACTCATGTCCAAGAACAAACGCGGCAAAGCACTCTGGCGCCTGCCTTCCCGTGCAAGAGGCACTTGTCCGATCTGCAAAAGCACACGCATCAAGCTGCTGTACCTCGGCAAAGGAGCCGACGGCGGAAAGCTGGATGTCTGCAAGAAATGTGAAGGCAAACAAGCGGGCTGAATGTACAGAACCGTCCGGTTCAGGAGGGTGTACACAGCACAGCAAAAAGCCGGTTGAGCCCCTTCGCTCCACCGGCTTTTATGTTTACAGTACTCTTTTTATATAATCTTTGTCACCCGTCCTGCTGCGGCACCCAGTTGCGTACCCCGTTATCCTCCAGAATGCCAAGCGTCACGTCCGAGATATGCGGATCAGCCAGCAGCTTGTCCCTGACCTTGAACTTAATATCATCGGCATCTGCCAGCGTCATCCCCTTCTTCAGCTCTATGAGGCCTTCAACATGATAATAACGGCCTTCCTGCAAAATACGCATCTGATAAATATCCGTAACCAGCGGTTCATCCAGAATAATCTTCGCAATGCGCTCCTCAATATCCGGCGGGGCGGCGACACCAATCAAACCGACCATGTTGTCGTATCCGACCCGGAAGGCTACCGCGATCATCATAAAGGCGATCAGAATACTGCTCACGCCATCCAGCAGCTTGAAATTCGTGAATGCCGTAACCAATACCGCAATCAGAGCCAGCAATCCGCCGCTTGTCGCAACCAGATCCTCATAGAACACGAGCCGGGTCGGGGGAGCGGCTCTTTTTACATTTTTGAGTGATAACGTGAATTTGCGCAGTCCCTTCGCCTCGACTCTGGAATCATGGAGCACTTCATTCATTGCCTTCACCCAGACAAACCCGTCGGCAGCAATGGATAAAATCAATACCGCCACATTAATCCAGTATCCTTCGGATTCTTCAGCCGGATGCTGCAGTAAATGAAAGCCTTCGAGCATCGTTTCATACGCCATAATGGTTACTACAATGACTGCAACCATACAAAAAAGATTAATGACACGGCCGAAACCGTCCGGGAACCGCCTTGTCGGTTTTTTCTCCGCAAGTACACTGCCCGTAAATACAAACATCTGATTCACTGCATCCGCGATGGAATGCATCATGGTCGCAAACATGGACCCGCTGCCGGTAAGGGCAAAAGCAACTCCCTTAACAGCAGCAATGCAAGTATTGCCGATCGCTGCCGAGCCTGAAGACTTGTTGCCTTTCTTGATTAGGCTTGCGAGACTTTCCTTCTGTTCTGTCATGGGTCATTGATGCCTCCTTACACGTCTGCTCCCGATTATGGAGTATCCCGCCTGCCGGCCTGCCGGCTCTTTAATCCATGTAATCCGGGTCTATGATTTTACTTAAACTATTTAAGCAATTTTATATCACCTTCGCCGTATCCGTGCACCACAAAAAGACGCAGCCTGCTTCAAATGAAGGTGATTGCGCCTTTTTTGACCGTATAACCGGTTTGCTATGTAGAAGTATAGTTCTAGTCCATTTTCAGGAGCTCTCCTGTGCAGGCATCACACAACCAGTCACAATCCAGAGCATAGGTAAGTATTGCCCTCTTGCCGGCTGTTTCAGGTCTGTTTTCGTCAAAATAGTATTGCAGCTTGAACTCCAGCTTATCCTTCATTTGCTCCCAGGCTATCGCTGGTAAAAAGGTTGCTGCCTGCAGCTTACTCATATCCAGCCCCTTAGCTTCACGGATAAAGTCCAGTGTATCCACAACATTTTTAACTTCCCAGGTATGATGATCGATTACCAACCGGATCCCTGCACCTGTAATTGGAATATCATTGACTACCCGCTGAATCTCCACTACAACCTGGTTGCCCCGCATACTCTCAACAACGTCACGCCCCGGTCTCCCTATAAAAGCAAATTTGCAGGGATCTGCAGCGTGATGTGTTTTCAGATACGAGACAGCGATGTCCCGGGCCCGTAATTTCTCTTCCTCTGTAATCAGCGTAAAAAAGGAATGCGGCGCATACGGTTCAGCCTCCTGTACTCCGTCTTCCAGCTTCAGGCTGTCATAATCCGCATCAAAAATCGGCACCCTTAACACTGTAATCTTCTCATTACGCTGCGGTTCAGTTGTGGACAGGTCGATATTTTCCTGCAGCACCGCCTGATCCGAATATACCAGCTCCCCTGTCACTGCATTATAGATATCCTCCCGGCAGGCATAAAAAGGATGATTGGACTTAAGCAGATTGATATAGGTAAGGGACAGCTGATCAACCCCAAAAGCGGCTCTGAACTCTTTTTCCGGAATCAAACCGGCCTGCTCTGTAAATACGCAGTCATCCCATGTACAGTTTAAATGGATCAACTCATAATTGTGATTCAGCTTGATTTCCAGGGCCTGATAATCTCTGATGGCAATTCCCTGATAGTGCCGCTGAAAGCTCAGCCGGAACATCTCTTCACCGATAACGGTTTTACGGACAAGTCTCAGTTCCTGCGGGTCAATATGCAGACTTAATTTGTTTATCCAGTTCAGAACATGCGGATACAGGGCTTCAAAGGTGCTTTCATCCATTTCTTTCTCTTTCTGTTCCCGCACCCGCCTATGGTCATGCCTGTAAAAAGCAAGCAGTCTGCCCGTACTGGCGTCCAGCTCTGCACGTATATGATACCGGCTGACCAATCCCTCTTCATCCAGCTCTGCTTCCCCTTTTTTATTCCATTCCAGTTCAACTTTATAAAAAGGCTGCTGATGGTACTCCGGATTGCGGTAGATTCCGCTGTTAATCAGCTCATGGGAAGCCGGAATATGGACCCCTTGTTCCACTTGAGTAATTGCCTGCTCTATTGAAATCAGCTTCATGCGCTTATGCCTCCTGTCTAAATCCTATCCATTAGAAGATTATCGTATAGATATCCGGATGAGGCAATGGAACTTTTGGCAGGGTTGCAACAAGCTTGGATCTGCGCGAAAAAAAGCCATACCCTTTAATGGCTGTTAAAGGGTATGGCCTTGCTGTATATGTCTATAAATTAATTCTATTATATTTCTCTAATTATGAAGAAGATTAACGGCTCCGGTTGCCAGGGGCAAGGAGGCCGTTGCCGGGCAGTTCAGTCTTCTCTGCTTCTAACAGCCTGCAGAACAGGAATACCATATTGAGCAGCAGCAGGTTTTCCGGTTCTTTCAGCGGAATACCCAGGAGCCGCTCCAGCTTCTCCAGGCGGTACGCCGCCGTGTTCCGGTGAATGTACAGGCGGGAGGACATTTCATTCATATGGCCGTTACAAGACGCATACATTTCCAGCGTCTGCAGCAGCTCCGGGTCGTAACCGTCTGCCGCCAGCAAATTACCCAAATAGCGGTCGACATATTGCAGCATTAACTCCCGGGGAATCCCTTGGATCAGCAGAAGGAGATCTTTATGAACGGCGGATATTCCGCCGGCTGTTGCTGTCATCGCTTTCCCTCCCTTTGAAAAAAACGTCCTCTATGCAGCTAAGTACTTACATTCATTACTCCCGGATACACGGGAGTGAGCTCCCTTCCGGCACCGCAGTGATGAAGCCCGGTACCATCGCTATAGACCAGCCGGCCCCGCAGGAGTGTCATCTTTACCTTGCAGCCAAAGCTGCGGCCGATGTACGGCGATTGGCGGTGCCGCTGATAAAGATCCGATGCATGCAGCGTGTAGGAGGCATTCAGGTCAACAAGCGCCAGATCGGCATCACAGCCTGCTGCGATTCTCCCTTTCGTATGCGCAAACCCGAATCGCTCGGCCGGAGCTCCTGACAGCAGCCGTGCCAGTACCGGCAGAGAAATTCCCCGTTTCAGGTGGCCTTCATCCAGCATCAGCGTTAATGTACTCTGCACACCCGCAATGCCTCCCCAGGCTTCGAACAGATCATTGCCTGCCTTCATGCCGGGAGGGCAGGGCGAATGGTCCGAAGTCAGGTAATCGAACCAGCCCTCCTGTAATCTGTTCCATAGTCTCCCTTGTTCTTCCCTGTCACGCAGCGGTGGCGCACATTTGGCAACTGCACCCATGACAGCGAAGTCTTTGTCAGTGAGGCAGAGATAATGCGGACAGGTTTCCAGAGTTACATCAAGTCCCGTTTTACGTGCATCGCGTATCCTTCCGGCAGCGGATTCGCTGCTGATATGGACAAAGTGCAGCCGGCATCCGCTTTCTGCAGCATAATGCAGGGCCTTCTCCACTGCTTCCACCTCTGCCTCTACCGGGCGGGAGGCGGTATAGCTCTCCGGGCCGGACTGGCCCCTGCTGCGGGCTTCGAGCGTGAGCCGGGATACGGTCGGCTCATGTTCTGCATGAAGCGCCAGTATCTTGCCCGTCTGGGCAATAATCTTCATCCCTTCTCTCAGTGTGTCGTCGTCCGAGCGGCGGAACCCGTCCTTGTCCTTGTCCCCCGGAGAGGACATGAAGGCCTTGAACCCCATAACTCCGGCATCCGCCAGCAGCGGCAGCTCCTTTAAATAACCCGGCATCAGTCCGCCCCAGAAGCCGTAATCCGCATAAGTTCTGTCTTTTGCGCAGTCTCTTTTCCGCTGAAGCGCACTGACCGTCACCGTAGGAGGAAGGGCATTTAGCGGCATATCCAGAAAGCTGGTCCCCCCTCCGGCGGCAAGAGCGGCAGAACCCGTCCGGAGTCCTTCCCAGGCTTCAAGTCCAGGCTCATTGAAATGCACATGAGTGTCAATCACGCCAGGCATTACCGTCAGTCCCCGTCCATCGATGACCTGCGCTCCCTCCGGATCTATACTTGTGGAGATTTCGGTAATTCTGCCATCAAGAATTCCGATATCCTTACGCTCCACGTCCGTTTCTGTAACGATAGCTCCGCCAGTGATGACCAGATCATAACGCCCTGCGGATCCCATATTCTTCTCCTCCTCGTCGGTGCTTAGGGTTACTTCGGCAGACCCGTGTATCTCTATTAGCTGATTCCGATTAATCTTGCCGGGTTCGTAGCTACCATACGGTAAATATCATCCGGGGCGAACTGGTAATCCAGCATACTGGCAATCATTGTCCTCATGCCTTGTACTGGCGATGAGGCAGCGCGGATGCCATAATCTGTGCCGAGCACGAACTGGTCGATTCCGACTTCCCGGATCGTTTTCATCCATTTCGTCGCATTGGAGAACCTGCCAAGTTCAGCGCCCATGTCCATATACTCCCTTTCCACATAGTAATGGGTCCGGGGAACATCAGGGTACAGCCAGTCTACAAGGCAGGCTTCCAGGAAAGCCCCTCTGGCTGCAGCGGCTTTCTGCTCCTCAACCGTCATCTTACCGCGTACAGGATGGGCAATCAGCACTTTCGCAATGCCGTATTGTTCCGCAAGATCCAGCAGGCGGAGCGCTTCCGCAACAGATACATGACCGGTATTCAGATACACTTCCGGGTGTTCGGCCACCAACCTTAATATTTCATCCAGTTCTTCCGGAACGGGTCCATCCAGCGGGATCGATGTTGCCACAGGCAGCTCCTTTTCGGCAAATTTCGGAAAGGCATCCTTGAACGGAACCAGTTTGCCATCGATCAGTGTCGATTCCCGCTCAGCCGAATGGCGTGTACAGTGTGATCCGAAGCTGATGAAGCGGCAGCCCTCTTCCATATGCAGCGCGGTTTTGACGGAACGCGGATTCATGCCGCCGTGGCAGGAATTCATCAGGTAGCCTCCATAGGTATGAATGCCGGGTACATGACGGTTCACCACCCAGGCCATTCCTGATGCCCAGCCGAACACATCGTAATATACAATGCTTTTCATGCCGGCGGCTGCAGCTTCCTGCGCTACCTGAATCGGATCCAGATGACCGGGATTTGAATTTAATACCGGACCGGCATGCACATGACTGTCAATGGCGCCAATCAGCAGCTCATCCGGAAGTTCCATTGATCTGCGGTAAAAGCTTTCGCTCCATTTGGAACGGTCCGGCGAGTGTTTCAGGGGTTGTTCTTGATTCTGATCATAATTAAGCATAGTGTTCCCTCCATTAACGGTAGATTTAGATTAACTAGCGGTTATCCCTTCACAGCTCCGGACATGACTCCGGATATAATCCGTGAACTGAATGCAAAGTATATGATGGTAACTGGCAGCATGGACAGAATCATTCCGGCCATCAGCTGCGGATAGTTGGTGCTGTGCTGGGATTTGAAGTAAGACATGCCAAGCGGAACTGTACGTAGCGACTCATCTTTGAGAAGTACCAGGGCAAAGGAAAATTCATTCCAGCAGGAAAAAAACTGCAGGATAGCGACGGTGGTCAGAACCGGCACGGCTATAGGGAGGATAATGCGGTACATTGTTCCGCTGAAGCTGAGGCCGTCGATGGCTGCAGCTTCTTCAATCTCCTTTGGAATGCCCATCACGTAGCTGCTGACCAGCATGATCGGCAGGGACAGATTAAAGGCAATATACGGGATAATCAGTGTATACCACTGATCTGCCAAGCTGAAATTTTTAAACAGCAAATAGGTTGGGACAAGCAGCGCATGAATGGGCACCAGCATGCCAAAGAGGTAATAAAAGATCATCGCCTGCTTACCCTTGAAGTCAAGCCTTGCTGTGATATAGCCTGTTACGAATGAGATCGCTGTAATACCCAGGACTGACAGGATTGTCACTCTTGCGCTGTTCCACGACAGCTGGAGCATGTTCGTCAGCTTGATCGCTTCCATATAATTCGCAAACTGGGGTGCGCTGGGCAGGCTAAGAATGCTGTTGGCGAATTCGGCTTGTGTTTTCAGTGATGAATACCCGATCCAGACCAGCGGTATGATGCAGCTGGCAGTAAAGAGCAGCATCAGCGCATTCACTGCCAGCTTAGCCGGACTGGGAAGAAAACGGCGGGTACTGGGCTGTGATTTCAATTCCAGTTGCAGCTCCATTAATACACATCTCCCTTCTGATGTCTCCGGCGCTGAAGCGCGAGTGTCGAGAGCAGGATCATGAGCATGGTCAGCGCAATGATGGCTATAGCCAGCGCAGAACCATAGCCATACCGGAAACGCAGGAAAGAAGTTTCGTACGCATACAGGGCCATTACAGAGGAGGAATTACCCGGACCGCCCCCGGTCAGGGCATAGATATGTTCAAAGCCGCGCATGTTGTTGGCGATGCAGAGCAGTGAAGCAACAACCAGGGTGGGCTTGGCTAGAGGAATAATGATATACCATGCCTTACGTATACCTGTTGCCCCGTCCAGCTCGGCAACCTCCAGGACCTCCTTATTAATCGACGATAGACCAGCCAGCATTAGCAGTGTAAAAAATCCGATATTTTGCCAGGACAGAGGGATGGAAGCCAGCAGGACGATCGGACCAGTCAGGTCAAGCCAAGATTGCACAAAGCTGCCAAGGCCAAGCTTGGTTAGTCCGGCGTTCAGTAAGCCGTAGTTGTAGTTATAGATCAGCATCCATAGAAAGGCGATAATTACCGGAGCTAGTGTGGAGGGAAAGTAACTCATTGTCCGGTGAAGACCCTTTAGCTTTACCATTTTGGACATCAGCAGCAGAGCGAAAACAAAGGCCAGCCCGACTTGTCCGATTAACCCGTAAACTGTCATCAGCACATTATTGAGAAAGGAATGCCAAAATACATGGTCCTGAAGAATTTCCTTATAGTTCTCAATACCGATATAGGTTTTTTTGGGGCCTCCCGTCCAGGAATAGAAGCTGTCTCTTAGAGCGGCAAGTATGGGAACCAGCACGACAAAGGAATAGATTAGTAGTCCCGGAAGAAGGTATGCCAGAAGCACCCAGCTTTTCGGGCGCAGTGCCTTGCCCATGTTCTCACCCCTTTAGTGGTTTAAGGTTTGTTCAATAATGTCTCATAGGCCTGCTGGGTTTCCTCAGCCAGCTGTTCCGGTGTACTGGAGCCTGCCATCACACCTTGAATCCCTGTATTCAGTACCTCTACGATCGAAGCATCAAACCAGAGGTCGAAAATCTTAGTCGCATCCGCTGCAGCACTTGCCTCGTAAGCAGCCTGGGCTACCGGATGCAGCTTGCTTTTATCGAATTCACCGGGATCATAGGCAGGAAAGCCGCCGACTTCTGCCATCAGCTTGGCGCTGTCCGCACCGGTCATATAATCCAGCATCGTCATGATGGCATCCAGCTTCTCCCCTGCTTCTATACCGGAGTTAACACTGTAATAGACGCCGGCGCCTCCGGAAGAACTAAGCGGATTACCAAGTCCGCCTTCCACACCCGGGAACACCGCGACCCGGGTCGCTGACGTAATCTCTTCGGGGGCATTGTTCACGACATTCATCGCGGACCAGATGCCGCTGACAAATGCTGCTGAGCGGCCTTCAAAATAATAATTGACCATCGTGTCAGTATCTACAGAATTTAAATCCTTGTTCAGATAACCTGCTTTAGCCAGCTCACTCATCATGCTGATGCCTTTGACAAAACCGTCATCGGTAAATTTGGCACCGCCGCCGTTCAGAATGGATTCGGTCCAATCGGGACCGTTAATCCGGTCGGTCAAAGCACTGATCCAGCTGGACATGGCATAGCCCTTGGATTTGTCTCCGTAAGAAAACAGGTTGATTCCTTTCTCTTTCAGTTTTTCTCCGGCATCCATCAGCTCCGGCCAGGTAGACGGGAACTGGTCATAGCCTACACTTCCGAACATATCAGCATTATAATAGATGAGATGTGTAGGACCGGCTGCAATCGGTATACCGTACACTTGCCCTTCGCGGGTTCCGGCATCCAGTGTTCCCGGGCGGTAACCGTCGCGCCACTCAGGACGCTTATCCATTTCGCCGTTCAAGGGAAGTACGATTTCGTTAGTCACGAAATTATCCATCCAGGAGCCGGGCACGATGAACACATCGGGCATATCGTCCGCCGCTGCCAGTGCCTGAGCTTTAATCGAGTAGTCCTCGTTCTGAAGCTGCTCTTCTATAATCTCGACATTCGGATAATCTGCCCGGAACCGCTGCAATCCGTCAAGCACTGCAGTATCCTCGGGACTTTTGCCGATATTGGATTCCTGATACCTGTGCATCAGCGATATTGTAATGGTACTGCCGCTTTCGGCTGCCGCTTCTTCATTCTCCCCGTTTCCGCAAGCACTCAGCACAGACGCTGCTGCCACCATTACCCCCAGCATGAATGACCGTTTTTTCAAATTTCCCCACTCCTTTGTATGCATTTTCAGGTGATTTTGGAATCCAACATTGGATACAATCTAATCTAAAAAAAATCACTTCTGAAAGATCTCTTTGAAATTCAGGACATTGGTTGCCGTTTCGGCGAAATTCAGCGAGCGTTCAATTTGCCATAGATGATCTGTCATAATACGCGCAGCAAGCTCTCCGTCCTGCTGCATTACAGCTTCCAGTAAGTCAACGTGATCATGACAGAAGCTCTGATTGGTCCCGTAGAGGGCAATGATAACTGAAGTCAGCGAGACCAGCTCTTCGAGAAAATGATAATAATAATAGTTATCCGTCAGCTCCGCCAGTTTAAGATGGATATCTACAGTAACATCCAGCGCACCTACAATGTCGCCTTCGTGGCTGGCCTGGTGTTCCTCATGGATCAGAACCTCCAGCGGTTTTAATTGCTCCGGCTTTACCATCGTGCACAGCTTCCGGACCATCGAAGTTTCAATCACTCTTCGCATTTCGAAGACCTCTCTGGCTTCCTCGACGCTGGGACAAGAGACAAAGGCTCCCCGGTAAGGAATAACCGTAACCAGCTTCTCCATCGCGAGCCTCCGCAGCACATTTCTTATCGGCGTCCTGCTGACTTCAAAAGCTTCTGCCAGCGCATCCTCCACAAGCTGCGAGTTAGGCAGTATCTTATGCTGTGTGATCGCCAGTTTGATGTGCCGGTAGATTTCCAACTCCTTCCTTTTGGTCATATGCGGCATCACTCCGTCTCTCTTTAAGGGGTATAAGATCATTAAGAAAGTCTCCTTAATTGAGTATTATGATAAATTCAGTATCATTTAACGTCAATATATGTAACGTTTTTTCGGAAAAATGCACAACATTCTAAATATAAACCGCTTTCTTTAACGTTCGAATTGAAAAATCCGAATTAAATATGACATGAATATGTGAGTCTCAGCTCTTCCAGGGAAATAAGGGTTGTCAGAGACCAGTATGGTTTGCATTAAAAAACCGCCCTCGGCTGCCGGGGCGGTTTGATCTATAAGCGAATTTTGCAAAGCTGATAACACTATTTTAACGGCTTATGTCCCTGCAGTCCTTCTACGCTGGTTCCCGCCACATTAGTTCTACGGCAGCCGCGATCTCCCGCAGGAGCGGATCGTTCAGCTTCTCTTTCGGATAGCCAAAGTATAGATCGACATACAGATCGATCCCTTTCCAGATCTTAAGGTTGTTCTGTTCTGCAAATTCAAGAGCTGCCGGTTCAGGAAGGAGTGCACAGCCAACTTCGTTCCGGACCAAACTTCCGATCAAAGCGTCGTCATCGGCATACATCACTTTGTTCGGTACTATATTCCGCTCCAAAAAGTAATCATTAGACATTTTATAAAAGAAGCAGCCCCGGGTCGTCCAAATCCACGGCTTCGCAGCAAAATAGCTCTCAGACAGCTCTTCCGGCGGTTCCCAGCTTTCCGGATACACCACGGCCATCCGGAAGGAATGCAGCTTGACCGCTTCCAGACCCGGATCCAATTCGTCAGTGTAAAAAAAGCCTGCCTCAATCTTTGAATCGGCCAAATTTCGTACAAAGTCCTCGCTTTTGGTATGAATAAATTGGAGCTCCACCTGCGGCAGCAGCGCTCCTACCAAACTGATCAGATGGCTGATCCGCATCAGTTTTCCTTCAGAGCCAACTCCTATCCGTACTGTTTCCATAATACGATTCTGAAGCACGCCCACCTTCCGGTAATAGCTGCCCATGGCGTCAGAGATTTTACGCGCTTCGACCAGCAGCTCTTCTCCGTGTTCCGTCAGGATCATTCCTTTGGGGGTACGGTAAAAAAGCGGGAAGCCCGTCTCGCCCTCCAAAGCTTTAAGATGGGCACTTGCAGCCGGCTGGCTCGTGTTCAAGCTCGCAGCTGCCTCGGTCAAATTGCCTGTCCGGGCGATTTCAATAAAGGTTTTTAACTGGTACAGCTCCATCTGACCGCTCCTTGCCGCGCTTCATATGCGCACATCCGTTTTTCTGATCGGCTCAATCCATACATACAATTGGACGGTGAGTACACGCCGGAGTATATTATCCCCAGGAATATTGTATAAAAAGTTATTTGTAAATGTCTATCCTATTTGAATGTGAAGAAACGGAGAACAAAATGACGACTCAGAATACGAAACGCCTGACCTTGTTTGGGCTGACCTGGCCTATTTTTATTGAATTATCACTGCAAATGCTGATGGGAAACGCCGATACACTGATGCTCAGCCAATACTCCGATCATTCAGTGGCGGCGGTAGGTGCAGCCAACCGGCTGATCTATATTGTCATCCTGTTCTATGGGGTGATCGCTACAGGCGTTTCTGTTCTGGTGGCGAGACATCTCGGTGCAGGGGAGCATTTGCAGGCCTCGGAATCCGCTGCAATTGCAGTCTCAGTCAACCTTCTTATCGGCCTCGGATTCAGCGTTATGATGCTGGTATGCGGGCAGGACCTGCTGCATGTTATGGGACTGCCGGGTGAATTGTACAACGAGGCCATGCCCTATGTAATATGGGTGGGCGGGTTTTCTTTTGTAACCGCGGTAAGTCTGGTACTCAGCGCCGTGCTTCGCAGCCATGGCCACACCAGGGATATTATGTTTGTCACGTTTGGAATGAATCTGCTTGATCTTATCGGCAATTATTTGTTTATTTTCGGCCCTTTTGGGATTCCGGTTTTGGGTGTGACAGGAGTTGCAGTGACGACCACGATCAGCAAAACGTTAGGGTTGATTGTCCTGCTTTTCTTAATAAGAAGACATGTCCGCCATCCTCTTCCATTCTCCCGGCTGTTCCGTCTGCCACGGGTTCATTTACGGAATTTGCTGCAAATCGGTATCCCTTCTGCGGCAGAGCTTATGTCCTACCATACGTCGCAGCTGGCCGTGACCATCATCGCTTCAACACTTGGGACTGCAGTGCTTACAGCAAAAGTATACACCGAAAATCTGATGATGATCATTTATCTCTTCAGCATGGCTATCGGCCAAGGTACGCAAATTTTGGCCGGGCATCTGGCAGGTGCGGGACTGCTTCAGGACATCTACAAGCGCTGTCTGCGCAGCGTGGGCATTTCTTTTGGCGTATCGGCAATAACCGCTGTGCTTATATTCGTCTATTCCTGGCCGCTCTTTTCCCTGTTCACCGACAATACGGGTATCATCCGTACCGGCCGCACACTCCTCTTCATCACTATTTTTTTGGAACCCGGTCGTTCTTTGAATTTGGTTATTCTGGGAGCATTGCGCGCTTTGGGAGATATTAAATTTGCTGTGTATTTGGGGATTGTATCCATGTGGGGGATCGGTGTGGGCTTGGCTTACTTTCTTGCGATACCGCTTGGACTTGGACTGGCCGGAGTCTGGATCGCTTTTGCTATTGATGAATGGCTTCGGGGGATTGTCCTGCTGCAAAGATGGAACCGCAGAGTGTGGCAGCAGCGTTCGAAACGTAAAAATAGCGCTTCCGGAAGCGCTATTTTTACAAGTGGCTCAAAAGGTTAAAGATGATCCAGGACAAGGGAGGCCAGCAATCCCAAAGCCGCCATAAAACCAATAGCGGGTCCTCCTTCTTCATAGGCTTCAGGCATCATGGTGGATGCAACCATAGCAATGATGCCGCCGCCTGCGAAGGATGCGACAATAGCAGTGATATATTCCCCTGCACTGTCCATGAAAAAGTAACCACCAAGAGAAGCGAGGGAAGAAATTACCAGAACACTGGCCCACAGGCCGATGATTTTCCATTTGGTAAATCCGCCTTTTTTCAGTCCGATCGTACTGGACAGGCCTTCCGGAATGTTACTGATGAAGATTGCAATCACAAGCAGCATACTGACTCCTTTGCCGGTGACCAGACTGGCGCCGATCATAATGGATTCGGGAATAGCGTCCATCACAGTGCCGACAAAAATCCCTAAACCGCCTGATGCATCTGTCTTTGCCTTATCCTGATCTTTGGAACGTTTGCGTCCGGAACCGCCTCTTTTTGAAATAATCCAGTCCAGGGTTGTAAAAACCACTGCACCTGCCATGAAACCGATCAGTGTCGGCTCCAGTCCCCCTTTTTTTACGGACTCTCCTACTAATTCATAGGTCGCCGCACCAATCAGCACCCCTGTTCCAAAAGCCATAATAAAGCCGGTCAGCTTCCTGGGAATCTTGAGGAACAGAGCCAGCAAAGCTCCCAGCAATACGGCAGAACCGGATATACCTCCCCACATTGCTGCAGTCCACATCGTCAATTTCCTCCGTTAATGAATAGTCAATTTTCTTCTTGTGTCTGCTGTCAGCAGGGTCCAAGCCATATTTATTAATATATAAAATGGTTGGCAAGCTTACTGTTTTTTAAACAGGGATATTTGCTGTTAAACAAAATTGGTCCTGCGTCATAACCGGGCGGGGTCTTTCGTTCGCAGCATTTAATATTGAAACAGCGGCAGCCGCGGACGGATTCGTCACGGGCTGCCGCTGTTTTTGTGAGATGATATAAAAATACCCATCAGAATAATGCCTAACCCTGCTTCAGTTCTTTCCCGCAACTGGGGCAGAACCGGTAAGCTTCATTTGCCAGCTTATTTCCGCAATAAGGGCAGTACGTAAGGTTATCTTCACTGCTGTAGGCGTCGGTGCTGTAGGATGCTGAACTTGAGGATGATTTTCTAAAATAAGAATCTAACGGATCCGGTTCTTCATTGCCACTGGTAATATCCATCAAGGACATACGGTTTTTCCCTGTCGCATTTTTATAATGATAAATTCCCTGGGCTACCGCAATCCCGACAAAAATAACACCAAAGCCTACAAAAAATAACGGCGCTCCCATCTGTGCTGCCCCGATCGTCCACAAGACCCCGAATAAGCCGGCGCCAATACTTCCTATCGCCCCCATGCCGGAAGGGCCGCGCCCTGGTTTGACGCTTCTCATTTGCACACCACCACCCCTCAGTAAATTAAAACCAGCTATAAGATCTTTCAATATCCATACCACAAAATGGATGAATATAAGCAAGAGGGTTGTCTAGCGATACAACGGTGTTAGTTGAACTTCCAGCTTATCTGCAATAAGGGTATAGAACTCCGGAAAACTGGGATCCCCGGCATACCTTATTTCTTCAAAAGTGCGGATACACAGCCCTGCGGCTGCCGCTGATGATATAATATCGCCAACCGTCCAGCTCCGTGTCAGCACTGTGCCTAAGCCCTGCCGTTCTTCTTCCGGAAGCAGCTTGGCAAATGCAATTTCACCTTCGTGGATGCTATCATCAAAATAGCGCCCTGTCGGGTTCTGCAGGTTAACCGTCTGTTTCCATGTTCTGGCGAACGGGTGGAAGTCTGTTAACAGCAGCCGTCCATTTGGGGCCAGTCTTCTGCCCGCCAATGCAAATATGGGGCTCAGCTCTGTAAAATAATGCAGAATCCCAAACTCCATCAAAACGTAGTTAAACTTCCCAAGCGTCTCTTCATCAGGAATATGTAATACATCTGCGCAAATATAGTTCAGGTTAACTCCTGCAGCCGCTGCCAGCCCTCTGGAATATAAGGCGTTTTCTTCTGATATATCCACGACGGTAACATCAGCACCTAGCAGAGCCAGACAAACTGCTTTTTTACCGTGGGAGCCAAGCAGATTCAGCACTTTTTGACCGGAAGGATTTCCTGTGTACTTCAGCCAGTAGCGCAAAGGATGCCTGGGGTCCTCCTTCAATCGGCAAGCATGCACCTCGGGTGTCCCGTGTTCCCTGACCCATGCCTGATAAGCCTTCGTTTCCCACGCCGCTTTGTTTATCTGCGAAATGTATTCTTGCATAGAACCCTCCTCAGTAAGTTTGGGAAATATTCACACTCGTATAAGCTTAACTTTGTTAAGGGGAACTATCAATTGTATTTTTGGTTAGATGTTTTTGTTTTTAATCTTTATTAAGGGTTTGGGAAAATAGGTTTACATAATATTATATATGTTAACTAATTCCCGTTATGTACTCTGCCGTTATTAAAAGTACACTTTTTGCAGCAGCAGGATCTTTTCCTTTATGTACTCTCTCAGCATTACCGGCTCCAGAACCTCAATGTCTGCCGGCAGCGTCATCACCTTGTCGCAAGCCTGCTCATAGCTGTACATATTTACGGTCAGGATGTGATCGTTCCTTTTCACAAGTGTCTTCATCACTTCCAGTTTGGATATGAGCTCAGGGTGAGGCTTCCTCATTTTGATCAGGACCGGGTAGAACTCCTCTGCTCTGCGGTTTTGCCTGAAAATCTTTTCCCTGCTGCCCCAGAATGCCTCTAACGAAAAATCTTCAGGAATCGTATATTCCTCTTCCAGCCCCTCCACAGAAGTAATCCGTTCACACTTGAAAGTACGCAGTTCCCCCGCCGTTTCGCAAAAGCCCACCAGATACCAGTCCCCCTGCTTCACAACAAGCCCGTAAGGCTGCAGCTTGCGGCAGGAGAGTTCCCCGTTTACTTTACGGTAGATAACTTTGATTTTATAAGAACGCCACAGAGCGGCCCTCAGGCTCTCCAGACAGGGAAGCGCAGGACGTTCACTCCACCAGGGGGTATCATCGAACAAAAAAGCACTCCGGGCTTTGCGGATATCCTCCTGATAGGGCGCGGGCAGGCTTTTTTCCAGCTTGAGCAGGGCATTTTTCAGTTTCAGGCCGGATTCGTTCTGGGCTCCCGGATAAAAGCCTAATCCCGACAAATAAAGATTAATCACTTCGTCCCCGTTCAGCTGCCGTAAATTTACCGTGTAGCCTTCCATTAGCGAGATCCCGCCGTTTGGACCGGAAGTTGTAGTCATCGGTATGCCCGCTTCCGCCAGCACGTCAATATCTCTATAAATAGAGCGTACAGAGGTTTCAAGGGCAAGCGCCAGATCCTTTGCCTTTATTTTGCCGCGGGATTCCACCAGCAGTAAGATTGCGATCAGACGGTGTACACGCATTGCGGGCCCCCTTTTATCAATTAAAAACATTTAACCCGCCAATCATTCCTGCCAATATATTGTCAACAATAACTATCTATAATGAGAATGTATCAGATGAGAGGAGTGTTTGTATATGAATATTGGTATTCTGGGAACAGGATTTGGCGCCTATCATGCCGCATTATTGAACAAACTTGACGGTGTCGGCCGGATCACGGTATTCGGAAGGAATGAAGATAAGCTGAACAAGCTGAAGGAAGAGTTCGGGGTTGAGATTACGCAGTCTGCTGCGGACATTATGAATGATCCTTCTATAGGCGTAGTTGATATTTGCCTGCCTTCTAATCTGCATAGCGAGTACGCAGTGATGGCGCTTAAAGCCGGAAAAGATGTGTTTTGCGAGACCCCCGTAGGTCTTACCTTGGAAGATGCCAAGAAAATGGCTGATGCAGAGAAAGCTTCCGGACGACGCGTACTCGTTAACCAATTCATTAAGTTTGAGCCCGCTTATCAATACCTGTATAACGCAGCCAAGCAGGAAACCTACGGAAAGCTGTTAAAATTAACCTTAAAAAGAGAATCCGCCCCCCTCTGGGGAGATCTCGGCCTTGAGATGATTACTCCCACATTTATGATTCATGAACTGGACTTCATTACTTGGCTGCTGGATTATCCTGAAATTTCTGATGTTTGGGGCACAACCGGTGTTAATGCCGAACAGTCTCTGGTCTCCGCCTCATTTTATAAACAGGATATTTCTGCCGGGGTCCTGGTTTCTTCATTAATGCCGGATACATATCCGTTTACTGTAGAGTACGAGGCTTATTTTGAACGGGCAAAGTTAAAATTCCACGAATGCGATGACATGAAGGGCGGCGTTGATACCGCATTATATGAGTATACAGCCTCCGGCAGAAAGCGTATTGAATTAACCGCACAGAATCCATATGAAAAAAGCCTGCAGTACGCATTGACATGCTTCCAGAATGGGTCGGAATCAATTTTAGCGCTCCCGCATGCTGCCCGGTCCCTGCAAATGGCATTATCGTTGAGGCGGCAGCTTATAAAGTAATTTCACTGTGATTACGCGGTAGGAGTAAATTTAACTTTGCATTAAGGGGTTGATTGGACTGCTGATTCGGGTTAGGATTTTACCTTTTTCTGATTTTGGTAGGTTAGCAGGTTAATGGTATGCGTGTGTGGGATGGGGGGTCGCGGGTCGTTTTTTGTTGTTTTCTGTTTTGAATTTTTCATATGTTGAAATATTTATATAAGAAAATGGATCTTTTTTAAGGTCTATTTTTAAAAATGTTGTTTTTGTATAGTAGGTCTTCTTAATGTGAATTTTTCATATGTTGAAATATTATTTGATGATATTATCGTTGTTTGGAAATGTGCTTTTTTATTGTGGAAAGCAGTTCAATATATGTTACCATATTATTTATTATGTAAACTATATTGTTAGGATTCTTCTATGGAATCTGCCAGAACTATTTAAAGCTGCTACGGAATAGGCAGGGTCTTTATTGTAATAATGGCGCTCTAACCGTAACGCCCACGCTGTTATCTGTGTGATACCGGCTAAACTAGCTTTTCAGAGTATATTCATATTCACTTTGGCCACGACCTAAGAATGAGATTAGTCTAAAGCCTAAAGCTTCTAACCACAAATACAAAGCCACTGCTGAGCGGTCAGCAATGGCTTTGTGTGCATAAAGACATCCTGCTCTCCATTGGACCTTTCACTCCTAGTACAGTTAGATAAAATTCATAACCTAAGATTAACTCATGAAGTGGCTTAGTGGCTTAGTCGTTAAAGTGGCTTAATGCCTAAATGTAACCGCGCTTTTTAGCAGGCACTTCTCAGGTTAGTTGGAATTTCTCCTGCTAATATCAGCATTCTTGATCATATAGCATAATTAATTGGAAATGTTCCACCTATTTCAGTGTATATCAGTGTCTGGGGGCGTATCCGGCATATTTAAATGGAGTTTTTCCAACTAACCTTGAATTAATGTGATTTGACCGAGATTTAGAGGGAGAAAATCCACTTAGGTTTTAATACAGGTATTATGATTCGTCATGCACGATACGTCTGCAGTATCCCAACAGCCGGCTGGATAGAAGTTTACTTTAAAGTAGAATCTCTTGTACTCAATGCTACCTTACACGTACGTTTTGCTCATTTACCGCCTCGGAAGCACATTGTATTCAATTTTTCGCATACATCTGCGTATTGCCCTCTCGCGGTAGCACATTTTAGTCGATTTTCCGTATACATTTGCTCCTTAGCCCTCTTGGTAGGAATATTGTATTCGATTTTTCGCATACATTTGGCTCGTTTATTTGCTCATACGATACTTATAAAGCGGGGGAAGCAATTCTTCCTTTGTGGCAAGCTTCTAAATACAACAAAAAAGCCACTGCTGAGTGATCAGCAGTGGCTTCATGTGCTTGGCGGCGTCCTACTCTCCCAGGACCCTTCGGTCCAAGTACCATCGGCGCTGGAGGGCTTAACGGTCGTGTTCGGGATGGGTACGCGTGGAACCCCTCCGCTATCGCCACCAAACATGCGTTTGTGAAACAAACGCTGGCGCTAGAAATTACGTTCATCACGGTTGTGTGAATGAATTTCGTTGCGTACAGGCTTGATCGCCTGAAAACTGAATCCGAAACGAATTTGTGTGTTAGTTTTTTTGGATAAGCCCTCGACCGATTAGTATTGGTCAGCTCCATGCATTACTGCACTTCCACCTCCAACCTATCTACCTCGTCGTCTTCAAGGGGTCTTACTCATTGGGAAATCTCATCTTGAGGGGGGCTTCACGCTTAGATGCTTTCAGCGCTTATCCCGTCCGTACGTAGCTACCCAGCCATGCTCCTGGCGGAACAACTGGTGCACCAGCGGTACGTCCATCCCGGTCCTCTCGTACTAAGGACAGCTCCTCTCAAATTTCCTGCGCCCACGACAGATAGGGACCGAACTGTCTCACGACGTTCTGAACCCAGCTCGCGTACCGCTTTAATGGGCGAACAGCCCAACCCTTGGGACCTACTTCAGCCCCAGGATGCGATGAGCCGACATCGAGGTGCCAAACCTCCCCGTCGATGTGGACTCTTGGGGGAGATAAGCCTGTTATCCCCAGGGTAGCTTTTATCCGTTGAGCGATGGCCCTTCCATGCGGTACCACCGGATCACTAAGTCCGACTTTCGTCCCTGCTCGACTTGTAGGTCTCGCAGTCAAGCTCCCTTATGCCTTTGCACTCTTCGAATGATTTCCAACCATTCTGAGGGAACCTTTGAACGCCTCCGTTACTCTTTAGGAGGCGACCGCCCCAGTCAAACTGCCCGCCTGACACGGTCCCTGTACCCGCTTAGGGTACCAGGTTAGAACCTAGATACGATCAGGGTGGTATCCCAACGGCGCCTCCACAGAAGCTTGCGCTCCTGCTTCTACGGCTCCCACCTATCCTGTACAGATCGTACCCAAATTCAATATCAAGCTGCAGTAAAGCTCCATGGGGTCTTTCCGTCTTGTCGCGGGTAACCTGCATCTTCACAGGTATTAAAATTTCACCGGATCTCTCGTTGAGACAGCGCCCAAGTCGTTACGCCATTCGTGCGGGTCAGAATTTACCTGACAAGGAATTTCGCTACCTTAGGACCGTTATAGTTACGGCCGCCGTTTACTGGGGCTTCGGTTCATAGCTTCGGGTTACCCCTAACCACTCCCCTTAACCTTCCAGCACCGGGCAGGCGTCAGCCCGTATACTTCGCCTTGCGGCTTCGCACAGACCTGTGTTTTTGCTAAACAGTCGCTTGGGCCTTTTCACTGCGGCCCCCTCGGGCTATTCACCCTACCGAGGCACCCCTTCTCCCGAAGTTACGGGGTCATTTTGCCGAGTTCCTTAACGAGAGTTCTTCCGCGCGCCTTAGAATTCTCTTCTCGCCTACCTGTGTCGGTTTGCGGTACGGGCACCTTCTCCTGGCTAGAGGCTTTTCTTGGCAGTGTGAGATCATGACCTTCGCTACTGTAATTTTCGCTCCCCATCACAGCCCAGCCTTACGGTGTGCGGATTTGCCTGCACACCAGCCTCACTGCTTAGACGGACATCCATCAGTCCGCGTCACTACCCTCCTGCGTCACCCCATCGCTCATAACGGATTACGGTGGTACAGTAATTTCAAACTGTTGTCCTTCGACTACGCCTGTCGGCCTCGCCTTAGGTCCCGACTTACCCTGAGCGGACGAGCCTTCCTCAGGAAACCTTGGGCTTTCGGCGGATCAGATTCTCACTGATCTTTTCGTTACTCATACCGGCATTCTCACTTGTGTACTCTCCAGCGCTCCTTACGGTACACCTTCAACGCATACACAACGCTCCCCTACCCCTGGATCGACTTCACTCCAGCTTCGAAGCACATGTGTTTATCCCCTGGAAGCATTTAGCCATTCATCCTTGCAGATGATTCCTGGCAACAATGTCCTCCGGACAAACACCGCCTCAAAGACGCAGTGAAGTCGATCCAAGCCATAGCTTCGGTGGTGTGTTTAGCCCCGTTACATTTTCGGCGCAGAGTCACTCGACCAGTGAGCTATTACGCACTCTTTCAATGGTGGCTGCTTCTAAGCCAACATCCTGGTTGTCTGTGCAACTCCACATCCTTTCCCACTTAACACACACTTGGGGACCTTAGCTGATGGTCTGGGCTGTTTCCCTTTTGACAATGGATCTTAGCACTCACTGTCTGACTCCCGGCAAGAAGTAAATGGCATTCGGAGTTTGACTGAGCTTGGTAACCCTTGCGGGCCCCGCACCCAATCAGTGCTCTACCTCCACCACTCCATTCACCGAGGCTAGCCCTAAAGCTATTTCGGGGAGAACCAGCTATCTCCGAGTTCGATTGGAATTTCTCCGCTACCCCCACCTCATCCCCGCACTTTTCAACGTACGTGGGTTCGGGCCTCCAGTGCGTGTTACCGCACCTTCACCCTGGACAGGGGTAGATCACACGGTTTCGGGTCTACGTCCACATACTTAGTCGCCCTATTCAGACTCGCTTTCGCTGCGGCTCCGGCTTCTCACCTTAACCTTGCATGTTAAACGTAACTCGCCGGTTCATTCTACAAAAGGCACGCCATCATCCATATAGAGGACTCTGACTTCTTGTAAGCACACGGTTTCAGGTTCTATTTCACTCCCCTTCCGGGGTGCTTTTCACCTTTCCCTCACGGTACTGATTCACTATCGGTCGCCAGGTAGTATTTAGCCTTAGCAGATGGTCCTGCTGGATTCATACGGGGTTTCACGTGCCCCGCACTACTCGGGATCCGTCTCGGAGGGGTTAAACTTTTGGCTACAGGGCTTTTACCTCTATCGCGGGCCTTTCCAGACCTCTTCGCCTAACCTAACCTTTTGTAACTCCATGTGAGACGTCCCACAACCCCAGGAGGCAAGCCTCCTGGTTTAGGCTGTTCCGCGTTCGCTCGCCGCTACTGACGGAATCACTATTGTTTTCTCTTCCTCAGGGTACTTAGATGTTTCAGTTCCCCTGGTCTGCCTCAACACACCCTATGTATTCAGATGTGAGTGACTGCGAATTACCACAGCCGGGTTTCCCCATTCGGACACCCCCGGATCAAAGCTTGCTTACAGCTCCCCGAGGCAGTTTCGTTGTTCGCCACGTCCTTCGTCGGCTCCTGGCGCCTAGGCATCCTCCGTGTGCTCTTATTAGCTTAACCAACGCTACGGTGTTTCGCTTGTTCGCTCATCTTGTTTTGAATAGCGCGTCCGGATCACTCCGTACGCTAGAATATTCAAAGCCAAAAGTCGCTGCACAATCGAAAACCTTCGCTTTCAGCATCGCTATTAAATCTTCACTTGTTTACACAAGTTCAGCTTAAAGGAATGTTCTAAAACGCAAATTCGTTTCGGTATCCAGTTTTCAAGGATCAAGTGTTCCGGATTTAACCCCGGAAGAAGATCATATCATATTTCAAAACCTCTTGACTACAAGCAAGTTTTGGAAAAGATATGCCTTTGAGAGCTTAAACTCTCAAAACTGAGCAACGAGTGAGCATCTAACCGACCGGTTAGATTTAAGATTTGAATGTCTTCATTGCAGAAGACGATTCTCCATAGAAAGGAGGTGATCCAGCCGCACCTTCCGATACGGCTACCTTGTTACGACTTCACCCCAATCATCTACCCCACCTTCGGCGGCTGGCTCCCTTGCGGGTTACCCCACCGACTTCGGGTGTTGTAAACTCTCGTGGTGTGACGGGCGGTGTGTACAAGACCCGGGAACGTATTCACCGCGGCATGCTGATCCGCGATTACTAGCAATTCCGACTTCATGCAGGCGAGTTGCAGCCTGCAATCCGAACTGAGACCGGCTTTGCTGGGATTGGCTCCACCTCGCGGCTTCGCTTCCCGTTGTACCGGCCATTGTAGTACGTGTGTAGCCCAGGTCATAAGGGGCATGATGATTTGACGTCATCCCCACCTTCCTCCGGTTTGTCACCGGCAGTCACTCTAGAGTGCCCAGCCTTACCTGCTGGCAACTAAAGTCAAGGGTTGCGCTCGTTGCGGGACTTAACCCAACATCTCACGACACGAGCTGACGACAACCATGCACCACCTGTCTCCTCTGTCCCGAAGGCCGCCTCTATCTCTAGAGGATTCAGAGGGATGTCAAGACCTGGTAAGGTTCTTCGCGTTGCTTCGAATTAAACCACATACTCCACTGCTTGTGCGGGTCCCCGTCAATTCCTTTGAGTTTCAGTCTTGCGACCGTACTCCCCAGGCGGAGTGCTTACTGTGTTAACTTCGGCACCAAGGGTATCGAAACCCCTAACACCTAGCACTCATCGTTTACGGCGTGGACTACCAGGGTATCTAATCCTGTTTGCTCCCCACGCTTTCGCGCCTCAGCGTCAGTTACAGCCCAGAAAGTCGCCTTCGCCACTGGTGTTCCTCCACATCTCTACGCATTTCACCGCTACACGTGGAATTCCACTTTCCTCTTCTGTACTCAAGCGACCCAGTTTCCAGTGCGACCCCAGGTTGAGCCCAAGGTTTAAACACCAGACTTAAATCGCCGCCTGCGCGCGCTTTACGCCCAATAATTCCGGACAACGCTTGCCCCCTACGTATTACCGCGGCTGCTGGCACGTAGTTAGCCGGGGCTTTCTTCTCAGGTACCGTCACTCCGGTAGCAGTTACTCTACCGGACGTTCTTCCCTGGCAACAGAGCTTTACGATCCGAAAACCTTCATCACTCACGCGGCGTTGCTCCGTCAGGCTTTCGCCCATTGCGGAAGATTCCCTACTGCTGCCTCCCGTAGGAGTCTGGGCCGTGTCTCAGTCCCAGTGTGGCCGTTCACCCTCTCAGGTCGGCTACGCATCGTCGCCTTGGTGAGCCGTTACCTCACCAACTAGCTAATGCGCCGCAGGCCCATCCCGTAGTGACAGATTGCTCCGTCTTTCATTCTTTCTTCAGGAGAAAAAAGAAATTATCCGGTATTAGCTACCGTTTCCGGTAGTTATCCCAGGGCTATGGGGCAGGTTGCCTACGTGTTACTCACCCGTCCGCCGCTAAGCAACGGTTTCCCAAGGGAAACCGTTAGCTCCGCTCGACTTGCATGTATTAGGCACGCCGCCAGCGTTCGTCCTGAGCCAGGATCAAACTCTCCAATTAGGACGCTTGCTTCGCAAGCGTCGCCTGTATCCTCTTCGGTCCAGCTCAGCTGAGCGGATGAAGAGGATACAGTATAGAAAGAGCGACAGCTCATTTTGAAACATCTGACGAGAATTTGCATTCTCAGGATGAATTTCTAAAGCGTACCAGACGCTGTGAAAATCATCAATTTTTGGAATTCACCGAAGTAATTTCCGATACTCACTCGTTGTTCAGTTTTCAAAGATCAAGCTCGTCATCACTAACGATCACCTCGTCAGCAGCAACTCTTATAATATATCACATAGTGTGTAACATTGCAAGACTTTATTTTAACTTATTTATTCACCAGTCGCTGTCAGCGGCAGGATTAATAATATATCACGGATTGAACAAATAAGACAACCTCAAAATATTCCATCTGTTAAAGTGAATTTACCCGAAACTAAAATCCCGCTGAGTTTGATGCAGAGCTTATGGTTATCCGTTTTGCAGCTACTCGCTGCAGGCCATCCACCAGTTCTAAAAAAGAGCATTGAAAATTTAATTGTTACTATCATCTTTAAACATCCGGCCGGGGCTTCTGTATCTCCTCAATTAACCACACCGCATATCGGACGTTGAGATGGCAGCGCTGAATCATATCTGGAAACCCGCCACCAGCGATTTGCTGCATTCCCCTCATAAACAGCATTCAGAACATACTGACTCCCTCTATAATAGAAAAACGGCTATCCATCCCCAAACTAAGGAAGATACCCGCCTTCTATAGAAGCCCCAACTATTCACATCATACTCATAAAAGGAACTCACAAACTTTTCAGTGAATACTCCCCGAGCCGTAAGCAAACTCACCGACCGTCACCGGAAGGACCCCCCTCGCAATGCTTTGCCCTGCCAGAATTTTAGCCACTGACTGCATGGCCAGCGCTTTGTTCTCATAACTGGCTAGATAAGTGCGTATCCCGGGTACGGCAGTGTAGTCATACGGGTTGCGTACCGCTACTACGACCAGCCTGCCCTCTGTCCTTGCTGCGAGTTCCTGTAAAATCATACGCTGGCCTGGTGAGAAATCAGCATTATAAGTGGCGGCAACGATCTGACTGAAGGATTGGCTCTCCTCAAGAACCTCCCGGATTTCTTCATCAGAAGGGTCCACACCAATAATCCGCTCACGAACATTGTTAAAATAAGGCTTCAGGGCAGTTCCCAGAGTCATGCTTTCCTGCAGCGCCTCTACCACTTCATGGCTGACGCGGACTTCTGGCCAGATGACGTAGATACCTTCCTTTTCCATAAGCGGAAGCTGTCCATCATCGCACAGCAAAGTAATGCTCTGTTCACTCAGTTCACGTGCAACCTCCAGTGAGGCTTCGGAAGCGAGCTTCACCTTAATATCAGCAAAGGCTGGCGGCTCTTCCTTTGTAATCTCCCGCTTCTTTTTCAGTCCTGCGAGCCGCTGCACGGATGCGTCAATTCTTGTTTCAGGTATCTCTCCACTGACGACTGCCTCAACCACAGCTTCGATCGCTTCGACCTGCCAATCATACGTATGACTTACGAGAATCAGATCAGCTCCGGCTTTGACAGCCTGCACCGCCCCCGGCCCGACACCAACGGTCTGCGATATCGCATTCATCTCCAGACAGTCGGTCACAATGACTCCATCAAAAGCCAGCTCCTCGCGCAGCAATCCTGTCAGGATTTTTTCGGAGAGCGTTGCGGGAATATCTTCATCTTCATAGGCTTTAAAAACGACATGTGCAGTCATAACCGCATCCACTCCAGCTTCGATGATCCGCTTAAAAGGCAGCAGCTCAATTTCCGCCAGACGTTCACGCCCGTGCCCGATACTCGGAAGGGCCAGGTGGGAATCTGTATCCGTATCACCATGGCCCGGAAAATGCTTGATCGTTGCCGCAACGCCCGCCTGCTGAAATCCGTCAGCTGCGGCAGCCCCCATCTCACTTACTAATACCGGAGATTCACCGTAGGAGCGGACACCAATGACCGGGTTGGCCGGATTGTTATTTACATCCACACAGGGTGCAAAATTCATGTTAATACCTAAGTGTCGCAGCTCCCTCCCGACAACTACAGCCGCTTGCCGCACTCCTTCCACATTACGGGTTGCACCAAGTGCCATATTGCCGGGCATCAGCGTCACATCATCTTCAATTCTCGCCACCATCCCGCCTTCCTGATCAACAGCAATCAGCAAAGGCTCGGCGGCAGCCTGCTGCAGCGCGGCCGAGCAGGCATAAACCTGCCGGGCCGTCCCTATGTTGCGTCTGAAATAGATGATGCCGCCAATGAAGTATTCCTTTATCAGCTTTAGAATATCATCGTTTGGTGTGGTATCCGTAAATCCGCACATAAACATCTGCCCGACCTTCTGCCGGATCCGGATGTCCGGATGCGATGACGCTTCCATATGAGCTTCAGCCCCTTTGATCTTATGTTATGGTTCTGTACTTCCGGAAGTCAGGACATCGGCGAGCGCCGCCAGCGAAAAGGATGAAGTTCCGCAAACCAGAATGACGGACGCTGCTGACGGCAGCCGTCCGGCATCATAAGGATTGCGCAGCACAGCGGCAATCAGCGGCTTATGAAGAACAATGGCCGCCGCCAAATTCACCTGTCCGCTAAAAACATGAGCATTCCAGGTGCCCATAATAACGGCATCACAATTCTCCAGCCCCTCCATCACTTCAGCTATAGTCCCTTCATCAGGGTTATTGGGAATAAACTTCACTTTAACCTGAAGTCCCCTATCCGTAAGAAGTCTTCCCAGCCCGAGGTCACTGCTGTCGGTATTGTCTGCCAGCGTCAGTCTCTCGGGCCGCGGCAGCAGCAGCAGGTAGCGGACTCCTGCCGCAAGCGGCAGCTGTTGACCCGGATCACGTTCAAGCTTCACAGTCCTGCGGGTCAGCTCAACAATCCTATCCTTCCACTCCGAACGCGGCAGTGGTGAGGCATGCCGGCTGTGCTGGAGCATCCGCTCCTGCAGCCGGGCAATCCGCTTAAGAGATTCATCAATTCTGGATTCAGCAATCCGGCCTCCGCGCACCGCAGCTGCAATTCCACAGATGACGCGGTCCTGGAAACCCGGCGTGTGGCACATGAGAATCAGATCATTACCGGCAATCACCGCCAACTCGCTGATAACTTCCGGTTCGAAGCTGTTCCGGATGGCTCCCATTTCGACATCATCGGTGCAGATGACACCTTCAAAGCCCAGCTCTTTACGCAGCAGTTCTGTAACAAAATACGGGCTAAGAGAAGCCGGCAGTCCCGCCGACTGCGGAATAGCCGGGAAAACAATATGGGCCATCATGATGGCATCGCATCCAGCGGCAACAGCAGCTGTGAATGGAAGAAGCGGTCCGGATTTCAGCTCCTCCAGGGTCAGCCCGCAAAAAGGCAGCTCAATATGTGAATCACCATCCACTTGTCCGTGACCCGGAAAGTGCTTGGCCGTTACGGCTATACCCGCCTCATGCATACCGCGGATATAAGCGGCGCCAAGCTCAGCTACTGCAGCCGGATCTTCGCCAAATGAGCGGACACCGACTACCGGGTTCACAATGTTCGTATTCACATCGAGCACCGGTGCCCAGTTCATCGGAATGCCCAGTGCAGCGAGCTGGCTGCCGATAAGCTTTCCCTGCAGAAATGCACCCTCAGGATCAGCAGTCAATCCGATAGCCCGGTTGCCCGGCACCGGCGGGAAAAAGGATTTCAGATTGGCGAGGCTTCCCCCTTCCTCATCTATCGAAAGATAGTAAGGTGACTGAATCCCGGACCTTCCGGCGGCATCCTGTACACCGCGGATTAGGCTGCGCAGCTGGTCTTCATTATCAATGTTATGGGGAAACAATCCAATTCCGCCCATAGGCAGGTCCCGAAGCCGTCCTTCAAAAGCAGAATCTGCATGCAGTGAGGGCAGGCCGGCGACACACATCCGGGCGATTTTTTGTTCCAGTGTCCAGGCAGCTGTTCCGTCAGAATTCATCGGCCTTTCTCCTTATCTTTAAGTATGCTGAAAGAACCCTGGAAGATAAGCCTTATTCTGATCCAGCATCTCATCCAGCATAGCCTCTGCATCATTGACTGAAGGAACGAGCGGATGATGCGCCAGCGCCAGCAAGGCGGTTTCCCGGCTTCCGCTGACAGCGGCTTCTATAGCCAGCCCTTCATAAGTTTTAACGGAATGAATCAGACCTTTTACAGCTTCAGGTACATTAGCAACCGGTATTACCTCAGGGCCCTGCTTATGCACTCTGCAATTAACTTCTATACAAGCATCATCCGGAAGGAAGTCAAGAATACCCTGATTCGGAACATTCAATGTTTGAATATCACCGGAATTATTATAGAGGGAATTCATCAGCCGGACAGCAGCCTCAGAGTAATATGCTCCCCCGCGCTGCTCCAATTGCCTGGGCTTTTCGGCCAGGCTTTCATCCTTGTACAGCTCGAACAGTTCATCCTCCAGACGCTGCACGGTTTCAGCCCGGGTCTCTCCTTTGGCCGCTGCAGCCTGCTGCTCCGCCAGAATCTCGCGGTGAAGATAGAAATACTTCAAATAATAAGAAGGAATTGCACCGAGTGACGATAACAGCGCCCCATTCCAGTCATACTGCGGAACATTCCGAGCAGAATAGCCGTCCCGGTTCGCGAGCAGCTCCGGCAGCTTGGATTCCCCGTCAATGGTAATAGTACTGATCCAGTGTAAATGGTTCAGACCGGCAAACTCGCAATAAATATGTTCAACCGGCACCTGGTAGAGCGCCGACAGCCACTTATAGGCAGCGATCGGCGAATTGCACAAACCGATAGATTTGATGCTTGAATGCTTATGAATGGCCTCGGTCACCATACCCGCAGGATTCGTAAAGTTGAGCAGCCAGGCATCCGGACATAGCTGCTCCATCTCCCGGGCTACCTCAAGCAGCACCGGAATTGTCCGCAGCGCCTTCATCATGCCGCCCGGACCGGTAGTCTCCTGCCCGATCATTCCGTATTTGAGCGGAATGGTCTCATCCCAGCGGCGGGCTTCCAGTCTGCCGACCCGTATTTGTGTAGTCACAAAGCTGGCTCCCTCAAGCGCCGAGCGCCGGTCAAGCGTGAGGCTCAGCTTAATCGGCAGCCCGGATTTGGCAATCATCCGTGAGGCAAGCTGTCCGACAATGGACAGCTTGTGGAATCCTTCCTGTATATCGACGAGGACAATTTCTGTTACAGGAAAAGTAGAGTAGTTCAGGATAAACCCCTCGATCAGCTCAGGGGTATAAGAGGACCCTCCCCCGATTACCGCTACTTTCAGTCGTTGATCCATACTGCATTCGCCGCCTTTACAGATAAGGTATGATGTAACTGTTCATAGACTGCTTCTTCCACCTGAATCCCGGATTTCTCCATGGCCAACAGCAGGGCCCCGGCTACCGGCTCTTGTCCGAGCATCTGCAGGGTGCAGCCCGGGGCTGCAACTGCCACTGTTTCCTCAATATACGGGACCACATACCGGCTCTCCCCCCGGGTCAAAATACTGCCGGCCAGTACCAAGTCGAAGGTATCCTGCTCCATGCCGAGTTTACGGATGACTGCACTGGCCGCGAGTCCCAGCTCCCTGCCTTGCTTCTGCAGAATTTCACGGGCCAGTTCATCCTCAGGCGCAACCTCGAAGATCAGCTTGGCAATCTCATGAGGCACTCTAAGCCCGTGGTCAAGGAAATGGTGGAACATGGCTTCTTCCGAAGCGTAGCCCAGCTTGCCGAGAATCGCCTGGGCCAGCCGGGTTGGCCGCCCCCGCCCTTCCCAGGCGCGGATTACGCCGCGGAAGGCTTCTACCGCCAGCTCCGAACCCCCTCCGAAATCACCGAAGACATAACCGAAGCCGCCTACCTGCAGTTCCTGCCCGCTGCGGCTGATGCCGTAGCAGTTGGTTCCGGTCCCGCAGATGACTACAACCCCATAGGGCTTTCGTGTACCCGCCCGCAGGCCGATTACAGTATCGCAGACAATACCATGAGGCTCCATGCCCATTCCCGCAATCATCGGACGCAGGATTTTGTAATCAGCTTCCCGGTCAGCCCCAGCCAGCCCGAACATGGAATAGGTGATCTGCTCTTTACGGAGACCCGCCTGGCTCAGCGCCTCTTCTACCGCCTGACGGATGTTGCTTTCAGCCCTCTCGGCGCCTGTCTGATGGTTGCCGCATCCGCTTGCGCCGCGGCCGGTAATCCGGCCCGCAGCATCGGATATGACGGCCAGCGTTTTGCTGCCTCCGCCGTCAATGCCCAAGTAATAGTTCAAGGTCTCCCGCTCCCGTATGTCAGTTTCATTTTCCCAACTTTCTCAGGTTCTCCTGCCATTTCTCCGTCTTGAATTTGAGCAGCTCGCTGTATCCCACCTGCTGGGCATCCGCTTCAGCCTTATCCAGAACAGCCAGGACCTCTGCTTCATTTTTGGCATTGAGCACAGCTTGCGCTCTCGCTTTTTCGTAAATTTCACCAACGCTTTGGGAGATAATCCCCTCCTGGGAGTCGCCGGCCGGAGCCAAATTCACAAATTCGGTCGTATCATATTGGGTCTTCCAGGTAATTTCAGACTGCCATTTGGTTTCCCAGCTCTTTTGGTCTTCCGGCAGCGTAGACTCGAACTTCATCTTGGAATTATCCACGTATACCGTATTGCCGTTCCACTGCAGATTGACCGTTGCGTTCATCAGCTCATCGCGGCCTTTAGTATCTGTGGTAAAAGCTTCTGTAAAGAGCGGCGCCCCCTCTTCATCTGTTCCGTCCCAGTACTTGCCTTCGGGTCCCCACATAATAATCCGTTGTCCCTCGGGTCCGGTGAACCAGTCAAGGAAGGCGAAGACGGCTTCCGGATCTTTTGCCGCAGTCGTAATGACACTCACGTTCCAGCCCAGTTGATTATAAGCTCCAGGGAAAATCTTGTTCTTATCCAGGCCCGCCTTATGAATCGGCCATACCATGATATATCCGGCATCCGGGTCCTGCTCTTTCAGCAGCGAGTTGCCGATTGCGCCATACTCAGTCGGACTTGACGCCGCGTATACTGCGATTTTGCCTGTAATGATCTTTTGCTCCACCTGTTCCAGGTTCTGGGTGAAGGCATCCTGGCTAATCAGTTTATCCCGGTACAGCTGGTTGGCATAGACCAGTGAAGAACGGAAAGCTTCATCTTTAAATACAGAAGTCATTTCATTACCATTTGGAATTGCCATCATGCTGAGTGCACTGTATACATACGGACGGTTTTCCGCAAAAGCTGACGACAGAACGTCAACGCCTTCAGCGCCTTGCCCTACCTCAAATGGAATCACGTCCGGATATTTTTCTTTTACCAGCTTCAAATAGGCATAGAGGTCATCGGTTGTCTCCAGCGGGGGTGTGCCCAGCTCATTATAGATTTTTTTGTTGACCAGATAACCGGTATTACCGTTAGGCTGCGTAGTGTACCAGTTCGGGAACTGATAGAGCTTGCCGTCGGAGGAACGCAGCATATCCAGCGTCTCTTCGCCTGCCCATTCCTTCAGATTGGGATATTTATCGAGATAATCATCAAACGGCACCAGCGCACCGGCCGCCCGGAGCTGCTCCACATCCGCACCGCGTTCCATCCAGATGACATCAGGCAGTTCGCCGGAGACGATCATCGTGCTGAGCTTCTGCTTGGCATTGCCGCCGGAGCTGACCGGCTCAACCTTCACCTTTTTATTATCGAGAATCCATTTGGTGGAAAGATCTTCGCCCCAGGTAGGCATCGTGTACCAGTCATAATGGCCGTAAAAAGAAAACTCCAGCGGCTGCTCGCCAAGAACGTATCCCCCGCCTTCAGCAGTCTCCGCAGTATTGCTTTCCGTGCCGGCGGTATTACCGGAGTTGACCGTATTCGTAACCGTGTTGTTGCCGCCTGAACAAGCTGATAAACCGATCATGAGACTAAGTACAGCCGCTAAAGACGCCACTTTGGATTTGCCTGAGATCATTGCTAATTCCCCCTTGAGTTCCTTTATTCTTTTAGTGAACCGACCATAACACCTTTTACAAAGTACTTTTGCAGAAAAGGATAGACGCATAAAATCGGAATGGTAGCGACCATCATCGTGGCCATGGACAGGGATTTCGTTGTTACCGCGCGCATTTTGTTCATCCGCCCCTGTGCAGCCGCGTCCAGCTGGGCCATCTGTTCCGCCATGATGTTGGAGTTGAGGATCTGCTGCAGCTTGGTCTGAATCGGCATTAAATCGATGTTGCTGATATAGATACTTGGTGTGAACCAGTCATTCCAGTGATAAACGGCAGTAAACAAGGATAAAGTCGCTATCACCGGCCCTGACAAAGGCAGCACGATCCGCATCAGCACCCCCCAGTTGGAGCAGCCGTCGATTCTCGCGGATTCCTCCAGACCGGCAGGGATTCCTTTGAAAAAAGTCCGGAAAATAATCATATTCCACACGCTGATCAGTCCCGGGATAACCATGACCCAGAAGGAGTTGAACATCCCCAGCTCGCGGATCAGCAGAAAGGTTGGAATCAGACCGCCGCTGAAATACATCGTAATAATGCAGAACACCATATAAAATTTGCGTCCCATCAGCTCCGATTTGCTCATACCATAGGCGAACACCGCTGTAGCAGCGATGGAAGCAAGCGTGCCGATTACGGTCCGCAGCACTGAGATCATAAAACCGTTAATCAGGCGGCTGTCCTGGAATACCACCGAATAATTCTCCAGCGAAAACTGTCTCGGCCAAAAAGTTATCCCGCCGCGCATAGTATCTGTACCGTTGTTAAACGAAATTACCGCAGCATTCCAGAAGGGATAAAATGACATAAAGGCTAATATGGCGAGCAAAATATATATTACCGTTACGAGCGTCCGGTCACCGGCTGACAGCTTCATCTGCACCTGCTCCTTTCATTCTTTACCATAGGCTGTTCCCGGATTTCCGTGCGGCATAGTTAGCACCGACGAGCAGAAACACTCCGATTAGAGATTTGAACAATCCGGCTGCCGTGGCATAAGAATATCGGTTGTTCTGTATACCGATCCGGTATACATAGGTGTCAATGACATCTCCGACGTCGCGAAGCACGGGATTGGAGCCCAGCAGGAGAATGTCTTCAAAGCCTGCGCTGAGAAGATTGCCGATCGCCAGAATCAGAAAGACGATAATGACAGGCAGGATAGACGGCAAAGTAATGGAAAACATTTGTCTGAGCTTGCCTGCACCATCCATTGAAGCCGCTTCATTCATATGCGGATCAATCCCGGCGATGGCTGCCAGATAGACAATGGAGGAAAAACCAATCTCCTTCCATACACCGGTAGTAACGAGGATGGTCCAGAAATACTGCGGCAGGGAGAGAAAGTTGATCGGATCTTTGATCAGATTCAGCTGCTGCAGCAGCATATTCACACTGCCGTTCTCCGTGGAGAGCATGGACATGACGAAGCCGGAGACAATGACCCAGGATAGAAAATGCGGCAGATAGCTGATCGTCTGCACCGTCCGCTTGAATACTCTGCTGCGCACCTCGTTAAGCATCAGCGCCAGCAGAATGGGTGCCGGAAACCCGATCAGCAGCTTCAAGAGACTGATGACGAGCGTGTTGCGGATGATCGTCCAGAATTCAGGTGCGGCAAAAAACATTTCAAAGTGCTTTACCCCCACCCACGGACTGCCACCGAACCCTTTGAACAGATTGTAATCCTGAAAAGCCATTAGGACACCGTACATCGGAATGTAGCTGAATACGAGGATAAAGAACAGGGCCGGAAGCACCATCAGCTGAAGATCCCACTGCCGGGCAAAGCGTTTCACTGCATTTGGCTTCCGGATCTCCTCTTTTGTTTCCATGTGATAAGCGATCTTCTGCATTTTAACCTCCTCTTCCATTTACTTCTTGTTAATACTGATAACTTATGTTGTTATATTTACTGACTTCATCATAAACCTATTCCATTTCAGACACTCCGCCTAATCGCTCAAAAACTGATACTATCTTACTGTCGATAAGGGCAGTCTGGGTACGGACGTTACGGGGCTCGGTTCCGATATGGCGTTTGAACAGGCGGTTAAAATTGGATAAGGTGCGGAATCCGCACTCCAGGGCGATGTCGAGGATTTTACGGTCCGTTGTCTGCAGCAGTGTATAGGCGTTCTCCAGGCGTAGTTGGATTAAATACAGCAGCGGGGACATGCCGGCTGTGCGGCGGAAGATATCACTGAAGCGGGAAGGGCTTAAATAGACCAGGGCGGCAAGCTCCTCAAGCGTCCACGGATAAGCGGGCTGCTCTTCCATCACGCGGGTGACATGCCAGATTTTTTCGAGCTGGGTGGCAGTGACGGTGGATTTGCTTGGCTGCAGGGAATCCATGCGGAAATACCGGTTGATATACACGAAGAATTGCAGCAAATGGGCATAGACAAGAGAGGTGTAGGATCTTTGTCCCCCTTCATGTTCCTCCTGCATTTGCAGCAGAAGTGCGCGGAGCATCCCCATATGTTCATTGTCACGGTCCAGCAGATTGCTGAAATAAAGGCCCATTTCCTTAAAAGGAGACAGCACATCCGGATCACAGCGCACCATGCCCATAAACCAGGAAGCGTCGAAGGTGACCACCAGCATGATCAGATTCTCGGTCTCATAGGCACAGTGCAGGTCATTGGAATTAATCAGCAGAATGTCCCCTTCACGGAAATCATACCGCTCCCCGTTGATCATATAGTAACCCGTCCCTGATTTGATCATATTAATCTCCAGCGCATCATGGGCATGCAGTCTTTGATAAGTGGAGGTCACTCCTACGGTGTCGCCAAGAATAACGGGATACTGTCTGGAAAATACAACCTTTTCAATGAGGCTCTTATGGGCGCGCGGCTGTGTCAAACGGACTCCCTCCTTTATGTAAGAACATTATTATGCAAACAAAACCTACTGTATCTTGCTGAATGTTATTGTAAACTGCTTATAAATATCCTAGTTGAACCAAATATTCGTGTCAAGAATTGTTACATACTAACTCAAATTTATACAAAAAATAGCGTATTTCCGGTAATTACCGGAGAATACGCTATGCAGAACTCCCATAAATGATGTCAACTGACTACAGGATTTTGTCCTTTCTTCGCTCTGAATATCATTCTGAAGATCGGCGGAACCGCAAAAAAGATAAAAAACGTCCTGAACAGCTGGTATCCCGCTACTAGGGGCAGATCAGCTCCTACTTCATGTGCAATCAGACTCATCTGGTCCATGCCGCCGGGGGACAGGCTCAGCAGTGCGGTAGAACCTGATACCGACTCCGCATAGGCAAAAATATAGCTGAGCCCGTACGCCCCGCCAATCAATACCATACTGCTTCCCAGCGCCAGAGACAGTATCAGCAGCTTATTGTTCAACTTGCGCGGGTCAAGCAGAAGGCCTACATAGATGCCAATCATCAGCTGCGCCGCATTGGTTAACAGGTCAGGCAGCACAGGGGCATGAAGCCCCGCAAACTGCAGGATGGAGGTGATAAATGCCGGCCCCAGCAGATAGGCGGTTGGAAATTTGATTTTTTGGCCAAGAACAGCACAAACCGTGCATGCAGCCGCAAAGTACACAATATTGGGAAACAGACTCTCCCAGCCGGTGACTGCCGCTGCTGCCGGAGCACCTCCTGCGGAATAGCCGTTATCAAACAAAGGGCTGAATATCAGCAGCGGCACACTGACAATGATCATGATCAGACGGACCACCTGGATTACTGTCACCACAGTGAGGTTAACATCCTCCGATTCTTCAGCTAGCACCAGCATCTGGGTCAGTCCGCCCGGGATGGTGCCAAGCAGTGCTGTTTTGTAATTGATGCCTGATATCCGCGATACCACCCAGGCCATGCCGGCACAGAACAATAGCAGCAGCAGCGTCATCATCAGCATGGAAGGAAACTGTCCGGACATCTCCCTCACCGCTGGTGCGGTTAAGGACAAACCGATGGTATAGCCGACAATGATCATTCCGGCATTGCGGATTTGCCCGGGCCATTCATAATGCTTTTTGAATACGTTATTCCCTATCAGCGTAGCAATCATAGGACCGAGAAGCCAGGGAACCGGAAGCTTCAGCAACATGAAGAGTCCTCCGCCGGCCAAAGCGGTCAGCAGCGAAATCAGAATTTTAAAACTTCCGGGTATATTGTTTTTCCTTTGCATTTGCATGTAAAGCCTCTTTTCTATTCCCGGCGTCGAATAAGTTATATGTACGCCAAAATAAAAAGACGTACCGCGCCATGACGGTACGTCCATTATACTCAATACCTGTATCGTCATCCTCCTGTAATCAGGAGTTAAGTCTGGCCTACCCAGTCCGCTCCGGCGGTCTCATGCCAGCGGGAACGGATTTGTTGATACAAATCACTGGGCAGCTTTCCTTTTTCCAGCAGTGCGGCATTCTGTACCCAGCGGTCGGGATTCCGCGTCCCTACAATCGCTGTGTGGACACCTGGAGTGCTCAGTGTGAATCTCAGCGCAACCTCTACACCATGCTGCACATCATCAAGAAATCCGTAGTTCAGCTCCTGCAGTCTTTTCCAGTAAATATACGGATAGTCGGTCTCGGCAAAGGATTCAAAAGCCCAGGCCGCATTGGCAATCGGCCGTTTGGCTGTGATGCCCATTCCCCTGCTTACCGCCTCATCCAGGGTCAGATCAATCATCTCCTGGTCGGCAATATTGAGCGACGTTTCCAGGCTGTCGAACAGCCCTGTCTGCACAGCATACAAGGCATCATTTCTGTCCCCGCTGTATCCGATGTACCGGGTCTTCCCGGCTTCTTTGGCCTTCTCAAGCACCCGGATGACTTCCCCGCGGCGGAGGATCTCCTCACTGCAGCTGTGCAGATGAATGACATCGACATAACCGGTATTCAGGCGCTTCAGGCTGCGGTCAATGCTTTTCTCCAGCAGCACCGGATCCCAGTCGGCAAAATCAAGCCCGGAGGCATGTCCGCATTTGGTGAACAAATAATAATCGTCACGCCGGCCGGCCAGTGTCTTGCCGATCAGCTCTTCACTCCGCCCGTAGCATTCCGCCGTATCAATCAGGTTCAGGCCTGCATCCAGCGCGCTGCCGAGCAGCCGGTCGACTGTCCCTTCATCTTCACCGCCGATTTCCGCACCGCCGAATCCTAGGATGCTGACCTGCATATCCGTGTTACCATACTTGCGCTTCTCCATCATGTATCCTCCTTTGCCCTTATAAGGATCATTTCAAGGCTTGCGTCACCCACTCTGTAGTTACCCGTTTCTTAGCCCCGCTAAAGCAATAAAGAAGCATTTGCCGGTTTTATTTTATCTTGTTAATACTTAATGTGCTGAAATATTGACTCGGGTTGCCCTGCTGCGGATTAAAGCGTTCGGTAAAATCTCCGCCGGTATAGCTGCCGATGACCCTGTGCCAGAAATTACGGGCTGGTGTATTGGCGCGGACCTGCGACACCTTCCAGTCCCCCGGGAACATGTCGAACAGCCTGTGGGCAGCCCAGGTGCCTACGCCGCTGCGGCGGTATTTTTGCAGCACAAAAAACTCAGTCATATAAAACTGGCCTTCAGAACTGCGCACCAGCCTGTCCACCAGCGCAAACCCGGCGATGTTATCATCCGCTGTAAATAAATACGCATACTTATTGTTACCGCTGCTCCAGTAGGCTTCAAGTCCGGTATATGCCGGAAAAGCGCCGTCGCGGTCTATTTCAATATCCAGGTAGCGGGTGAAATCATACAGATAGAACTGCATCAATCTGCTGATGATCTGCTTCCGTTCTCTGGGTACCAGTTCGATTCCGAGTTCCATTAGGATCACCTCTATGCTTAACGTTTACTTCACATCATATAACTTTGTTTCCTGCGCCGCAAGGCAGCCGATTTCTCCCTTAACATTCCCCGGGCCTTACAAAACATGATAAAATAACGGAACAGCACTAATAAACTTTGGGAAACTAGAAAAAGGTGATCGTCATGAGCATTCAAAAAAACAGCGACCGGAAAAAGCTGGATGACCGGCTGCCCCTTATGCCCTGGTATGTACAGCAGTTTATCGATTACAAACGCCCTGACCTGTCGCCCTCCACACTGCTGGAATATATTCGTGATTACGAGTCTTTTTTCGGATGGCTCCGTGCGGAGGGCTTGACCACAGCGGAGACGAATGCCGGTATTACCCTGCTTGATCTGGAAACCCTGCATATGGACAGCATTGTCGGGTACCGCCTGCACTTAACGACACGGGCGGAAAGCACGAATACAAGGGTGACGGTTTCCCGCAAGCTTTCGGCGCTGCGCTCTTTATTCCATTATTTAAGCCAGATTGCCGAGGACGAAAACTTCTATCCGCTGCTGAAGCGCAACATCATGGCTAAGGTGGAAATCAAACGGATTCACAAACCGAAGGATACGGCTGCCAAGCTGAAAGGCAAAATTCTCGAGGACGAGGAGCTGCTGGAGTTCGTCGGCTACATCTATGAAGGATACGGCCGTGATGTGGAAAATAACAAGCAGGCTTATTATTCCTTCCAGCTGAACCGTGAGCGCGATGCCTGTATCGCCAGCCTCATTCTGAACTCGGGGCTCCGTGTTTCCGAGGTCGTTAATCTCAACGTGGATGATCTGGATTTGAACAACAAACTGCTCTATGTATACCGTAAAGGCAACAATGACGAAACCTTCAAGACTCCTGTGTATTTCCGGGAGCAGGCCAAGGATGACCTTTCTGTATACTTGAGCCTGCGCCAGTCCCGCTACAAAACGCCAAAAAGGGAAAAAGCCTTATTCATTACCCTGCCCAACGGCAGCCAGGAAGGCAAACGGATGACCAAACGGGCGATCCAGGAGATGATTATCAAATATGCCAAGCGGTTCGGCAAGCCCTACCTGACCGTGCACAAGCTGCGGCATTCCTTTGCGACAGATTATTATCTGCAAAATGATATCTACAAAACAAAAGAACAGCTCGGACATGCCTCGACCGAAACTACAGAGGTCTACGCCCACCTGACAGACAAAACGATGTCTGAAGCCATTGAGCGGCGTGCGGAGAGCTGATTACACCATTATTAACGGAGGGAATTAGTTTTGGCTGAACATTCCAACTATTCAACGGCCCCGGCTGCCGGAGCAGCGCTTGACCTGCAATCGGACTGCGGCAGCTGTTTCGGATTATGCTGTGCGGCCCTGCCTTTTGCTGCATCTGTTGACTTTGCCATAGATAAGGCTGCCGGCCAGCCCTGCCACAATCTGCAGCAGGACTTCCGGTGCGTCATACATACAAGCCTCAGGCAAAAAGGGTTCCGCGGCTGCACGGTATACGACTGCTTCGGCGCAGGCCAGAAGGTATCCAATATAACCTACAAAGGCCGCGACTGGCGTCAGGCACCCGAAACGGCCGGTCAAATGTTCAACGTCTTTCCGGTGATGCGCCAGCTTCATGAGCTGCTGTGGTATTTGCGGGAAGCGCTGGCACTCGCGTCCTCTGCACCGATACACCTTGAACTGACTTCGGCACTTGAGACAACAGTCAAGCTGACAGAGCTTCCGCCTGAAGCTTTGCTGGAGCTGGATGTGTCCGCCCACCGCGGGAATGTCAATGAGCTGCTGCTGCGGACAAGCGAGCTGGCGAGAGCGGCCGCCAGCCGGCAGCTCAAGCTTTCGCCAAAAGGGCGAAAAAAATTCGGGCGTGGCGCTGATCTGATCGGAGCCAAATTAAAAGGCGCTGATTTGCGGTGTGCGAATCTGAGAGGAGCGTTTCTGATCGCAGCCGACCTCAGTTACAGTGATCTAAGGTCTGCCGACCTGATCGGCGCTGATTTCAGGGATACCAACCTGCGCGGGGCCAATCTTACGGATTGTATTTTTTTGACCCAGTCCCAGCTTAATGCGGCACAAGGTGACGCGAAGACCCAGCTGCCTCCTGGACTCTTGCATCCTGCCCATTGGACTGCCGTCTGACGATATATTTCCATTGTGTTTACTAGCATATAAAAAAAACAGCGGCCCGTTTCCCCTGCAATGCGGGAGAACCGGGCCGCTGTTCCTTTTGACCGGGGTTGGAAGAGACATATGGAGTATAGTCATCCGTAAATCTTTGGACTCTCTATTTTGAATTTTTCATATGTTGAAATTTTGAAAATTAGTTCGTTGCTGCCACAAAAATCCGGCGATTCCAGCGGTATCGTTGATGTCAAACCGGCTGATTCCCCCGGATTGGGCTGCTTGTCTACCGGCCGCATCGTTCATTGGCTCCCAAACGGCGGCTGCCTTGACATTCACTGCTTCCTGCAGGAGCTCAAGATCGGATTCATGACGGATTAATACGATTTTGGGATAAGCTTCTGTCTTGAAGCCTTCCACCAGCACATAATCATAACCGGCAAAACGTTTTATCAGCTCGGACAGACTGCTGCTCCGCTCCTCAATGACAGAAGTACGCGTACTGCTTGTTATGGCAATTGCCGCTGCCCCGGCCTGCCGCTGTTTCCAGGTATCCGTGCCGGGATGATCCATATCATAACCGTGAGCGTCATGCTTGATGACCGCCACTGAGCAGCCCTGCTGCTGCAGCAGCGGAATCAGGGCACAAATCAGTGTGGTCTTGCCGCTGTTCTTGTAACCGGCGATCTGGCAGACCGCAGGTGCTGATTTAGGCTTCATATATTTCCCCCGGAAGTTTGAGTACAGTTACTTTGGCTCCGGCGGACATGCCGCGTTCCTCCGGCGGAACGATGATCAGGCAGTCGCTGTCCTTGATCGTTACCATCACGGATGATTCATCGATTGCGGCAGGATAAGCATGTACAACACCATCACGTATTTCAAGACGGGCACGCACGTAACGCGTATAGTTGTTCACTTTGCTGTAATCTGTTCCCAGCACAGCAGTCCATTCCGGCAGAAAAGGATGGGCCGCGCCCTGCATCCGGGCAATGACCGGACGGGCAAACAGCTGGAATCCGACAAAGCAGGCTCCCGGATTACCGGACAGCGCGAGCAGAAGTTTGCCGCCGCGGACAGCCGCTGTCGTGACACTTCCCGGGCGCATGGTCACTTTATTGAAGAGCATGTCCCCGCTTTTTTCGCGGACCAGATCGCCCATTATATCGTAATCGCCAACCGATACGCCCCCAGTAGTGATTACCATATCACAGCTGTCCAGCGCCATGTGTACTCTGCTGCGGGCCAGCTCCAGATCGTCGGCAATCGCCCCGAGCATTACCGGGTCCCCTCCAGCCTCTCGCACCAGTGCCTCCAGCATCGGAGAGTTGCTGTTGCGGATTTTGCCCGGCTGCAGCGGTTCATCCACTTCAAGCAGTTCACTTCCTGTAGCAAAAATGCCAATCTTCGGCCGGCGGTGCACCTTAACGGTATGCACGCCCATTGCGGCGAGGGCAGCAATATCCCCTGCTCCGATCAGCTTGCCTGCCGGCAGCACCAGATCTCCTGTCCGCAGCTCCTGTCCAATTGGAGTAACATTGCGGCCTGCGGCCTGTGGCTTCCGTATCCCCACATAGGTAACACCATCCTTCTCGAGGCTTTCAGTTACCTCAAACATGACAACGGTGTCCGCGCCCTCTGGCACCTGCGCACCGGTCATAATCCGTGCAGCCGTACCCGGTGTGATATCCACGCTGGGAACAGCACCGCAGGGAATCTCATCTACAACCTTCAACCATACGATGTTGTCGCTTCCGCAGTCCTTCGTGTCCTCTGCAATTAACGCATAACCGTCCATTCCCGAACGGTTAAACGCCGGAAAAGGATGCGGCGTAATCAGCTCGTCAGCCAGATATCGCCCGCAGCTCTGATTCAGCGGTACCTCTTCGGCAGCTAATAGCTGGGCATATTCCATGACCCGGGACTGGGCCTCCCCGACCTGCAGCGCTTTGCGGTGAAATTTCAGATCTGGCTTGTCCTCCTGATGGTTCAGTGTCATTTGTGGCCCTCCCTTCATTTGTATGTGGCAGCCACTCTCATCGGTGCGCCAAGTACAGCCTTATTTTAACATGACATTCTGTAAAGTGAAATTTAGGCCGCTGTGCCCTTAAACGGCTAACCGCAAAAAAGATGCCCCCCGCATACTGGAGAAAGCATCTTATTTAAGCAGATGTTAAAGCGTTTCTATGAATTGATCAGGAGGCTCTGATCACTCTGACGTCAGCGGGAATAACCTTCTCCCCTTCATAGAGCATAAACCGCCCGTTCTGCCACTCCACCCGCAGCAGCCGGTAATCATCAGACTGATACTGCCAGACATGCTGCTGCCCGCCGTTCATGAACGGGGTCTGCCCGGTGACAGCCGTGTACCCTTCATACTCTTCTTCCATATGAAACGTATATCCATCCAGCTCCAAAGTAGCCGGAACCTCGGCGGGATTATCCAGTCTTCCGTCAATCGGCTGATACAGCGCATAGAGCAGCTGCTCACGTTGTTCTATATACAGGTAGGCAATCCGGCTTCCGTCGCGAAGTGTCAGTACTGCCGCATTACGTCCGCTGGTCTGTGTCCGTCCCGTAACCTCATAAGTCACCAGCGAAACTTCGCAGATGTCACCGGGAGAAAGATTCAGCATGCTTTTCGGCACAGCCGGCGCCTCAGGCTTCGAAAAGAGATTACCAATCCTTTTCCATATACTCAACGCCATCATTCCTTCTGTAGAGTTGTAAGTAATTTATTATCGGATAAAAGCAGCTATGATCAAAGCACCGGTCACATGAAGCGAGCCGGAGACCAGTCCATAGCCTATTTTGCCCAGCTGTGTGCCATGGTCCAGATTAAGGTGGCCCCACCGGGCCAACAGCAGGTGGACTGTCTTTTCCAATACAATTAACAGTATAAAAGAAACGACGGAGACAACCAGTGCTTCCACAAGCCCGTTCGAAGCATGAATAGAGGAAGCCAGAATGTAGCCCTGGGCCAGAAGCTTCAGCACAAAACGTGTCGTAACCGCCATGTTGCCGCTGCGCAGCTCCTCCATATCATTGTAACGGGTAAAAAGCGAATCTGCGAACATCAGCAAACTCAGCAGCACTGCGCCGCTCACCGTCCACACCACCATGGACACCAGGTCTTGGAAATCCATTGAACTAGCCCCCGCTTATTCAGTATACCTGCCTTTTCGGGCAGCATAGATAAAGCGAAGGAGAAAGACTTGCTTCTGTCTCCCCTTCGCTTGTGTACACCGGGATAACGTCCGGTACATTGACTATCCTTATTGTTTCTCGTATTGCTTCATCAATGCAGCCAGCTCGTCTTCTACAGCCTGGTCCTTGCCGAGCTTCTCGAATTCGTCATCCAGCGATTTGTTGCCGGAATTCATCTCGTTGCTTGCTTCAGCCTGGGCTTCAGCGGCCAGCATTTTCTCTTCCATCCGTTTCAGTCCGGCAGAAGCTGAATCCGAGCTGAATCCGCTCATAGCCTTATTGATTTCGGTCTGCGCCTTAGCTGCATTGTAACGTGCAACCAGCGTCTCGCGTTTGTTCTTCATCTGGGTAAGCTGTTTGCGCATCTCTTCCAGCTTGGCACGGAGGTTATCGGCAGATGCCTTGTTCTGGTCGAAGCTGGTTTTGTACTCTACCAGTTTCACTTCCGCACTTTTCTTCTCTTCCAGTGCACGGCGGGCCAGATCGGCATTGCCGGCTTGGGCAGCGGTGTGAGCCTGCTGGTTACGCTTTGCTACAAGTGCTTCCTGCTCTTCATACAGCTGCTTGAACTTCTTCTCAATTGCGATTTGGGCGGCAACCGCTTTTTCGGCATCCTCCAGGTCTTCGGTCATATCACGGATATACTGATCCGTCATTTTGATCGGGTCTTCAGCTTTGTCAATAATCGCATTCACGTTGGACATGGTCAGGTCACGCAATCTTTTGAATATAGACATATGGTTCATTCCTCCAAATTTAAAGTGATTTGCTCATATGTTATCTCTTACGCACGAAATACCATCATCGTTTCAAATATGTTGCAATAAATATTCATCCACTTTGCTGTTGACGGTTTCGACGACCCTTCCAATCTGTTCCCTGCTGAGATTGTCATAATGAATGCCCATAACCACTGTCACTGTTCTGCCAAGCGCCGAGGCAAGTTTCAGTGCAATGGATTCGCTGATGGTATGCTCCTTATGATGGGGAACTGCGGAAGTCTGTGCTTTAACATTGCCGTCTTCAGCATAAGCGGTGCTCGCAGCCCCGATATGCCGGACGCCTCCGGTAATCAGCACCAGCAGATCACGGCCGACATCCATAGCTGTAAGCTCGATATCTTCAGGCTGGAACTTCTGTACAGTCAAGCAGCATCCCTCCTCCCATTATATTACCCCGGGTGAACAAAGATATCTCAGGCTAAGCGCCTTAAATAATTCCGCGGATTTCGTCCAGGGATGAAATGTGTTCTTCGATCATAAACTGCTGAAGCTCCTCTACAAGCGTACTGCCTGCCCGGAGATTCATAAAATTATAGGTGCCCACCTGAATGACAGCCGCCCCGGCCATAATAAACTCAATGATATCCGTAGCAGAGGTAATTCCGCCCATGCCGATAACCGGGATGCTCACTCTCTTCGCAACCTGATGGACCATGCGCAGGGCCACCGGCTTGATCGCGGGGCCGGAAAGACCGGCATACAGATTGTGAAATACACTGCGGCGGCGGCGGACATCAATTTTCATGCCGGAGATTGTATTAATCAGTGAGACAGCATCCGCACCTTCAGCCTCGCACATCTCAGCCATTTCGGCAATATCCTCGGCATTCGGAGACAGCTTCACGGCAAGGGGCAGTCTGGTCGCGGCTCTGACCGCACGGACTACCTCTCTTGCTGCCGGCGTTTTGACGCCGAAGGCGATGCCGCCCTCTTTTACATTAGGACAGGATATATTCAGCTCAATCATATCTACCGCCCGTTTGCCGGCCAGCCTCCGTGCATCGTCATCCTGCTGGATCAGTTCTGCCCCCAGGACATAATCCGGCAGGGTATTGCCTCCAAGATTTACGATTCTGGCGGTGTCCAGCGTCTCCCAATAGGGAAGCTCTTTGGATAAAAAAGCCTCCACTCCGGGATTCTCAAGACCGACACTGTTCAGCATGCCTGAAGCCGTCTCATACACCCGCACCCCCGGATTGCCCGGCTTGGCATGCAGCGTAAGTCCTTTGCCCGAAATGCCGCCCAGCATGGACACATCATACAGCTTCCCGTATTCACGGCCGAAGCCGAAGGTCCCGGATGCCATCACAACCGGATTCTTGAAGTGGACACCTGCGATATTTGCCGTCAGATTAATCATGGAAGATCACCTCCCGGGATAGAAAAACAGGCCCGTCCGCACAAGCCTTGCGCTGGCCGTCCCGGCAGGAGACGCTGCACACAAGACAGGCTCCGATGCCGCAGGCCATCCGGTTTTCCAGGGAGAGATACACTTGCGGCCCCCTGCCCTCCTGTTCAGCTGCCATCGCCTTTAATTGGGCCGCCTTGAGCATCGGATGAGGTCCGCAGACGAAGATATGATCATAAGCGGTAAAATCAACACTGTCCAGCACCAGTCCGCCGACATTGATATTCAGTTCGCCGGCCAGTGGGCCGAAGGCTTCGGTCCGGAAAGCTTCACGGCTGAAGCCCAGGTAGATATCGCTGCCCGGCAGCTTCTGGGCGCAATAATAGAGCGGCGCAATGCCAATGCCGCCCCCGACCAGGGCAATCCTGCCCTCCACTTCAGGAAATCCGTTGCCGAACGGCCCCTCCAGTTCTATACTGTCACCGGGTGTCAGACCCGCAAAAATCTCTGTTCCTTCTCCGACTACATGATAGAGAAAGTCCACACCCCTGTCCGTTACTTGATGTATGCTAAGCGGTCTGGACAGCAGCGGATAGGCTCCCCATGCCCGCAGCATGTAGAATTGACCCATTGCCCCGCCGTATTCTCCTTCAACCTGAAGGTGGTACACTCCATCAGTCAGCCGCTCGTTACTTATCACCGTTGCCACGTTATCAAGCTCCTTCAAATTTTATCTTATTAACCATGCCTTAGAAGGAGCTTAAAATCTGTGACATATTTCACAATATATATCCTGATATAACGATGTCCTAAGAATGACATGGTTATGGAAGCCTCGAATTTGGCGGAGCCACATTGAGGGCCTTCTGCGAAATTTCATCTAAAGTGCCGCGATGGAACGGCATAAATGTCAGCTGACTATTTTCTTTTCCACACTCCGCGCTCATAAGGCTTGGGCACATTCCCTTTGGCCACACCGCCAAGCGCTTCCTCCGCATGCAGTGCCCAGTAAGGGTCGCTGAGCATTCCTCTGCCGATTGCCGCCAGCTCCGCCTTCCCTCCGGCTACGATGGACTGGGCTTCCTCATAGGATTCCAGCCGTCCTACCGCAATGACGGGAACCTGCAGGCCGCTGCCGATATACTGTGCCAGTTCTGCCTGGTAACCAGGTCCTGCATGGGGCCCGCCATTCGAGCCGATCGGCCCTTCACCGCCTGAAGATACATGGAACATTTCCACCCCCGCATCCTTGTAACGGCGGCAAAATTCTAACGCGTAAACTTCATCGTACCCGCCGTCTACATATTCTTTGGCAGAAACGCGCATGATCAGCGGCATCCCCTCAGGCAGCACTTCTTTTACAGCCTTTACAACCTTTTCGCCGAACAATGCCAAATCGGTCCCGTATTCATCTTCTCTGATGTTCGTAAGCGGCGAGTGAAACTGGTGAATCAGATAGCCGTGTGCACCGTGGAGCTCTACGGTATCAAATCCGGCCTCGACTGCTCTGCGCGCTCCCTCGCGGTACGCGGCAATAAGCTGGTCAATGTCTTTTGTTGAAAGCGCCTGAGGTGTCTTGGAACGCTCATCAAATGGGATGGCAGACGGAGCAACAGGCGGCTCGGCATCCTGTGCTTTACGTCCGGCATGCCCCAGCTGAATGGCAATTTTGCTGCCATAGCTATGTACGGCATCCGTTATTTTCCGGTAGGCGGGAATCTGGTCATCGCTCCATATTCCGGTGTCCTGATTTGTAATCCGCCCGTCCGGGTGCACACCGCTCATCTCTACAATAATGAACCCGGTACCTCCGACGGCACGGCTGACATAATGCACAAAATGCCAGTCAGTAGGGATACCATCCTGCGCTTCCACTGCATATTGGCACATTGGCGGCATCACGATCCGGTTCTTCAAGGCAAGTTCCTTCAGTTTGTAAGGGGTAAATAAATCCGTCAATTCCGTCCCGTCCTTTCCTGTCCGCTGTAATTACGGAAGTCATTTCTCCCGCTGCTATAGTATACACCCATTATTAGAGGTAATAAATCTCGCCTCCTTCACAAGGTACCGCGGCATAATCCGCTGTCTGGGTGGGGATAACAAGTGAAGATAATGATTGCCATCGGGTTACCCGGGAGGAGTGGTCAGTTCATGGATAATTTGTTGAAGCTTCAAAAACTGCTCATTGTCACAGCCGTCTTCCTTATGCTTCCCTGCCCGTCTGCCAGCGCCGAATCTGGTTCTGTCTCCTCTCCTGCTGCAGAATTTTATAATAATAAAGAATATAATCCGCTGCCGGCGGCGGATGACCGCAGCGATCCTTCCATTCCGGCAGGCTCCGCTTCAGCACAGGCTGAAGCCCGGCGCCAAAAACGCAGCAAAGGCTTAACCCTCAGCCAGCTTATCCGGAAATATCCGGAGACCATCATGACACAGGGGCCGCGCAATAAAATGATCGCCCTCACGTTCGATGATGTTCCGGATCCGCGTTTTACGCCGCAGCTGCTGGATGTGCTCCGCAGGTATCACGTGAAAGCAACCTTTTTTGTCGTCGGCAGCCGGGCGGAAAAGCATCCTGCCCTTGTAGCCCGGATGATCCGCGAAGGACATGTGATCGGCAATCATTCCTATAATCATCCGGAGTTCGGCAAGCTGGATCTGAATGCCTTCCGCTCGCAAATTGTCCGCACAGAAAATATCATCTCAGCGGTTGCGGGTTACAAGCCCCGGCTGATCCGCCCGCCTTACGGTGACGTCAGTGAACAGCAGCTGAAATGGGCAAAAGCCCGCGGCTACAAGCTGGTGAACTGGAATGTCGATTCACTGGACTGGAGAAGCCTGCCGAAGGCTCAGGTAAGGAATAATATTCTGGCTCAGGCAGGCAAAGGGGCGATCATTCTGCAGCACGGCGGCGGCGGCAAGGGCAGCAATCTGAATGGAACCATTCAGGCGCTTCCGGAGGTCATCAGCATTTTGCGCAAAAGAGGCTATACCTTTGTAACCGTTCCGCAGATGCTGAAGATCAGTAAAAGCAAATGAAAGGCAAGCTAAAATCGGGATAAAAAAAGGAAACGAAGACAGCTTATACTGCTGTCTTCGTTTCCTTTATCTGTATTATGGATGCGTACTGCTTAACAGGCGATGTGATGCGGTTATTTTATAATGAAGAGATTGACGTACTGGTATCCAAAATCAGCTACAAAGCTTTGGCTCCCGGGGATGAAGATATCAATCCGTTTGCCCTTTATGGCGCTTCCTATATCTGTTGCAGTGGCCATAAACGCCTGATCAGGCAGGCCCGGATGGGAATGCCCGGTAACCAGGACCTTGGTGCCCAGCGGAATCACGCTTGGATCCACGGCAATGGTACCCAGCTTCAGCGTATTTCCGAAATAATCAACGGCTCCCCATTTCCCGTTCTCGCTTGCTGCCGATGAATATGCGGATGCTTTAACCTGGAGCACTTTGTCATAGCTGAATTCTTTGCCCCAGGCCTCAACCTTGCTGCTGTCCGGCGAAACGTTCAGGCTGGCCGAAATGATGGATGCCGGAGCAGAGGCTGCTGCAGTAACGGTCTTGGCTTGTGCAGCCCCGGGTATGTTAAGCTTAAGACCGGGGTAAATGTTTTCCGCTGCAACCGACTTGTTGGCACTTATGATGTCATTCATGTTAATACCGTAATAAGTGGATAATGTATAATAAGTAGTGTTTTCTCCTGCAATATGTACGCGTTCCGCCAGGGCTGGTGCTGCATGCAGCATGGTACTGATGCCGATGGCTGCTGCCATGGCCGTAAGAGCTTTAAGTCTGATTTTCATGTGCGCCTCCTTATGTCCGCTGGCATATCATGCCGGAACAATTGTAAACTGACAGTAATGAATATATCACAATTTTGTAACCTATGCTCATGAAAATGTTACCACTTTATTAATAATGCTTTATCTACTGCCCTTTTTTATGTTCAAATAATTACATTATGTTAATAATCTCTGTGCGAGTGATGAAGACCAAAGGATTTTCGTTTAATCTACACGAAGATTTTACACAGCGTTAACATTTCCCCCTTACTCAAATAGTAGAATAATAGGTACGATAAGAATAATAGACATTGACGCACACTTGGAGGGTCCATGAATACTGAAGAGAAAAAAATCAACCACAGCAGCCCGTCTGCTACATATCTTAACCGTGATTTAAGCTGGATCGAATTTAACCGCCGTGTGCTCCAGGAAGCACAGGAGATGGACAACCCGCTCATGGAGCGTGCGAAATTTCTGGCGATTACATCCAGCAATCTGGATGAGTTCATCAGCGTCCGTGTAGCAGGGATCCAGGATCAGATCAGAGCCGGCTACACCAAAAAGGATTTTACCGGCTATACCCCCTCCGGACTTTACAAACGCCTGATCAAACGGGTATCCAAAATTGTCGCTGACCAGTACCGCACCTTCCGCGATATCTCCCGGAGTCTGCATAAAGAAGGCATCGTTTTCGTTGATTACGAGGATCTGACCCATGCCCAGGAGCAATCCATTGAGCAGTATTACCGTGATATTATCTTTCCGGTTCTGACGCCGATGGCCGTGGATCAGAGCCGTCCTTTTCCGCTCGTTCACAGCCAGTTTATTTATCTTGCTGTAGTGCTTACCCGCAGAAACGGACAGGAGGAGGAGCCTTTCTTCGCGATTCTGCAGATTCCGTCCAACCTGCCGAGATGTATCCCGCTCCCTCACCGTTCCAACAGCAAGAAACGGCAGTTTGTATTTATTGAGGATGTAATCCGCCATCATATCCAGACCCTGTTCAGCGGCTATGAGCCGGTGGCTGTCAGCGAGTTCCGCTTAACGCGTAATTCCGATCTGACAATCGATGAAGAAGGCGCCGAGGATCTGCTGGAGGAGATTGAGAAGGAGCTGCGCAAACGCCGCCGGGGCGTACCTGCGCGTCTTGAAGTGCAGAAAGGGATTCATCCCTATGCGCTGGAGCAGCTGCAGGCTGAATTTGAGCTGGAGGATTTCGTCTTTGAAATAGACGGTCCGCTGGATCTGGGATTCCTTAGAGGCTTTGCGAACAGCCTGAAGGGCTTCAACTATCTGTATGAAGCACCTGTGGAGCCGCAATATCCGGTGGAGTTTGATGAAAATGAGGATTTCTTCGAGGTGCTGCGCGAACGCGATGTTCTCGTGTATCATCCGTACGAATCCTTTGACGCCATGGTTGACTTCATCACACAGGCTTCTGAGGACGAACAGGTTATGGCTATCAAGATGACGCTGTACCGAGTCAGCGGCAACTCTCCGCTGATTGCCGCGCTCGCCCATGCTGCCGAATCAGGCAAGCAGGTTACTGTGGTCGTGGAGCTGAAGGCACGTTTTGATGAAGAACGGAACATCGCCTGGGCCCGGAAGCTGGAACAAGCCGGCTGCCACGTCGTTTACGGTCTCGTAGGACTGAAAACCCATGCGAAGGTTACGCTGATCGTCCGACAGGAAGGCACTGAGCTGCGGCGCTATGTCCATGTGGGAACAGGTAACTACAATGACAGCACAGCCAAGGCTTATACCGATATCAGCTTGTTTACAGCCAATAGTGAGATCGGACTGGATGCTTCTGAACTGTTCAACCAGATGACCGGCTATTCCGCCAACCATGACTGGAACGCCTTTATCGTCGCACCAACGAATATGAGCCTCTCGCTGCAAAAGCTGATTCTGCGCGAAGCAGAGCATGCCGCGGCCGGAAGACCGGCAAGAATTATTGCCAAGATGAACTCGCTGTCCAACCAGGAGGTTATCGACAATCTTTACAGTGCTAATCAGTCAGGCGTAGCCATTGACCTGATTGTACGCGGCGTCTGCTGCCTCCGCCCGGGCATTGAGGGGCTTAGCGAAAGAATCACTGTGCGCAGCATTGTGGACCGTTTCCTGGAGCATTCCCGGATTTACTATTTCGAGAACGGCGGTGAACCGGAGGTGTACTTGTCCAGTGCTGACTGGATGACCCGCAACCTGACCCGCCGGATTGAGCTGATGTGCCCCGTGCTGGACAATGTTATCCGCAAACAGATTGTAAAAATTATTGAGCTGTCTCTTAATGATAATGTGAAATCCAGCTTCCTCCAGCCGAACGGATATTATGAACGGGCAGACGACAAAAAGGCCCCGTTCCGGAGCCAGTTCGCCGCTATGGAAGTTTCTAAGTGGAAGGGTAATCAAGCTTTACCTTCACAGCCCAAGCATTCTTAAAAGCTTTCAGGGCGTTCTCAATGTCCTCCTGACCAATGAGGACCTTGCCTTCGCCCTGCAGCTCCAAATGAAGCGTATGGCCGTGCAGATGGGCATTTACACCGCGGACAAAGCCGATCTCCGTACTGTCCAGCGCAATGCTAAGCTGCACAAGCGTGCCCAGCTTATGAATCCATTCCTCGTCGGAAGCCAGCAAAATGTCCTTATGAACCTGGGACAGTTTCTGCTTCCGGCTTTTTGTGCTGTAGGAAGCAATCAAAGCGCTGAGGATCAGCTGGCGGTGGGTAAGACCGCGGATAGGCGAATTCATCAGCCAATAACGTGTATGCCGCTTAGACTGGTAATAGTTGATGTTGGAGCCGGTACGGTGCAGCATGACAGACACATAGATCAGCATCTCCTGTTCCGCCCGGTTATCAGCGGCTTCAAAAGCATCAAATATACTCCCGGCCAGCTTGTAAATATGATCAAGATGCTGCTTGGAAGTGCGGATGTCAAACCGGATAATCGTATTGAGACTATATTCCAGCGCACTGTCCCGCACCGGCTGCTCCGGATTCAAAAGATCATGCAGCATTCCCTCGCGCAGCCCTTCCCCGCTGATCAGGCCCTGGCTGGCCCCGATATATTTGAATACGGTGTGAAAAATAATCAGCCCCGAGACGATGATATCTGCCCGGCTCTTGGACAAGCCGTCCAGATCCTTACGTTTCTCATAAGGCATCGCCGGGAGAACCTCCATAAAGCGGTCAATTGTCTCACTGGACAGCCTGTATCCGTGTGAATTAGGCAGGGAATAGTCGCGGCTCTTCTGGTCCAGCTTGCCGAGCGAACGAAGAGTTCCCCCCAGACCGTACAAAGGCAGCCCGGCTCCGGTATTCAGCCAGTCATGCTCCACAAGCCTGCCTGTAACATAAGCCTGCAGCTTCTTCACCTGCTCCGCATTCCAGTTGCCGTTGTGACTGAACATGAGATTCGTATTAACCGCGCCAAACGGAAAGGAAATACTGTTCTGATACCTGCGCCCGCGGAACAAGGTAATCTCCGTACTGCCTCCTCCGATATCTATAACAAATCCGTCCTGGACATCAAACGCATTGATGACACCGAGAAATCCGAAATAAGCTTCCTGATAGCCGCTGATAATCTCGATCCGGATGCCTGAAGATTCCGAAAGATAGGTGATAATCTCCACAGAGTTGGCTGCGTTGCGGATAGCAGCTGTTGCACCGGCGCGGATGTTGTCTACTTCAAAACCTTCGCATATCTCCTTAAACTGGCGCAGAACCGGTATAACCGTGTCCATATCCTTATGCTCCAGCCTGCCCTCTTTCGTAATTTTCTCACTCAGACGTGCGGAGTACTTGCACTCCTTGATGATTTTGTAGCCCCCTTCAGGCGTTGTGTCGTAAATTACAAGCCGTATGGAGTTGGAACCAATATCAATGATGCCGATCCGGCAAAGATCATCTCTCATCTGTAAGTACTCCTTTGTATGTAGTTTGTCCATTTTATATACTATATCACCCATTAGGGGGATATCCAAAAGCAAAACGGCCGCTGAAGTTAGTTTCAGGGCCGCTTGGCATCAGAAAGCTATAGAACTTTGCTAAGGAAATCCTTGGTCCGGGCATGCTGCGGATTGCCGAAGACTTCTGCCGGTGTACCCTGCTCGACAATGTATCCGCCGTCCATGAACAGGATGCGGTCACCGACTTCACGGGCAAAGCCCATTTCATGGGTTACGATAACCATTGTCATGCCGTCTTCAGCCAGCTTCTTCATAACCTCCAGCACCTCACCGACCATTTCAGGGTCCAGCGCTGAGGTTGGTTCGTCAAACAGCATCACATGCGGCTGCATGGCCAATGCACGGGCAATGGCGATCCGCTGCTTCTGTCCGCCGGAGAGCTGGTCAGGATAGGCATCACGCTTGTCTTCAAGCCCCACGGTGCGCAGCAGATCCATTGCGATTTTCTCCGCTTCAGCCGGCTGCTGCTTCTTGACTTTGACCGGAGCCAGCATAATGTTCTGAAGCACGGATTTGTGCGGGAACAGGTTGAACTGCTGGAACACCATCCCCATCTTTTCCCGGGTTACATTAATATCATGCTTTTTGGCTGTGATGGATTGTCCTTCAAAGGTGATTTCGCCTCCGGTAGGCTGCTCCAGCAGATTCAGACAGCGCAAAAATGTACTTTTTCCCGATCCGCTGGGTCCGATGACGACGACAACCTCGCCCTTTTTGATTTCCAGATCAATTCCTTTAAGAATTTCCAGTTTGCCAAAATGTTTTTGCAGGTTATTAACGGCGATCATTCGTATTCAGCCTCCTTTCCAGTATGCCAAGCAGCTTGGACAGCGTAAATGTCAGAACAAAATACATCACTGCGATAACAATCAGCGGATTAAGTCCTTCATAGGTAATCGTGGTAATGGTTCTCGCCTGGAACAAGAGATCCGCGACACCGATCATCGACACGATGGACGACTCTTTAATAATCGTAATAAATTCATTCCCGATGGCCGGAAGCACATTCTTCAGCGCCTGCGGGAGGACAATATAACGCATGGTCATCCCTTGTCTCATTCCTAAAGACCGTGCGGCTTCCACCTGTCCCCGGTCAACCCCTTGAATACCGGCGCGGAAAATTTCCGCCAGATAAGCAGAGCTGTTAATGGTCAGCGTAATCGCACCGGATTGAATCGGTGTAAATTCCATACCGAATTCCGGCAGGCCGTAGTGGATCAGGAAGAGCTGAACCAGCATCGGCGTGCCGCGCAGAAACTCCACCCAGGCTGTCGCTATAAAACGCAGCACCCTCCATTTGGACATCCGGAGCAAAGATACGATAATACCCAGTACAAATCCGAAAAATACACCCATTACCGCCAGCAGCAAGGTGTATCTCAGACCGGAGAGAAAAAAGCTTCGGTATTCATAAGCCATATCAAATACATTCATTTTCGGCATAACCTCCTGTTCTCAAAGTCGTATTCAAAAAAATAGAAAACGGCGGATCACCGCCATTTTCTTAGAAGAAAAGCATAACTCTGCAGCGGACTGCAAAGGTGGGCATTGTCCTGCGCGAACCGGTAAATTAAGGCTGAATTATTCGCTTTCGGCAAGCTCGCTGGCTGCAGCTACGAATTCATCAATCTTGCCTTCGGATTCCAGACGGTCCAGCGTTGCGTTGACTTTGTCAAGCAGCTCTGTATTGTCCTTCTTCACACCGATAACATAACCGTCATCTTCAACCGGAGGTTTGGCATCAGTAATGACCAGGCCGTCAACGTTCTTCACGAAGGATTCAGCCACCGGACCTTCCATGATGGAAGCATCGACACGGTTGGAGTTCAGCTGCAGAACGATCTCGGAGATTTTACCAAGGGAAGTCAGCTGTGCGCCTTCAATATCTTTAGCGATTTCTTCCTGAATCGAACCGGTTTGTACGCCGATCTTGGCGCCAACCAGCGATTCCATAGTAGCATATTTATCTTTGTCGGCTTCACGCACTACGACCGCTTGTTCTGCTTTGTAGTAAATGTCGGATAAGCCTACTGCTTCTGCACGTTCAGGTGTCGGGCTAAGACCGGAAATAACCATGTCCACTCTGCCGCTCGACAGTTCATTCAGCAATGAATCAAAAGGCAGATCCTTGATTTCCAGCGTTGCGCCCATATCGGCAGCAATTTCTTTGGCGATGTCGATATCAAAGCCTACGATCGTATCTTTGCCGTCAATCATTTTATGGAATTCATATGGCGGGAAGTCCGCGCTTGTTCCAAGAATCAGGGTTGTAGCACCCGCTGCACCGCTGTTAGTGCTGTTGTTGCTGTCAGTTGCTGCAGTGTCCGCATTGTTGTTGGAACCGCATCCTGTTATAAGTCCCACTGCCAGCAGCATTCCTAAAGAAAGTTTACCCCATTTGTTCATCCCTATATCTCCCCTGTTCTTTTTGTGAGTGTTCTCCTAGTTGTCCCATTGACCGATTTATTATAAATCACTTCGCATGATTATGCAAAGACAAATTGTTACAATGTCATTTATTTTTCATAATTTAAAAAAACACGCAAAAGGCCTGGTCCCTTAAAGTTTCGCTCCCCCTGTCTCATGAAGTATATAATACTATGTACTATCTCCAGTTATTTACTGGTCATGCTCACAAAACTTAAGTATGCTTCGTAGCAAGTTTTGTCCGGATGAAGATTGCGTGCGCAAACAAAACAAATCCCTGCGTGAATGTAAATGCCGACCAGCTTCAGGAATGTTAAAACGATCCCTGCATAGTTTATGAGCGTGCCGGTGAGATCATACATTTCATCGTTTGGATGAATAACACGCCGTATCCCCATACCCTCAGCCATTCCATGGAAACCGACGAGTGGCGTGATAGCTCTGCGGCTACCGGATAGTTTACAGTGATCTTGTCTAAACCTACTTACAGCGGGAAAAAGCACAGTGTATGCGAAATTGAGTACATTGGGCCACGGTAGAACAAAAGTAGCATATTATACTCGAAAAATCGAGTACATTGGGCTGCGGCGGATCAAAAGTAGCACATTATACTCGAAAAATCGAGTGCATTGAGCCACGGCGTATCAAAAGTAGCTTATTATACTCGAAAAATCGGGTACATTGGGCCACGGCGGATCAAAAGTAGCACATTATACTCGAAAAATCGGGTACATTGGGCCTCGGCGGAGTAAAGTCGCACATTATACTCGAAAAATCGAGTACATTGAGCCACGGCGTATCAAAAGTAGCTTATTATACTCGAAAAATCGGGTACATTGGGCCGCAGCGGAGTAAAAATTACACATTATACTCGAAAAATCGAGTACATTGGGCCACGACGGAGTAAAGTCGCACATTATACTTGAAAAATCGAGTACATTGGGCCGCTGCCAATGAAGTTAAAGCGCTCAAATAATTTACCAATGTATTTCCACATCGTTTCATCACAAGCTATACTTATTGCCGCCATCTATGCCCCATTCCTTCGTTTGGGCCTGGACCTCCCATTTCTATCTGAAAGGTTTCATGGTTCATACAGTGTTTTTTATTGCGCACCTAATACGCACACCACTGACTAAAACCCAAAGCAAAATAAGGACACACCGCTTTGATCATCACTGATCTGGCGGGTGTCCTTTTTAACATTTACAGCTTAAATTACAGTTTCCGTATCAATTCCATTACCAATTACAGGATCAACTTCAGCATTAGTTTCAATTTCAGCTTCAGCCTGACCCGTGATGCTGCTGTAAATATCAATGTACTGCTGAGCAGATACATTCCAGCTGTAGTCGCCTGCGAAGGCGTTCTTCGTGACCTTCTTCCAGTGCTCCGGCTGCTGATAGAAGGATACTGCCCTGCGGAGCGTATACATCATATCATGAGCGTTATAATCCTTAAAGGTGAAGCCGTTGCCTTCCCCTGTCACTTCGTTGTACGCCTGCACGGTATCATTGAGACCGCCCGTCTCGCGGACTACCGGGATGCTGCCGTATCGGAGTGCCAGCAGCTGGCTGATGCCGCATGGCTCGAATTTGGACGGCATGAGGAAAATGTCGCTGGCGGCATAGATTTTGCGTGACAGCGCATCATTAAACAGAATTTGTGAGGACAGCTTGGTCGGATAACGCCATGCAGCCTCACGGAACCACCGTTCATAAGAGGCATCGCCTGTGCCGAGCAGCACAAACTGGATGTCATCATAATACAGCAGTTCATCTAGCACACGTGTCAGAAGATCAAGGCCTTTGGAATCAACAAGGCGTGTAACCATAGCAACCATCGGGATATACGGCGCGACCGGGAGTCCCAGCTCCTGCTGCAGCCCCAGCTTGTTCTCTGCCTTCTTGGCCAGGTTCGTACGGTACCGGGTGAAAATAGCCTGGTCTGAAGCCGGATTATAGCTCTTCGTATCAATCCCGTTGACAATTCCGCTGAGGCTGTCTGCACGGTGGTTAAGCAGGCCGTCAAGCCCGTATCCGTAGTATGGCGTGCGGATTTCATTCGCATAAGTCGGGCTGACCGTGGTCACATGATCGCTGTGCACAATGCCGCCTTTCATATAGTTCACATTGCCGTAGTACTCGACATCATTAAAATAACTGGTGTCCAGTCCAAGCAGCTCATCCAGCACAGCGTAAGGGAACACCCCCTGATACAGCAGGTTATGGATGGTGAATACGGTACGCATATTGCTGTAGAACGGATCATGTCGGTAGTGGGCATTGAGCAGCAGCGGAATTACCGCAGCATGCCAGTCATGGCAGTGAAGCACATCCGGCTGGAAGCCGATTTCCGGCAGGCAGTGCAGAACCGCCCGGTTAAAGAAGGCAAACCGTTCACCGTCATCCATGTATCCATAGATACCGTCACGTCCGAAATAATATTCGTTGTCGATAAAATACACCGGGACACCGTCATGGATTATCCGTTCGACCCCGCAATACTGGTTGCGCCATCCTACGGGTACCTCCGCTACTGCGATATGCTCCATCTGGGAGGCATATTTCTCGGGAATTCCGCGGTACTTGGGCAAAATCACACGCACATCCACTCCGGCAGCCTTCAGAGCCTTGGGTAATGCGCCAATGACATCGGCCAGACCGCCTGTTTTGATAAACGGATGGGCTTCAGCAGCGGCAAATAGTACTTTCATAACTAGATTTCCCCCTTAAATGAACGGATTATTTCATCATTTATTTACCTTGCGCCCTGCTTTCTTCAACACCAGGAAGCCCAGAGGCGGTATGGTAAGCTCTATGCTGTTCAACTGGTTATGCCATTCCTTCTTCTCACTTTTTATCGGCGGATTATGAATTCCGGAGCCTCCGAGCTCCACACTCTCCGAACTGAAGATCTCTTCATAGGTACCCGGCCGCGGAACGCCCAGACGGTAATGAAGCCGCTCCACCGGCTGGAAGTTAATGATGATCAGCAGCGTATCCACTGGTTTTTTCCCTCTGCGGATATACGATAGAACACTTTGGCTGTTATCGTCGGCTTCAATCCACTGATAACCCTCCATATTATGGTCCTGCTCCCACAGCGCCCTCTCTGACAAATACAGCTTGTTCAGGGCTGCAGTATACGCCAGCATGCGGCGGTGGCTTTCGTAGTCCAGCAGGAACCAGTCCAGCGGCTCTTCATCCTTCCATTCAATGAACTGGCCGAATTCTCCGCCCATGAACAGCAGCTTTTTGCCCGGATGGGTCGCCTGATAACCAAGCAGCAGACGCAGTCCGGCGAATTTCTGTTCATAGGAGCCAGGCATCTTGTCCAGCAGGGACTTCTTGCCGTGCACCACTTCATCATGGGACAGCGGCAGCGTGTAATTCTCGGAATAGGCGTAAGCGATCGGGAAGGTCAACAAATTATGATGGTAGGGTCTTGCCCCGAAATCATGTTCTATGTAACCCAGTGTGTCATTCATCCAGCCCATATTCCATTTGTAATTGAAGCCCAGCCCGCCTTCATGAACAGGAGCGGTAACTCCCGGCCAGGCGCTTGACTCCTCAGCCATCATAAGTGCCCTAGGATAGTATTGAAAAATCGTCTTATTAAGCTGCTGAATAAACCTGATGGCTTCCAGATTCTCCAGCCCTCCGTTACGGTTGCGTCTGAACTGGTGCTCCTGTTTCTCAAAATCGAGCCGCAGCATACTGGTAACCGCATCTACCCTCATCCCGTCAATATGGTACATATCAAACCAGAACAAGGCATTGGAGATCAGAAACGAGGAAATTTCGGGTTTGCTGAAATCAAAAGAGAGTGTACCCCAGCCCGGCTTCTCAGCCAGCATCGGATCTGCGTATTCATATAACGGGGAGCCGTCGAACATTCTAAGCCCATGTGCATCTTTGGCAAAATGCGCCGGTACCCAGTCCAGAATCACCCCGATGCCTGCCTGGTGCAGGCGGTCAATCAGGTACATCAGTTCATGAGGTTCGCCGTAACGGCTTGTAGCTGCAAAATAGCCCGTTCCCTGATATCCCCACGATAAGTCATATGGATGTTCAGCAAGCGGCATAAATTCAACGTGAGTATAGCTCATTTCCAGCAGATAAGGAATCAGCAGCTCAGCCATCTCCGCATAGGTGTAAAATTCACCGTCTTCCTTCTGCTTCCATGTGCCAAAATGCATTTCATAAATGTTCACCGGGCCGTTATAAGCAGTCTTGGTACGTCTGCGCCAGGCGCTGTCCCCCCATTTATATCCGGTGATATCGGCAACCACAGAGGCAGTGGCCGGCCGTACTTCAGCTTTGAAGGCATAAGGATCGGCTTTGAGAAAACTTGCGCCGTCGCTGCCGATAATTCTGTATTTGTATAAAGTTCCCAGCTCTATACCCGGGAAAAAACGACTCCAAAATGCTGAATCGGGTATCTTATATAATGAATCTACATCCTGTGTTCCGTCCCAGCCGTTATGATCACCAGCCAGTCCTACATAGGCCGCATGAGGAGCCCAGACGGTAAAGCGTACACCCTTCTCCCCATCTTCATCGGCAGTGTGCGCACCGAGCATCGTATAGCTGCGATAATTGGTGCCTTCATGGAACAGGTAAATATCATCTGAGGACGGTAAGTTTACTGGTTGTTGTATGTGAGGCAAATCATCACCACCTTTTTTATATATGATGCACCTATAACATTACCCCAATGTTGCGTGTTTGAAAATGATTTAGCCATAAAAATAAAGATTTCCTGAATACCAAAAATATTTATGTAATTTTTACTGTTATAAGGCAATATATTTCACCTATGTCGTTTCAAGAGCTTGTGGGGAGTTTATATTACAAGCATTGACAAAAAAATGGGAGGGATAACAAATGAGTAAAAAAGAATGTATCGCCATGCTCCTGGCAGGCGGAGAAGGCCGCAGATTGGCCCCCCTGACCAGCACAATGGCAAAACCAGCAGTCCCTTTCGGCGGACAGTATAGAATCATTGACTTTCCCCTCAGCAACTGTGTGAATTCCAGTATTGACACTGTAGGCGTACTGACGCAGTACGAGGCTGAATCATTGCATGAACATATTGGTGAAGGAGAACCGTGGGGGCTACATACCAGTACGGATAAAGGTGTAACGCTGCTTCCTTCCGGAGTGGAAGGACGTGACAGCTACACAGGAACAGCTGATGCCATTTATAAGAACATTGATTATATTGACAGCAACCATCCTGAACACGTACTGATTCTGTCAGCCGACCATATTTACCATATGGATTACCGTAAAATGCTGGATTACCATATCAGCAAATCGGCCAAAGCCACCATTTCCGTTATGGAAGTGCCTTGGGAGGAAGCCAGCCGCTTTGGCGTGATGAACGTAAATGATGAGCTGAAAATTTCCGAATTTGCCGAGAAACCGAAAGTTCCGAAGAGCAACCTGGCTTCGATGGGCATATATTTGTTTGAATGGAAATATCTTAAGGAGCATTTGCTGCGCGACGCCGCTAACCCGGAATCCAGCCATGACTTCGGTAAAGATGTCATTCCGACCATGCTGGATGGTAATGACGAGCTGTTCGCTTACCGTTTTGAAGGATACTGGAGAGATGTTGGTACTGTAGGCAGCCTCTGGGAAGCTCACATGGACCTGCTCCAGGAAGATAACGGCTTTAAGCTGGATAACGCCAAATGGCCGATGTACAGCCGTTCCCGCCGGATCAAGCAAGCGGTACACAAGCCGCGCTTACAGATTCCTGCAGCAGATTGCCTGGTCAATGAGACCTGCCATCTTGAAGGGAATTTGAACCGTTCCGTCATTTTCGGCGGTGTTGAAATCGGCAAGCTGACGCTGATCAAACACAGTATCGTAATGCCAAATGCACGTATCGGGCGTGGTGTACTGATTGAGAATGCAATCATTGGTGAAGGCGCAGTAATCAAAGATGGCGCTGTAATCAAGGGCAGCGAAGACAATATCGTAGTCGTAGGACCTTATGAGACAGTAGCCGCTAAGCCGGTCATCCGCACCCAACCTTCCCGCCTCCTGCAGGAGGTATACGAAAAAGCTGGCAGACTGCGCGCAGAAAGCCTTCCTTCCTAAGCTTAAAATACAAAGTAAATGAATAAAGGCTTCAGACACCGGTTAACCCAACCTGTGTCTGAAGCCTTTATTCTTGTAAAATCAGAGGGGAAGCCTGCGCGCTTCCCCTCTTCTTCATGCCTCATTCTCATCGGCCGGATGAACTGCAGACGGCGGAACCTCGGTGGTCAACGGCAAAATAACCGTAACCTGGGTTCCCTTGCCCAGTTCACTGTCCATCTCCAGTTTACCGTGATGAAGCTCTACAATCTGCTGGGAAATCGCCAGCCCCAGACCGGTACCACCGTTCAGCGCATCCACCTGGAAGAAGCGGTCTTTGACCCGGGACAAATGCGCTTCGCTGATCCCGATACCGCTGTCCCGCACAATTACCGCCATTTCCGTACCCGAGAGCCGCTGCGCAGACAGAACTATGCTGGAATCCTCGGGAGAGAATTTCACCGCGTTGTCAACCAGGTTCAGGAACACCTGCTTCAGCCGGTTGGGATCGCCTTTGATATAGATGGTGTCTTCACATTCCAGCAGCAGATGAATCCGCTTCTTCTCCGCTTTGGCCCAGATGTTGAGGATGGTTTCCTGCAGCACCACTTTGATATCCACCAGCACTATGGAGAGTTTCATCTCATTCTGCTGCAGCTTGGAAAAGTCGAGAATCTCCTCCACCAGCCCGATGAGACGGTCGCTCTCCTTGGATATAATCCCAACACCGAGCTTGGTTTCCTCGGGATCATAACCGCCGGATATCAGCGTCTCACTCCAGCCTTTGATGCTGGTAAGCGGTGTCCGCAGCTCATGGGAGATCGAGGATATAAAATCATCCTTGATCTGATTGCTGCGGATAATTTCATCCGCCATATAATTCAGCGTGGAAGCCAGATCACCGATTTCGTATTTGTAATCGCCTTTGATCCGGGTAGTGAACTTCCCCTTCGCCATTTGCGCTGACACTGCCGTAATATTGTTGAGCGGCTTTACGATCGAGTTGGCCAGCCCGAAGCTGAACAGCACAACGATAGCCATAACTGCCGCACCAATGCCGATGGACACCATGGTGAGATTGAACAGATCCTTATCTATCCGCTCCATGGAGGTCAGGTAACGGATCACATAAGTATCGCGGGCGTTAATCTGCAGCATTTTGGACACAGCCATTACACTCTCATTGGTACCGGGCTGTCTTCCGACCCAGCGGCCGATACTGCCGCCCACCGCCTCCGGAACATCACTTGTCGTAATCGTACGGTCCGGCTGGAACCCTGTGGAGCTTGTGAGAATATCACCGCTTAGGGTTAATACCTGCAGCTCTGTTTTGTCCAGCCAGAAGAAATCCAGAATATTCTGCATTTGATCAGGCGAGTTATCGCCTGTGAACCTGTATTTGATAAACTCTTCCGCTGTAGCAATCTGGGTCGTGATTTTGCTGTAGACGCTGTTGTAATAGTACGTCCGGATCGCCAGGAGGAAAATAACCTCCACGAGGAGAAGCGCCACAAAGACTACAAGAAGATAATGCAGTACAATCTGTCTGCGCATCCCCTTTCTGATCATTGGCCTTGGCCTTTCCATTTATAGCCGTGCCCCCATACAGTCTGCAGATACTCGGGTTCTGACGGGTTGTTCTCGATTTTTTGGCGCAGCCGGCGGATATTTACATCGACAATCTTCGGATCGCCCATGTACTCTTTGCCCCAGACATGATCCAGAAGCGAGTCGCGGCTGAGCGGTGTGTTTTCTTTTTCCAGAAAAAACTGCACCAGCGAAAATTCAGTCGGCGTCAGTTCGATCGCTTCCCCGCTGCGTTTGAACTGCTTGGAAATCAGGTCCAGCGTAAAAGGTCCCGAATGAAAGGATACCTTGGCCGACTGCTCACGGTGTACGTTAACCCGGCGAAGCAGCGACTGGATCCGGGCGATCAGCTCTGTAGGGCTAAAAGGTTTGCTGACATGGTCATCAGCGCCTACAGAAAGTGCATATACTTTATCCTGCTCCTGCACTTTTGCCGTCAGAAAAATAATTCCCAGCCGTTCGTTGGTCTCTCTGATGCGTCTGCAGACCTCAAAACCGTCAATGCCGGGCACCATTACATCCAGCAGCGCAATATCAATGTCGGGGGTTGTAGTCAGCTTGTGCAGTGCCTCGTTGCCGTCAGCGGCCTCCAGCACTTCAAATCCGTTGCGTTTGAGATTAATTACAATAAAACTGCGGATAGACTCTTCGTCCTCCAGAATCAGTACCTTACTCATCAAGTCCCTTCCTTTCAATAGGAGCGGTTATTTTGTCGTTGTCACCCCAGCTTGTGCTTTGTTCCAGTTCACCCCGGTAGCCGATAATTTTGTCCATGTCACGTCCCAGCAGATCCCAGCCTGAATTCTTCGCCTTGCTCCATTCCTCTTCCGTAAAAAAGGAAACCTCGGCAACGGTCTCACCGGTATCGGACATAATGAACTTCAGCGATTTATCCTGGACGGATTTCGTATCGACTGTAATATTCTCCAGCCATTCCGGAGAAAAATCAATCGTGAACCTGCCCGAAGGGTCATGATATTTCTTGGTCGAGAAGGTTAACCCGTCTTTGCCGTCCCACTTGTAATAGGAGTTAAAATAGGGAATGGTCTCCGGATCAAAATACTCCCAGCCTTTGGGCGGCTCAAGCAGCCCGATCTCGATAATACCGTCTTCGTCGATATCTTCGCTGACAATTTTGCGGTCTTTAAAGGTGCGGGCGTCTCCGGGGATCACTACACGCAGCTTGCTGTTCTCCATCACGACCATCGTTGTATAGGCCGAGCGTGAATCCACCGCCGAATCCAGTACTATACCTTCTTTGTTCTCTGCTACTTTACCTGAGACAATATTGTAATAATTACTGAAATACGGATCCAGGTCCTCCAGCTTATCCAGCACCTTAAAACCGTCGTTATATTGGTAGGTTGTTATAGTCGCAAATTCATTGCGTTTGAAGTACACGATCGTAAGGTCTTCGATACCGTCCTCGTTCAGATCATCGAGCAGATATTTGGTATAAGGCTCAGTGAGCACTTCTTCCAGCTCTCCGCCGGAGTAGTTGTAGACTACCATGCCCTTCTCTTCTCCGCGGGAATATCCTGTAATAATGTTTAGTTTGCCGTCACCTGTCAGATCTCTCAGATCCACAGAATCCAGCTGTGTGCCGTCACCGTCAAAATCCAGCTTCTTCACCCATCCGTCTTCCTGCTTCTCCAGAATCATGCCGTGGATCAGCACCGCTTCGTTGCTGGTCAAATAGAAGACCAGCGTCTCCAGCGTACCGTCGTTATCCAGATCCTCGGTAAATATCGAGCTGTCGTTGTTATTGGTCGGGCGGATCAGCGAAGAGCCTGCCGGAATCAGCGAGTTGATCGCTGTCATCAGTGAGGCTTTGTCGGCAGACAGATCGGGCACCTTCATCCGTGAAACAGGATCACTGATGAAGGTGCAGCCTGACAGAACAGACAGCGACAGCGCTGCTGCTGCCAGACGCTTCAGAACATGTGTATTCAACTTCATCACTCTTCCCTGTTCCCTGATTGGCTCATTATAGATTGGCCCGCTCCTGGGACGTCAGGCGGCGGCCTTTGACATCATGCTTGATTCTGCCGTTCTCCAGTACCCATAGACGGGTGGCATAACGTTCAGCCAGCTCCAGCGGCAGCACAGTAATCACCGTCAGACCGGTCTCTTTGCAGAGCTTGCGCAGGGTCTCCATCACGCCCTCGGCAGTCCGCGGATCCAGGCCCGTCACCGGCTCATCCGCCAGAATCACCTTGGCTCCGTGAACAAGCGCCCGGGCAATCGCCACACGCTGGCGTTCTCCCCCGCTGAGCTGGCTGGTCTTCATCTTCGCTTTATCAAGAAGTCCCAGCAGATCCAGTTCGTCCATGGCTCCCATGTAATCATCGGAGCGCACCATACCTGTAACCATCCGCCAGAGCGGTGTCTGTGAAGATTGGCCGATCAGGACATTCTTAAGCGCTGTCCGGTTCGGGTTGAGCTCGGCATTCTGCTCCAGGTAGGCCCATTCGCGGCGTATCTTCCGTCTCCCGGCAAAAGCATTTCCTTTAATATCGATTCCATCCACTCTGAAATTGCCTCTGTCCCATTTTTCTTTTAGCGCCAGGCAGCGCAGCAGCGTAGATTTGCCGCTTCCGCTGGCCCCCAGCAGCACCACCAGTTCCCCCGGTTCTAATTGAAAGCCAATATCCTGCAGCACAGGAACCTTGTCCTCTCCTACTGTTTTGGCCAGATGTTCAACTGTGATCATAGTTCGACCTCTCCCTGTCTTCGACTCTATTCTATAGTGTACTCTGAAAGCGGGATCAAATTCCATGCGAGCATTCGTTCTTATCTTACCTTAAATCGCTTTTCTTTGCGAGAATAATAACCCTGACAAACCGAACAGAATATAGAATACGCCCATCAGTGCGAATACACCGCCGCCCCAGCCGAATTCAAGCAGCAGTCCGCCGAGCCCCGGTCCGATGATACTGCCGGCGCTGAAGTGGAAGGAAGCAACTACATTCGCGGCAGGCAGCAGATTGCGCGGAAGAATGTCTGCAGCATAGCTGAGGCCCAGTGAGAAGAACGAACCTACCAGGCCGCCCGCAATCGTGAGCAGCGCCAGAGTGAGCAGGAACTGATTCCCGGCTGCAGGCAGCAAAGCAAACGCAGTACCGCCTGCCACTCCGCAGAGGATCAGAATCTTCTTCCGGCCGTAACGGTCACTCCAGATGCCCAGCGGCAGCTGGAGCACCAGCCCGCCGATACCGGCAAACGGCAGCAGCGCAGCGATCTGATCTGCAGTGAAGCCTGTGCGAAGACCGTAAACAGGAAAGCTGCTGTTCAAGCTGGCTTCCATGTATCCGTAGAGCAGAGCCGGTATTAACGCATACCAGGCCAGCATATACACTCGCCCGAACCGGCGGGCTTGTCCCTCGTTATGCTCCACGGCTTCAGGACGGGAATCCGGAAGCTTGACCAGCACCAGCAAAAGTGCAAACAGAAACAGTACAGCGGTAATAAGAAAAGGTGCAGCTTCGCCAAACCGCAGCAGGCTGATGCCAAGCGGCCCCAGGCTGAATCCGAGTCCATAGGACATTCCGTACAGGGACAGGTATCTGCCCCTGTGTTCGGCCGGCGCCATGAGCAGCACCCAGAGCTGTGCGGCATAATTGATGGCTGAGTCGCCGATACCGACCAGCAGCCGCAGCACAAACCATACTTTGATGCCCGGCAGCAGCGGGAACAGCAGCAGGGCTGCCAGCACGAGGGTGAGCCCGGCGGCAATAAGCTTTTTGAAACCGATGGCTCCAAGTACCCGTTCAGCAGCGAGGGTCATCGCAAATGAACCCACATATAACGCGGCCGCATTAAGCCCGTTCAGAGAGGAGGACACGCCCTTTTGCTCCAGCAGGATGGAGAGTACAGGCAAAAGGAGCCCCTGGCTAAGGCCTGCGGCGATAATGACGGTGATCAGAATCATGTAATTCAGCTTGCTGTTTATTTTAACTGTCTGTTGTAGCGGGTCTGACACGGATAAATCCTCCTATACTAACTATGTAATTATTCAGTTATTAAATCTTACGCCAACCGGCAAACATCGAACATTATAGTAGACAACCCTCTTCATAACAAGAGATAATATATAGAAGTGACGGAATTCCCTGGGGGTGTAAGCATGAGTTATGAACTAAAAATTGATGTCTCGCCTGTATATGAACTGCTCGACAGTTTTATGTTATATGTGACCCGCAAGTGGATTTCCAACCTGGATATCGGCATTGACTGGGTGCGTGATCTCGATAACCGGATTCCGCCGCAGCAATTGTCCCTCCTGCGGGGGGCTGCCGAATGGCCTTTCAGCGATTATGACGTGCTGTATGCATGGGCGTACAACCGCGGCCCGGCGTCCAAGGTGCTGCAGTTTCTGGATGAGCTGGACGATACTCCGCTGGAGGAAATCTTTTTGCGGTCAGTGCCGCTGTTCCCGGACTTTACGATGGAAGAATGTGCCCGGATCAAGAACAGCTACAGCCCGCTTCTCCGTCTGTGGCATGAACAATATTTCCGCCATGTGGAGCACAAGATTCTGCCCCTGCTCATCGAGGACGCCTCAGAGAAAAAAATGCTGCAAAGCAAAATGGATCCTACAGCATTGATCGAGTATGCCTCAGGAGGCGTTGTCATTGAGGATCTGCCCGGGCTGGATACCATCGTATTGCTGCCCACGGTACATAACCGGCCGATCAATACTTACTGCTTCTACAATACATTGATGATCATCCAGTATCCTGTCGATGTACCGTTAGACAATGAGGACGAACCGCCCACTGTACTGCTGCGAATGACCAAGGCACTCTCGGATCCTACGCGGCTCCGGCTGCTCCGCTATGTAGCCCATGAGCCCAAAACGCTCTGGGAAATGCAGTCCGAGCTGAGCCAGTCCAGTGAAATGCTGATGCATCATCTGCTGATTCTGCGGGTTGCAGGGCTGCTGCGTGTGCATCTCTCCGGTGAGAACAGCGAGCGCTTCAGCATACGGCCGGACGGTGCTTCTGAACTCCAGATGTTCCTGGAGTCATATATTCGGATATAATTAGAATACAACTGCAGCTATGACTACTGAGAAGGAGTGGACACATGACATATATGAAACAACAAGTCATTTTTGACCTGGACGATACACTGGTGCACTGCAATAAGTATTTCGACCTCATTCTGGGCCAGTATTTCGAGCTTATGAATGACTGGTTCAGCGGAGACGGCATACTTACCAGCGAAGTCCGCAGCAAGCAGGTTGAGATCGATGTGGAGACTGTGAGCACAAGCGGACTGGCGAGCGAGAACTTTCCCAAATCCCTGATTGCCACCTACCGTTATTTCAGCGCCAGACTGGGCAGGCCTGCGGATCCTGTTCAGGAGCAGCAGCTGATGAAGCTGGGGCTTAGCGTATATGACCAGGAAATTGAAGCCTACCCCGGCATGGTGGAGACACTGGATATGCTGAAGCAGGACGGGCACGATCTGTATCTCTACACAGGCGGAGATGATACGATCCAGCAGCGCAAAATTGAGCAGATGAAGCTTGATTTGTATTTTGATGACAGAATCTTTATCCGCCAGCACAAAAATGTGGAATCCCTGGAGAACATCCTGAGCACACACCATTTTGACCGCAGCCGCACATGGATGATCGGCAATTCACTGCGTACGGATGTGCTTCCGGCCCTGACCGCAGGGATTAACACCATCTATCTGAAACAGCAGAATGAATGGCTCTACAACCTGATTGAGCTTCAGCGGGAGATGCAGCAATCCGTAGTGACCATATCATCCATTATTGAAGTTCCGCCGGTGATCCGGTCTGCAGCCCAGCGTAAGAGCCACGGCTAATCTATAGCACTGTAATGTTACAAAAGACACATTCATCCTGCACCCGGTATGATTATACTGTTTGAGAAGATTGTCATCTCAAGCAGGAGGTACGGAATGAACAAAAAAGTTAGCCGCGGAAATAGCCCGGTGCGGCAGCACTGGCTCCCGATGCTGCTGGGTGTGGTTGTTGTCATCCTGATTATAGCCCTGCTCTACCTGGCGGCAGGGAGAACTGCCGGCGATGCCGGTGATCTCGACAACCTGCCCAATTACACGGATGTAAAGGGCAATTTTGTTGTTGACGGGCTGAAGTATGAGAAGCAGCCGCATCTCGGAAGCGCCGAAGCGAAGGTCAAGGTTATTGAGTTCGCTGATTTCAAATGCCCTGCCTGCAAAAAATGGACAGCCGCTTATCTGGATACCTTCATTAAGGATTATGTAGACACCGGTAAGGCTGAGCTTTTCTTCATGAACTTTGCCTTTATCGACAGGGACTCCTATTTGGCGGCCAGTGCCGGGGAAGCCATCTACAGGCAGAGCAATGAAAAGTTCTGGGAATATGTCCACAAGCTGTACGACAACCAAGGTGATGAGAGCACCATCTGGGCCACCCAGAAGTTCATTCTTAACTTTGTCAAGAACAACATTGAAGGTATTAATTACGAGCAGTTCGAACAGGATATCACCCGTCATACCTATATGTATGATGTGAAGGAAGACTTCAAGATCGCCGGAGCCTACGGCGTAAACGGCACGCCTAAATTTATGGTGAACGGCGAGCTGCTTCCGGATTCCTCTTACGAGGGCCTGACCGCAGCCATTGACGCAGCACTGGCTGAGTCTGCACAGTAGCCGCCGGCAACAGGCAAGAACAAAGATAAGGATGTGTCCCCGCCAATGAATCACGGCCGCGGACACATCCTTTTTGCGGTTGCAGCAGAGCGCAGCTGTTCATCCGGCTCCGGCTGTTATTCTATCTCTAACTGCCCCGTATCCATATTAGCCAGCACCAGCTTGCCTTCCTGCGGGGAACCGTCCGCCCCGGAAAGCTTCAGCTTGCCTGTCTTCCCTTTCTCAATCAGCGCCTTCACCTGTGAATCCGTGAGACTTCGTCCGTAGCTTTCCTTCCAGATCACAAATTTACAGCCTTCCTTGTAACGGGAGCAGCCATATCCTTTGCGTCCCATAAAGATCATTCCGCCGCAGCCTGGACGCGGACATGAACCGATCACTTTCGGACCATCATCCGCCGGTTTCGCAGGTCTGGCTGTTCCTGCCGCAGGGATGCGGACCGCTGTACCGGCTGCAGTCTCTCCGCTTCTCTTACGCTGTCCGGAAGCAGCAGCTTTGCCCTCACCTTTCCGCGCCGAACCTGCCTTGCCCCGGCCTTTGCTGCCGGCAGGCGGTGTATCCCCTTCAAAGGAGGTTTTGTCGGCTCGGGACTGTTTCCTTACCTTGTCCACGATCATGGAGGCAAAACGTTTGACGTTCTCCATAAACTGGCTGTCTGCCGCAGTGCCTCTGGCAATTTCATTAAGTCTGCGTTCCCACTGTCCGGTCATCTCCGGCGAGGTCAGCAGCTCCACACCGGCGCCGCGGATCAGCTCGATCGCCGTCCGGCCCTTTTGTGTGATGGTAATTTTTTTACCCTGCATTTCCACATATCCGACATTCTTAAGCCGCTCAATGGTTGCCGCCCTTGTCGCCGGAGTTCCCAGTCCGGAATCCTTCATGGCATCCCGGAGTTCCTCATCTTCGATCTGCTTGCCGGCACTTTCCATTGCCTTGAGCAGCGTACCCTCCGTGTAGTGTTTGGGCGGCTGGGTATCCTTCTCCTTGACGATGGCGTCACTGCAGAGCACTTCCTCCGCAGGCGAGATCGAGAAGGGTTCACTGACCTCTATCTCTTCGTCCTCTTCATCCTCTTTGCCTTTGCCCTTTGCAGGCTTGGACGCTGTCTTCTTCTGGTCCGCATAAATAACTTTCCAGCCGAGGCTTAACAATTCCTTGACCGTGGTTTTGAAATTCTCGCCTTCAACCTCTGTAATGACTGTATGAACCTTATATTCCGCTGCCGGATAAAATTGCGAGAGAAAACGGCGCACAATCAGATCATACAGCTTGGCTTCATCTGCGCTCAGTCCGGATGCTTTGCGGTATGTAGGCAGAATGGCATGGTGATCTTCCACTTTGGCAGGATTGCAGATAAATTTATTGCCTTTGTGGACCAGATTCCGGTTAGCGCCCTTTACCCATTCATCGTAAGAGGTTCCCTGCAGCGCAGATAAGGTTTTGTGCATTTCCGGGATATTCTGCTCCGTAACATAGTTCGAGTTTGTCCTCGGATAGGAAATGACCTTGTGCTTTTCGTAGAGTGCCTGGGCAATATCCAGTGTCTTTTTGGCGGAAAAAGCATACTTGCCGTTCGCTTCGCGCTGCAGCAGCGTCAAATCGTACAGCTTGTTCGGATACTCCTTCGTCTCCTTGACCTCATAGGAAGCAATCCGGCCCGGTTTGCCCTTCACCTTGGCGGCAAGCGCTTCGGCTTTGGCCCCATCTGTCATCCGCTCGCCCTGCCACATTCCCTTGTAGCTCATCTCATTCTGGGTAAAATGTCCCTCCACCTCAAAAAACTTGAGCGAAGAAAAGGCTTCAATCGTCTTTTGCCGGTCATAGATCAGCGCCAGCACCGGAGTCTGTACCCTGCCGACCGAGAGCAGCACATTATGCTTGGTTGTAAAAGCGCGCGAGCCGTTCATGCCGATCAGCCAGTCGGCTTCACTGCGCGCTCTGGCCGCTTTGGTCAGATTCTCGTACTCGGAGCCGTCCTTCAGCTCCTGGAATCCCTTGCGGATCGTTTCCGGCGTCAGGTCGGAGATCCATAATCTTTTGACAGGCTGGCTCAGCTTCAAATGCCGCTGGATCAGGGAAAAGATATGCTGGCCCTCCCGCCCGGCATCGCAGGAATTGACCAGCAGATCACTGCGTTTGGCCAGCTCGCCGATGACTTTCAGCTGATCCAGCGTACGCGCATTCGGCACCAGCTTGAACTGCTCGGGAATAATCGGCAGATCGTTAATATTCCATTTTTTATATTTGTCGTCATAGGCTTCCGGTTCGGCCAGACCGATGAGATGTCCGATCGCCCAGGTGATGATGTACTGCTCCCCTTCCAGATAGGAACGGTGATTTTTGGCCTTCGGTTCTATTGCGGCGGCGATATTCCGCCCCATATCCGGTTTTTCCGCAATAATGAGTGTTTTCAAAAATAATCGCTCCTTACCTTCATTCTTCCAAAACACGTCCAGTAGTCTATTATACCATTTTCCCGCACATTTTAGCAGGTTCATGCAAAAAGCTAGATTTGTCCAACAAAATAAACTTGCCCCGGCATGCAAAAACCCGTCAGTCCATGGCTGACGGGTTTTGTACAGAAAAACTGCAGACTGCCTAGCTCCGGCTTTGAATGACACGGGCTGCGGCGTCAGAGATATTCATCAGCTCTTTCGTGTTTTCCCTGCGGTCCATCCACTCCACTTTTCCCGCCACAGCGTCTTTACCTACTACAATGGCTATTGGAATCCCTATTAAAGCTGAATCCTTAAACTTTACACCTGCCCGTTCATCCCGGTCATCCAATAATACGTCAATTCCTGATTGAGTCAACTGTTCATACAATGCTTCAGCAGCTGCAGCCTGTTCCTTGTCCTTAACCGACATGAGCAGGATATGCACTCGATAAGGAGACAGCGCAGACGGCCAAATCAGCCCTTGTTCATCATGATTCTGCTCAGCCACAGCAGCAGCCAGCCGGGAAATTCCGATACCGTAGCAGCCCATGATCATGTGATGCTTCCTGCCCGCAGCGTTTAAATAATCTGCGCCCAGCTTTTCACTGTATTTCGTACCCAGCTTGAACACATGACCCACTTCAATTCCCTGATGAAAATGAAGCACTCCCCTGCCGCACTGCGGACAGCATTCCCCTTCAGCGGCATTGCGGAAATCGCCCACATGATCCAGAGAAAAATCCCGGCCCGGTACAACTCCGCGCAGATGATAATCTTTTTCCCCTGCTCCCGTTACTGCCTGAGCCATTTCTGCCACCGCCCTGTCTGCCAGAATCGGCATAGACAAGCCGACAGGACCCACGAACCCGCTCTCAACGCCGGCTGTATCCTTGAGGGCTTCATAACCGGCCAGGCTCACTTCACTGACTCCCATAGCTCTGGCCGCCTTGATTTCATTAACTTCATGATCCCCTCTGACCAGGACGGCAAAAGTCTTGTCACCACCGGTATACACCAGTGTCTTGATCACCTGCTCCGCTGTAATATTAAGTCCCTGCTCCAGTTCTTGAATGGTCCGCATAGCCGGAGTATGAATTTTCTCTGCAGCGGGAAGTGCATCCCCATTTAATTGCAGCGGTGTGCGCTCTCCGGCATGTACCTCTGCCTGCTCCAGATTCGCTGCATAATCACATTCTGAGCAGACTGCTACGATGTCCTCGCCAATGTCCGATATAGCCATGAACTCATGGCTCCCGCCTTCTCCGCCGATGGCTCCGGAATCTGCCTGGACAGCCACATAGTTAAGTCCGCAGCGCGCCAATATCCTCTGGTAGGCTGCATACATCTGTACATAAGAGCGGTCAAGGCCTTCCAGGTCAATATCAAACGAATAGGCATCCTTCATCAGGAACTCCCTGCCCCGCAGCAGCCCGGAACGCGGACGCCGTTCATCACGGAACTTGGTCTGTATCTGGTATACCGTTACCGGCAGCCTGCGGTAGGAGCTGATTTCCCCGCGCAGCAGTGTTGTAATGACTTCCTCGTGTGTGGGTCCAAGGACGAATTCCCGCTCATGACGGTCCTGTAGCTTTACCAGCTCCTTCCCGTATACTTCGTACCGTCCCGATTCTCTCCACAGCTCAGCGGGCTGCATGGCAGGCAACAGTACCTCCTGTGCTCCGGCTGCCTCCATCTCCTCACGCACAATATTCTCGATCTTGCGCAGTACTCTGCGGCCCAGGGGCAGGTAGGTATAGATTCCGGCCGCCAGCTGGCGGATGTAACCGGCACGAAGCAGCAGCCTGTGGCTGGCAGTCTCCGCTTCGGACGGAGCTTCACGAAGAGTTGAAGCCAGCAGATTGTTTTGACGCATATTCATCAGCTCCCTTTAATGTGTTGATTGGATACTGAAACGCAAAAAAGACATATCCGTCAGGGACGAATATGTCGTGTTACCACCCTTTTTTAACCGCCCAAATTTGAATGGCAGTCCTCTCTACCTGATAACGGCAGGTCCCCGGCTGCATTCAGCATCAGCAGAATACGGCAGCTTCCAAGGCAGGGTATGCTTCTATCGTACTCGAAGGACCTCTCAGCCGGTGAGTCCTCTTTCTGTTCTGACGATACCGTAAAGCATAGATCCTTGATCAACGCTGTTCCTGTATAAAATATGGTTATAAATGTATCCGAAAATAGCAAGCACGTCAAGTAATGTTCTTTGAAACATCTTTTTCGACATTTTTTAAGATTAAATATGAAAATATTGTGTCTTATTACCGAAGATAAAAATAAAACATTTCTTGAAGCGGAACAAGTTATCCAATCTGCTTGAATGAGTCTAGGGGGAACCGTATCCATGAACACAGCCATGCAACGTTTGCTGCAGAAGTTTTCAGCCCAGTCACTGCAAAGAAGAATGATGTTATTCTTCACTATACTGCTGGTGGTGCCTATTCTGCTGGTCAGCTATTTTTCGTACACCGGAGCAAGTCAGCAGCTTGAGCTCAAAATGCAGGATGCGACACGTGAAAACGTAGATCTTCTCGGCGGTACACTTAACGAAACACTAACTGCAGCGGTCAAAAATCTCCAGCAGCTCAGTCAGCAAATCACTTCGGATGACATCGAAGCCAAGACACCGGCAACCCGGACTTTAATTGAATTGTTCATGAAGGAACATCCGGAGCTTGAAATTCTGACCGCGGGAAACAACAACGGCTCTTGGATGAAGGCCCCGGACCCGGGCCCCCAGGATTATGATCCGCGCACCCGTGACTGGTATAAAGCCGCAATGGGCAATCCCGGTAAAGTCACTATCATAGATCCTTTTGTATCCGCTACTTCAGGGAATTATAATTTATACCTTTCTGAGACCTTAAAAGACGGACAGGGAGCGCTCACCGTCAGCCTTAATCTGAAATTGATGAGTGAACAGATTAACGGGGTTAAGCTCGGTACAAGCGGTTATTTCTTCATCATGGACCGTAATCACAAATTTGTCTCCCATCCGTCCAAAGCAGCTGGCGAAGATGTAGAAGCGTATGTGGCGGGTCTGCTGGACCAGGACAGCGGCAAGCTGTCATACACCAATCCCGATACAGGTCAGCAAATGAGCGGTTACTACATTACCAATCCCGCTACCGGCTTCAAAATTATCGGTGTACTGGACACTAAAGAATTCTCTGATGCCTCCCTGCCGATCATCTACAAAAATCTGATCGTATTGGCACTGGCTTTAATTATCGCATTAACGCTGCTCTACTTCATTGTCCGCTCGATTACGCGGCCGATCCGCAGCCTGAACGAATCTGCACGCCGGGTCAGCGAAGGATATCTGAACGAACAGATCCACAGTAACCGCAAGGATGAAATCGGCGAGCTTGCCAAAAACTATAATCTTATGGTGGGTTCTCTCCGCAGTATTGTAGTCGATATTACGGATACTTCCGGAGCTTTGGCTTCTTCCAGTGAACAGCTGACCGCGACCACTGAAGAGAACTCCAAAGCCACAGCCTATGTGGCCGAGCTGGTGCAGGACTCCAGTGAAGGGGCAGAGATACAGACCGCCTCCATGGTGGAGACATCACGCGCGATGGAGGAGATGTCTTCCGGGATTCAAAAAATAGCTGAAGCCGCAGCGATGATCGTCGATTCATCCGCAGATACGGAAGCAGATGTTCTCAGCGGCAGCAGAGTCATGGAACAGGTCACCCGGCAGATGGATGCCATCAGGCAGTCTACCGAGACCTCAGCTGGACTGATCGGACAATTAAACGGGCTTAATGCCCAGGTATCCTCCATGAGCCTGGCCATCTCCGATATTGCCGCACAGACCAATCTCTTGTCCCTGAACGCAGGCATTGAAGCTGCACGTGCAGGTGAACACGGCAGAGGATTCGCCGTGGTAGCCACAGAAGTACGCAAGCTTGCCGACCAGTCCAGAAGGACAGCAGAAAATATTCAGGAAACCATTGCCGAAATGACGGGTCTGATTGATCAGACTTACGAGGCCATTCAGACCCGCGTGTCTGCTGACGTGGAGCTTGGTATTAAGGTTACTGTTCAAGCGAAAGAAGCCTTCTCCAGCATTGAGCTTTCTACCGCCAAAATTAACGGCCAAATTCATGATGTTTCAGCCATCACCGAGCAAATGTCGGCAGGTGCGCAGGAGGTGGCAGCTTCTGTCCAAGAAATTGCCAGCATCTCGCGCTCCACATCGGATGCGTTCCAGAATGTAACTGCAGCGACAGAGCAGCAGCTTGCATCCATGGAAGAGATTTCAGCATCATCCACAGAGCTGTCCCGGATGGCCGCGGACCTTCAGAGCAAGATTGAGCGCTTCAAGGTTGAAGGGTAAGAATACAAGCCATTGTAAAGGCAGACAAAAAGCCGTCCCTCCAGCGTAGGCTGAGGAGACGGCTTCTTTGTGATCTAATTGAGTTAAAATAGATAAAATGCCTTTTAGACAAGCACTGTGGATCCCATCAGATATTTGTCGACTTCACGGGCAGCTGCACGTCCTTCGTTGATGGCCCAGACCACCAGACTCTGGCCGCGGCGCATATCGCCAGCTGCAAAGACTTTATCCACGTTTGTGTTAAATTTGCCGTAGCGTGCCTTCACATTGGAACGGCGGTCTGTCTCAAGGTTCAGCTCCTGAATCATATCCTGCTCAGGGCCGTCAAAACCGATTGCGATCAAAGCCAGCTGTGCCGGATAGACCGCTTCAGTTCCGGGAACCGGCTGATAAATCTTACGGCCTGTCTCGTCCACCATCCGGCGGATCTGCGTCGTGTGTACTTCCTTCAGGTTGCCTTCCTCATCACCCACAAATTTGGTGGTCATGATCGAGAATTCCCGCGGATCTTCACCGAAGACCGCTTTGGCTTCCTGCTGTGCATAATCAAGCGTATATACATTCGGGAATTGCGGCCATGGATTGGCAATCGGATCGCGTTCCAGCGGCGCTTTGTCATGTGTACCGAACTGTGTAATGCTCTTGCAGCCGTGACGCAGTGAGGTGGCTACACAGTCTGATCCGGTATCTCCGCCGCCCAGTACAACGACATCCTTGCCTTCAGCTGATACATAATTACCGTCCTGCAGGCCGGAATTCAGGTAGCTCTTGATCGTGCCGTTCAGATAATCCATGGCGTACATAACGCCTTTAAGGTCGCTGCCCTCCACATTGAACTGGCGTGCTTTGGTCGCTCCGCCGCAGAGTACAACGGCATCATATTCATCCACCAGCTGCTGCGTAGGAATATCCTTGCCGATTTCAGTGTT